>QBMS01000057.1 GCA_003249095.1 Snowella sp.
GAGGGAAAGCATGGGGAGAAGACCGCCTCTACTATTGATGGGAAGCCAGATATAGTAAGTGGACTTCTGTGAGCCATGAACAAGAATCCCCCGCATTTATTCGTGGGGAGTATGTCAACCTACTTTCTTTCTTAGCCTTGGAGAATGAAACATTCCTACCTTGATAAGAGAGATGTCTGTGGGACAGGGGGATCTTATACATTTTTAAGAACCATGTACTTACTCATATCTTTTTAAATTTACTGTTAGGATGATCCCTCGTTTGCCGCAAGTTTATCAACGTCCCGATATTGATTCCCCATTTCTGCTCAGAAAAGTCGAAATTCACGCAGTTAGTCAGATTTTGGCAGAAGACGGTGATTTGATGGTAGCAGGAGTTTCAGGCAGTGGACGGCGATCGCTGATTCAATTAGCCGCGCAGCGAGTTAGGGCCAAGGTCATGGAAATTGACTGTCTGCGAGCCACAACCTCTTCTCAATTTTTGACCCTATTGGCAGAAGGATTATTAGAAGTTTTTCCTGATGAATTAGGGTTAATCGAAAAAAATTGCCTCAATTTTCCCCTCACAATTGAAACAAATTCTACCCAATCTCCCCGCCTAACTTGGCAAGTAAACCAAAAGGAAGAATGGAGTATTTTTCAAGCCCTATTAGCCTTTCCCCAAATGCTGGCCGAGCAACTCGATTGTCGGGTGGTCTTTGTGTTTCAAAATTTTCCCCATATTCGTTCCTGGGATCGTTCAGGACAATGGGAGGCCTACTTACGTCAAGAAGTCCAACAGCAAAGTCGCATTAATTACGTCATTCTCGCCACTGTTCCCGAAATTTGGGCCAATGATAGCAATCTCAAGGTGATGTCCCTCGCGCCTCTGCAACGGGAAGAACTTCAAGCCTGGGTCATTGATGTGATGGCCGCAAAAAATCTGGACTTTCAACAGGATGCCTTGGAATTATTTCTGGATTCTGCCCAGGGTCATATTGGAGACGCGATCGCCCTGGCCCGTCGTCTTTGGTTGGAATATCGAGTTGAAGCCCTGGGAATTGAGGATTGGGACAACCATCTTTCCCTAGAAAAAAACGTCAATTCCTATGCCTTACCAACAAATTTTTCCAAAAATCTGATCCAATTCCATCAGGTTCATCGTGCTACCCTCGCCCTCATCCAAGACCTTTCTCAGACCTTTGAATCCCTCTTGTTACTATTGCCGCCCATTCAAGCAAGGGTTTTAGAAAGTCTGGCCAGTGATCCCACCGATAGCCCCCACGCCAAGGAATATGTCCATAAACATCAACTTTCTAAAGGGGGCGGTCTGCAAGGTGCATTATTAGGATTAGAACAAAAAGGCTTGATTTATGGAGCTAAATTAGGTTATCGGGTTGCCCTGCCTTTGTTAGCATTGTGGTTAAAACAACGGTTAGCCTAATTTTAACCAGAAGAACAATAACGTTCTAAAAAATCCAGAGCGTGATTTCTCAAGTGATAATATCCAGAAATTTCAAAGTTATGTTGTCTAAAAAAATCTCCCTCTTTACTCAAGCTCTATCCGTAAAATTAAGGGAGATCCATACTAAATCCAAGCGAAACATTCACTTATTGAAATTTCTAACTATTATCATTTGAACAAAGGTAATTCTACAACCTGCGCCAACGACGACCATCTTGATTAATCAGGTCTTCAGCTTCGGGGGGATTCCAAGTGCCTGCTTCGTATTGAGGAATCTTCGTTGGATCGGCGGGCGAATCCCAAACGCTCAGAGCAGGAGTCACCACTCGCCAAGCTTCTTCTACCTCGTCGGCACGGGTAAATAGGGTCTGATCCCCTAACATACAATCCAACAACAAACGGTGATAGGCTTCCGCCGTTGCCATCCCGAAAGATGAACCATAGCCAAAATCCATTTCTACGGTGCGAGTCCGTAGGTCAGCACCAGGCATTTTTGCTTCAAATCGTAAAGAAATCCCTTCATTGGGTTGAATTCGTAGGCTTAAGACATTAGGAGTCGTCTGGTGAGCAACAGATTGAAAAATTAGTAGGGGTACATCGCGGAATTGAATGGCAATTTCACTCACTTTTTTGGGGAGCCGTTTTCCTGTCCGTAGATAAAAAGGAACGCCCTGCCAACGCCAATTGTCAATCATTAATTTCATTGCAACGAAGGTTGGAGTGCCAGATTCAGGATTAACGCCTGGCTCTTCCCGATAACCTGGAACAGGTTTTCCTTTCATCCAGCCCTTTTTGTATTGCCCACGAATAGCAGATTTTTCAAGATTATTAATATCTGCTAAGTGGGTTGCTTGTAAAACCTTAACTTTTTCGTTGCGAATACTATCTGCTGATAGGGAATTAGGAGGTTCCATTGCCGTTAAACAGAGCAGTTGCAAAATATGGTTTTGTACCATGTCTCGCAATGCGCCAGAGGTTTCATAATAACCTGCTCGATCTTCTACGCCAACGGTTTCCGCAACGGTGATTTGAACGTGATCGACAAATTGACGATTCCAGATGGGTTCAAATATGGCATTGGCAAACCGAAAAACGAGAAGATTTTGAACGGTTTCTTTGCCTAAATAATGGTCAATGCGATAAACCTGTTCTTCTTGGCAAACATTTTGGACTACCCGATTTAAGATTTGGGCGGAACCCAGGTCTTTTCCAAAGGGTTTTTCAATGACAATCCGAGTTTTGATGGGATCATCTAGCATTCCTGCCGCTCCCAGTTGTTTAATGCCTGGCGGGAAAAATTTGGGTGATACGGCTAAATAAAAGACTCGATTGCCTCTAGTTCCTCGTTTGGTGTCTAATTCTTCTAAGAATGCTTTGAGTTTTTGATAACTTTCTGGGTTATCCATGTCACCAGAAAAATAGAATAGTCCCTGGGCAAAATCATTCCAAAGATCTTCGTTGCCAATGCCGTCGGAAAATTCTGTGATGCCATGCCGCATCTGTTCTCGAAAGTGCTCATGGCTCCATTCCCGTCTAGCAAAACCGACTACGGTTAATTCGGGAGGTAGTTGTCGTTCTCGTTTCATTTGATAAATTGCAGGAACGAGTTTTCGTTGGGTGAGATCGCCCGATGCCCCAAAAATAATGAGAATGAGCGGTTCTGGTGTTCTTTCTTGTCGGAGTCCAACCCGAAAGGGATTTTCTAGCAGCGTTACCATAAAGCGAAACCTTGTCCTTTGAGCATTAAGCTAAAAATAACGCAGATTCACTCGAATGGCCTGGTAAGGATGGTTAAAATTAAGATTTATTTTAGGATTATTGCACCCATTAAGCAATTTAGGAGATGAAATCCTAGAAAAAGTCAAGTTTACTTAATCAACAAGATCGGGATTCTTTCTTTCGCGATCGCGAATACGGGAATAAAAGTTAAAATTCTCTGAAGAATGTGGTCTGCATGGCAACCCTAATGGAGAAATTGCTTTACCCTGTTATAGATAAAGGCAAATTTATACTATCCAAAACGCCGTGAAAATTCCTAGCAATATTCTTACCTTAATTGCGGGTATCGCCATCACCTTGATCAGCCTTTGGTATGGTCAAAATCATGGACTGATGCCCGTTGCCGCTTCTAGCGATGCCACCAAAGTGGATGAAATTTTCAACTTTATGATGACGATCGCCACTGGTTTGTTTTTATTAGTGGACGGTGTTTTGCTCTACTGTGTGATCCGTTTTCGTCGTCGCAAAGGCGATCAAACCGATGGCCCGCCCGTTGAAGGCAATGTTCCCCTAGAAATTCTCTGGACAGCTATACCGACTGTTTTAGTCTTTATCCTAGCGGTTTATAGTTTTGAAGTTTATAACAATTTAGGGGGTCTAGACCCCGTATATTCTGGGGATGGTCAATCTGAACAAGTCGCATCCAGCCATAAAGGACATGATCATAGTCATATGTTGGCGATGGCTCCCCAATCCCGCGTTGCACTAGGAATCGGTTCTGGCCCTGATGACCAAAAAAATGGAGTCAAGCCCCTAGTCGTAGATGTTAAAGGCATTCAATATGCCTGGATTTTTAACTATCCCGAAACAGGCATCATGTCAGGGGAATTGCACGCTCCCATCAATCGTCCCGTTCAGTTAAACATTACGGCGGGAGATGTCATCCATGCAGTCTGGATTCCCCAATTACGCCTAAAACAAGATGCTATTCCAGGTCGGGATTCTACCTTAACCTTTAAGGCAAACGTAGAGGGTGAATATCCTATCATTTGTGCCGAACTCTGTGGTTCCTATCACGGTGGCATGAAATCGATGTTCTATGCCCAATCCGAAGAAGATTTTAATGAATGGGTTCTGGCCAATGCTCCTGCCCAACCCGAAAGTGAACCAGTGGCTCAATTAAGTCCAGCCGATCTTTCTGAAGGACAATTTTTAGCTCCCTATGCTAAGGAAATGGGAATTAGTTCGGCAACCTTGGCCCAGGTTAAATCTGTCGTCCAGGATCACAATATGCTGTAATTTTCTTCTGACCTTCATTGTTGTTTTCTCTCTTACTTTTTTTCATAAATTATGTCAACTGAAGCTACCCTTCCAGCACTTCATCCCAAGAGAAAATGGACTGACTACTTTACTTTTTGTACTGACCACAAAGTAATTGGTATTCAATACCTGGTTACCTCTTTCTTATTCTTTTTTATCGGTGGTTCCTTTGCCGAGGTTATGCGAACGGAACTGGCGACTCCCGATCCCGACATTGTTTCTCCCGAACTGTATAACCAGTTAATGACCCTGCACGGTACAATCATGATCTTTTTGTGGATTGTGCCTGCGGGGGCTGCTTTTGCGAATTACCTCATTCCCTTAATGATTGGGGCAGAGGATATGGCCTTCCCTCGTTTAAATGCAGTGGCTTTTTGGTTAACGCCTCCAGGCGGTGTTTTACTGATTTCTAGCTTTTTTGTGGGTGCGCCCCAATCAGGTTGGACATCCTATCCGCCCTTGAGCTTAATCAGTGGCAAATGGGGGGAAGAAATCTGGATTTTGAGTGTGCTGTTAGTCGGAACTTCCTCGATTTTGGGAGCGATTAACTTTGTTACCACTATCCTGAAAATGCGGATTCCTGATATGGATCTCCACAGTATGCCCCTGTTTTGTTGGGCGATGTTGGCGACTTCTTCTTTAATTCTGCTTTCGACTCCTGTTCTTGCCGCCGCTTTAATTTTGTTATCTTTTGATCTGATTGCAGGGACGAGTTTCTTTAATCCGACGGGGGGCGGTGATCCAGTTGTTTATCAACATTTATTTTGGTTCTATTCCCATCCTGCGGTTTATATTATGATTTTGCCCTTTTTTGGGGTAATTTCTGAAGTAATTCCCGTCCATGCTCGTAAACCGATTTTTGGTTATCGCGCGATCGCCTACTCCAGTTTGGCCATTAGTTTTCTGGGCTTAATTGTCTGGGCGCACCATATGTTTACCAGTGGAACCCCCGGCTGGCTCAGAATGTTTTTCATGGCAACCACCATGCTAATTGCTGTACCAACGGGTATTAAGATCTTTAGTTGGTGTGGAACTCTCTGGGGCGGCAAAATCAGTCTCAATACCTCCATGTTATTTGCGATCGGCTTTTTAGCCTCGTTCTTACTCGGAGGCTTAACGGGAGTCATGGTTGCTTCCGTTCCCTTCGATATCCACGTCCACGACACCTATTTTGTGGTGGGTCATTTCCATTACGTGCTGTTTGGTGGGAGTGCCTTGGCTCTCTTTTCGGGATTCTATCACTGGTTCCCAAAAATGACGGGACGTATGGTAAATGAAAATCTGGGTCGTCTTCATTTTGCCTTGACCTTTATTGGTCTGAACCTGACCTTTATGCCCATGCACGAATTAGGTTTATTGGGAATGAATCGTCGTATTGCCCTGTATGATGTGCAGTTCCAACCATTAAATCAGTTGAGTACGCTAGGAGCTTATATCATGGCGGTTTCGACCTTTCCTATGATCATTAATGTGGCTTGGAGTTTGTGGAAAGGAGAAAAAGCGGGACGTAATCCCTGGCGAGCCTTAACCCTAGAATGGCAAACCGCTTCTCCACCGATCATCGAAAACTTTGAAGAAGAACCCGTTCTCTGGTCTGGCCCCTACGATTTTGGCATTGATTCAGAATTCGTTGATGAGGAAGAATCCGTAGAACAGATGCTGGCTGAGGTGGGAGCTGAATCTCGTTGATCATCTACCACAATGATGTTTGATTGCCCCCTAAATCCCCAATTTTGAGGCACTTTCAATTAATTTATTGCCCCCTAAATCCCCCAATTCTGGGGGACTTTCAATTAGTTACGGGGAACGCGAAAACATACGTTAAAAATGTAAAACCTGACTTATTCATATAATCATCATGCAGAGTTCAGCTATTTCGTCCACCGATGTTACGGCGGCATACACTGAGACCGAAACCCATTCCCATCACGGTCATCCCGATTATCGAATGTTTGGGATGGTAATGTTTTTGCTGGCAGAAAGTGCCATTTTTCTTGGTCTTTTTACCGCTTATTTGATCTATCGCAGTATGTCGCCTGTTTGGCCCCCTGAAGGAACGCCAGAACGAGAGTTGTTGCTACCTGGCATTAACAGCGTGATCCTAATCGCCAGTAGTTTTGTGATGCACAAGGGTCAGACTGCGATTAAAAAGAATGATGAAGCGGGTCTCAAGCTTTGGTTAGGGATTACGGCGGTCATGGGGGCGGGTTTTTTGGCGGGTCAGTTGTATGAATATTTCCATTTAGAAATGGGATTAACGACTAATTTATTTGCTAGTTGTTTCTATGTTCTCACGGGTTTTCACGGTTTACACGTTACCTTTGGTTTGATGTTGATTTTGGCGGTTCTTTGGCGATCGCGTACTGCTGGTCATTATTCCAGTAGTTCCCATTTTGGCGTAGAAGCGGCTGAATTGTATTGGCACTTTGTCGATGTAGTTTGGATTATTCTCTTTATTTTGGTGTATTTACTGTAAGTTTAATAACTCTGGGTCTTTATCTTTGCTTTGAGATAAGTTAGCAGGATAAGGACTCTTTTTTTTGCAATTTTTTTAGGCTTGAAGTGATACTTCCTGAGAGGCGATCGCGTTTTATTTAAGAAACAAATCCCAATTTTCTTATTGTGAGAAATAACAAGAGATTGGCACTGGTGTAGTTTGACTAAAACCGAAAAAAGCTATGGTGTAAGGCTTAGAGAACTTTTGATACTTAAGATAGAGGATTGCAAAGGATATAGATTAAAGTAGCTCTATTGAAAAAAGGTCATATCTATTGGGGAAAGCGTTGATCCTACAAATTTTAGGGAATAATAAAAATATTGTAATTTCAACCCATTCCAAAAAAATTATGGCTCAGTTACCTCCTCAATGTGCAAACTTACGGGAACAGGTTAACCAATTGCTAGATCTACTCAACCAAGAAGTTAGCCTTCGTTCCCAATTTAATACCAGTAAAATCGAAACTTCCCTTAAAAAAGCGATCGCCCACAAATTTGAGATCGTGTTTGCGGGGGCTTTTAGTGCGGGCAAGTCGATGCTCATTAATGCGCTGTTAGAGAGGGAATTACTCTATAGTGCGGAAGGCCACGCCACAGGAACGGAATGTCACATCGAATATGCTGAACCAGGCAAGGAAGAAGTCGTTTTAACTTTCCTGAGTGAAGTGGAAATCCGAGAACAAGTGACGGCTTTATCTCATCGTTTGAACCTGCAAGCTGTTAACAATATTAATCAATCCGAAACCGTGCAACTGTTGGAACAACAATGCCAAAAAATCATTGAACAGGAGGGAGGAGCCAGCAAATCCGATAAGGCAAAACAAGCCTACGGTTTGATTTTATTACTGGAAGGATTTAGCCAAAATCGGGACAAAATCCACACCATGAATAATGCGACCTATTCAATGGAACAATTGAATTTTTCCAATCTAACGGAAGCGGCGGGTTATGCTCGAAGGGGCAGCAATAGCGCGGTTCTCAAACGTCTGGATTATCATTGCTGTCATCCTCTCTTGCAAGACGGGAATGTTTTAGTGGATCTGCCAGGAATTGATGCCCCTGTCAAAAAAGATGCGGATTTAACCTATCGCAAAATTGAAGATCCCGATAGTTCTGCCGTCGTCTGTGTTTTAAAAGCGGCTTCGGCAGGCGAAATGACCACCGAAGAAACGGAATTATTGGAGAAAATGCGCTCTAATTTGGGAATCCGCGATCGCGTTTTTTATGTTTTTAATCGTATTGATGACACTTGGTACAATACCCAATTGCGTCAACGGTTAGAAAGTTTGATTCAAAACCAGTTTCAGGGTAATACAAAACTCTATCAAACTAGTGGTTTATTGGGCTTTTTTGGCAGTCTGATTAAGCAAACCACAGGACGCGATCGCTTTGGATTGGACACCATTTTTGCCGATAGTATTAAGGGATTCAATGGCGAAGAAGAAACCCCCCAATTTGTCAATGAATTTAACAATTATTGCGGTAATTCTAAAAAGCTATTGACCCGTACTGACTTTAAAGTTTCTGTAAATAGCTATGAAACTCCCAATGAAAATTATGTCCGCATCTTAAGTGAATGGGGAACGCCTTTACTGGATCAACTCATTCAAGATAGCGGTATTAAAAGTTTTCGGGATGGAGTAACTCGTTATCTTGCCGAAGAAAAGTATCCCGAACTGTTTAAAACTCTTGCTGATGATTTACAACCTCTTTGTATCAGCCTTAAAAGTACCTATCTCAAAGAGTATCATGATTTAGATAGTCAGCCCCGTGAAATTGAAGCCATGAAAGCCCAGGAACTCACCCTATTAAATCAATCTTTACAGGATTTAGGGGTTGCTTTCCGAGAACATATTGCCCTAGAAGTCAATAACACCATTACGAATCTAGATCGGGAATTTGAAGAAGATTTCATTAAGCTAAAAAATCGCATGGTGACCTATTTAGATGAGCTATTAAAAAACTTTTCTGTCGGTGCGGCCTATCGTCAAGCAACCCTCAATCATCCTCGAAATGCAACGGCCCCTTTTATTGCCGTTTTAGTTGAGGCTTTGTATTATCTGTCTAATGAATTAGAGGATGTGTTAGTTGTAGGAATTAAGGATTTAGTCAAGAGTTTTTCTCAACGGTTATTAAACCGAGTTCGTCAAACGGATCATTACCGTGAAATTTCTCGTCTTTTAGGGAAAGATGCGGGGATCGAAATCCATTTAAAACAAGTGGAAGAAGACCTTACTAAAGCTTTAGTTAGTGCGGCGATCGCTGAATGTGATTCCTATGTACGAGAAAGTCCCCGTTTCTATGATGAAGGGACTTTTTCCATCTATCAATTCCGCGAAACTTTACAACAAACGAATCAAGGTTACGATGCGGAAAGTATTATTGCCGCAGAACCCGCGATCCGTCAATTATTAAAATTGGATGTGGAACCCAAGGTTTTTAATACAGTTCGGAAAACCTTTCGTCAAAAAATTAATCAAGCAATGAAAACCCATTTGTTGCCAATGGCAGAAAAACAAGCGGATGAGATTTTGCAACAATATGATGTGGCTCGTTCCTATTTACAGCAAACTCTAGAAAAGGAAGCGGAGGAAAAAATTGCTCGTAATAGTCGTTTACAAGGAACCGTTAAGGGGAAAATTGATGCCTATAATGAAGCGATTTCAGCGATTAATGAATGCCTAAAAGCAATGCAATTGTATCAATTACCTTTGATTACTCAGGAAGAGTTTTCTGTACAATCTGAAGTGATTAAACCTGAAGTCATTCAAACGGATTTAGTGGAGCATACTGATATTACCTAGATCTTACTTGCGTTATAATTTTTAGGTTGATTCTAGATTTTATCGCAACTTTTGGGCGCAAGCATTGCGCCCCTACAAAAAACGTCCATATCCGTAGGGGCGTATCGCGTACGCCCTCTGTTCGACAAATTATTTATTACCTTTTTTAATAGGAGACAAAATCATGGCAATTGAATATAAGGGATACCTGAAGGACACCAATGGTGATGACATTTTAGATTGGAATAATAACGCTTATAAGCTTAATCAGGTAAAAGACTGGCTTAACACAGTTTTGGAAAATCGAAATATTATAGCTTTCATAGATAAGCAAATCAAAGAAAAATATAGTAACTATATTCCAATAAATTTTTGCCATATAATTAATGGAGGAAATGCAAGAGTTCTCAAAGGGAATTCTTCTGAAGGCTGGAAAAAAGGGAAGTTACAATTCAAATTGGTATTAGAATTTATTCCTGATGAGCCAGAAATTCCTGAATATAAATCACCGCTTGATGAAATTCGTCGCGAAATGCAACAAAATAGCTAATTAAAATTAATGGGAGCTAAGATTATGGGAATTGAAGATAATTTTTATTTAAAAGGATGTCACGATAACGATGTTATATCCTTATTTAGCAACGTGTATAAAGTAGCAACGTTAAAGGCAGCTTTAAATGATTTTTTAGAGACGCAAGATACTGATGCAGCTTCATTTAATTTATCAAAAAAGCTAAATGAACACGGCATAGTGACTGATAGATATAAAACATTTTCTCTCTGTAATGAAGGTACAGAATCAGAGATTTTAAAGGCAATTACTAATTCTAATGGATGGCAAAAAGGAAAATTAAAACTAAAAATTAGTATCGAATTTACTCCTGATGAGCCAGAAAGCCCTGAATATCAATCACCTCTTGATGAAATTCGTAATCATCCCTCTTTTCCTAATTCTTAATCTTGATTAAACCCAAAATAAATCTCAGAGGACATACCAAATGATCGCTCTCAAATCAGATTATTACATGAGTCCAGAAGAATATCTGGAATTTGAACAGCATAGCGACATCAAACACGAATACATTGATGGTGAAGTCTATGCAATGGCAGGAACAACTAAAGCCCATAATACAATTAGTCTTAATCTCGCCATACTTTTTCGAGAAAAATTAAAAAACTCTAATTGTCAAACTTTTATGGCAGATATAAAAGTAAATATATCAAACAAAAAACGCTTTTTTTATCCTGATATTGTCGTAACTTGTGATGATAATGACGATGTAAATGCTTATGATATTAAATTTCCAAAAGTTATTGTTGAAGTTCTTTCTGAATCCACTGAAAAATTTGATCGCGGCAAGAAGTTTCAATATTATCGTACTATTCCTAGCTTACAAGAATATATTTTAGTCAGTTCTCAGGAATATCTGATTGAATGTTTTCGACGGACTAAAAATGATTTATGGACTCTCCAAACCTACGAAGGATTAAACACTATTCTTCGTATTGAAAATCTTGCGATTGATTCCCCTTTATCTGAAATTTATGCTACACTCAGTTTCGATTCCGTTTCTGAACTGCAATCTGATAACGATCACTCCTAAATTAAGCAAAATACCATGAATAATAATCAATTTAAACCCGCTATTGGCGAAGAAGATGTTATTTCTTTAAAAAATAACTCACCCGACAATGTTGTGATGTATAACCATACTCTTAAAGTTAGGGACATTCTTACATACTGTATTTCAAAAATATTACAGGTTTCTAGTTTTAATGACTTACAAAAAGACGGTTACAAACCTCGAACTCAGTGGATTAATGAAGGCTTAGAATGCGAAGTTTTGAATATTGGATCAGATCGCTGGAAAAAAGGTAAAGTAAGAATTAAAATTGCCCTAGAATTTTCCCCTGATGAATCAGAAATTCCTGAATACGAATCACCATTAGATGAAATTCGCCGAGAAATGCAAAATCAATCCTAAATTTATGACAAAAACTCCTCGCATTCCTATTCCCAATTCCGTTAGACAATACATCTACCAAAGAGATCATTATCAATGCCAAAGCTGTGGTCAAACTCAGACCGAAACCACGCTAAATATTGACCACATCATTCCCCTCGCAAAAGGTGGCAGTAATGATATGAGTAACCTACAAACCCTCTGCCAAACCTGTAATCAAAAGAAAAAACATCACCTTGATCCCCGATTTAAACGACACTTTGATTAAAAACCCGATCGCATTTATCGCATTTAGGGTTTAGGAGGGGCTGGAATCGTAATATCAACTTTCTCTACGGGTTTCATCAAGCTGGGTAAATTGGGTTCAATCGCTTTCCCATTGCCGACAATTAAGGTGAAAAGTTTATCGGGAACTAAGTATTTTTGAGCAACCTGTTGAATAGATTCTGCTGTAACATCTTTAACTTTGCTCTGATACTGAAAAATAAAATCAGCAGGGTAACCGTAATATTCATAGGTCATCAGACGGGTTAGGGTCTGGCTAGGATTTTCAAATTTAAAGACAAAAGAGTTCAGGATAGATTCCTTTGCGTGGGATAATTCTTCTGGAGTGACGAGAGTAGTGCGAATGCGGTCAATTTCACTCAACAATGATTTGATGAAGGGAACAGTGGCATCGGTACGGGTCTGTCCGCCTCCAATGAAAATGCCTGGATAGTCGTAGGCCGCATTCCAACTTCCATAGACAGAGTAAGCTAATCCTTGTTTGGAGCGGATTTCGTTAAATAAACGCCCTCCAAAGCCGCTTAAGACCCCATTCATCACACTGAGGGTCGGGTAGTCGGGATCACTTAATTTTCCGTCTATGTGTCCTAATAGAATATTGCTTTGGGTTAGTTTGGGTTGATCGACTATGAAGATTTTTTGTTGGTTCTGTTGACTAGCCCCTGGAATATCAAGATTGGGTTTGGGGGTGGAAACTTGCCAGTTACCAAATTGTTTGGCAATTAAAGCTTTCATTTCGGTTGAATCAAAGTCACCGACAATGCCCAAGAGGGTCGATTCGGGTCGGATGTAGTCGGCGTGAAACTTGACGATACTATTGCGGTCAATTTGGTCTAGGGTGGCGTATTCAATGGTGCGGGCGTAGGGACTTTCGCTACCATACATCAGTTTTTTAAATTCTCGACTGGCAATATCATCGGGATCATCGTTACGACGGGCGATCGCGCCTTGGGCTTGAGTTTTAGCGAGTTCAACTTTGTCGGCGGCAAAAACAGGTTTTTGGATAATTTCAGCAAACAGATTAAAAACCGTTTCCTTATCTTTGCTCAGGGCATCAAAACTAGCCGAGCCTGATGTGGCTCCAATGGCGGTTTCAATCGCGGCGGCCCGTTGTTCGAGGATCTGGTTTAATTCATCGGGAGAATGGTTGGCAGTTCCCCCTGTACGCATGGTTGCACCTGTGATTCCTGCCAGGCCAACTTGCTGACTGGGTTCTAAACGAGATCCCGTCCGAAATAGGGCGGTTCCTTTGACGAGGGGCAGTTCATGGTCTTCAACTAAATAAACAATTAGTCCGTTATCGAGTTGATACCGTTCATATTTAGGAATTTTGATATCGGGGAGGGGCGGAAACTCTAATTGATCGTAATGAAGCGGAACTTGGGCGGTTATGATCGGGGCGTTTTTAGCATTGGCGGGATTATGGATCGCCAGGGAAATCGTCAACGCGATCGCGACTAAACCTAGCCAACCAAAGCGTTTCAATAAGTTGTTCATCATGTCTTTGTACAATCAATAGTTTCAGAAAAGTGTCTAACCACCCTCTATCATATCCTGTGGTTTTGTCGGTTAACTACTCAGTTAAGGATAAATAAAGGGGTTGATTAGGGATTAATCGGGTTTTTTGAGGATTGAGGTGGCTGGAGTCATTGCTTTTTTAGAATCAAGTTTTTTCTGCTCGGAGGATGGAGATGCCACGACTTTTGTCGGGACACTAGGCGGTTTGGTCGCAGGGATCGATTCAGTAGCCTTGAGGTGTTGATAGGTCGCACGGGACATGTCCTGAATGAGGGTACGGGCAGCAATGTCATTGTAGGGACGCTTGGCGATGATGGCTTGGATGTAACGTTTGCCACTGGGCATATCAATAATTCCCGCATCTCCTAATACGGTGCCGATATCTCCTGTTTTATGGGAAATAATTGCTCCAGACTCTAAACCTGGTGGTAATAGGGTACGAGTTTTGGTTTCCTGCATAATTCCCAACAGGCGATCGCGGGATTTAAGGGAAATTAATTCGCCTTGATTGACTTTTAATAAAACCGTCGCCAAGTCCTTGGAACTGGTCATATTAGTTCCTTCGAGATCGGGTAGCAGGTTATGGATTTGGGTGTGGGTTAATCCCCAGGCTTGAAAACGTTGATCGAGAACCGCTTTGCCTCCCATGCGCTTAATCAGCATATTCGTCGCCGTATTATCGCTAATGGCGATCATCTTTGTTACGGTTTCGAGGGCGGTAAAGGATTTTTGACCTTGTTGATACTGCATATCTCCTGAACCACTGGCGATCACATCTTTACCCATTGGCAACTTTTCATTGAGTTTGATTTTGCCCGCGTCCACATCCTGAAAGAAAGCGATCGCGATGGGAATTTTGATCAAACTAGCGGCGGAAATAGGCGTATCTCCCGCCAAATTAACGTATTTTCCGTTATCTAAATCAATAAAAAAGGCTTGGGTTTCAATTTTGGCTTGCTTTTTATCTAGATTCGCTAATTTTTGCTTGAGGGGAATTAGTTCTTCGGTCAACTGAATCTGGTTACTGGCGGAAGAATCGGCCTGGCTATCTTGCGGCGTTAGGGTCGAAACGAATTTTGCGATCGCTTCCTGGGGTTTAATGCCGACTGCGGCTGTTTTTTGGGCCGTAGATTTTTCCTGTCCCTTGGAAGTAGATGCCTGGGAAGAGAGAAAACGAGTCGGAGCAAAAACTGTCAAAGTCGTTCCCGCAATTACCGCCAAGCCCGCGCCTAAAATACCCACCCGAAGCGTGTAAAGCAGACTCTTGGTCACCCAATTCGGCTCGCGAGTAGGTTTTCGTTGACGGGGAGCCTGAGTTGGGGCGATCGGTTCGGCAACCACCGTAAGAGTTGTTACATTGGTGGGCTGGGGAACCAGGGAAATATGAGAACGGCTCGAACGACGAGAATTTTTCCTAGACATTTTCTTTAATTTCAGTGTGAGAAGAACCAGACAAAAAGAGTGTCAACGCTTCATTTTGTTAGGGTAACAGACTTCGATGTTTTTAAGAAGTTGACTTTTGGTTCTGACTATGGGTTGCCGAAAAATGTTGCGTCTTCCAATCCATTTGTCCCAAAATTCCTCGCAAGAGAGCGACTTCCTCCTCCGTCAGTTGGGCGCGTTGGTAAAGACGACGGATCTTTTCCATGCGAGCGTTAACCGTGTGGGGATAGAGATAGCCAATATTTAATAATGTTTGTTCTAAATGCTGATAATAACCCTCTAAATTTTCAAGAGTCGCCTTTTTACTCAAATATTCTGCTGTAATCGGGCTAACAGACTCGTATTGATGCTGATAAAGTTCGTAGGCACAAACGGCAACGGACTGGGCCAAATTGAGGGCGGAATAATCAGGATTTGAGGGAATAGTGACGAAACGATGGGCATGATTTAATTCTTCGTTACTCAGTCCTCGGTCTTCCCTTCCAAAAATCAGTGCGGTTTTTTCATCGGCAGTAATCAACCAGGGTAGGGCCTGTCTGGGGGTTTCCAAGGGGCTTTCTAAACTACGGGAACGGGCAGTGGTGGCGATCGCGCGCTGACAGCCTTTCAGGGCATCGGGCAAAGTGGGAACTTCTTCGGCCTGTTCTAAAATATCAGAAGCATGAACGGCCATCAGTCGAGCTTCTTCTCCCAGGCGATCGCATTGGGGATTAACTAGAACCAGATGATGTAATCCCATATTTTTCATAACGCGGGCAACAGAACCCACATTTAAGGCTCCTGCGGGTTCCATGAGAATGATTCGGATATTGTTGAGGGGGGACATCATATTCTTAAGCAGCAGCCAGTAATTATTCCAGTCTAGTCCTCTCAGGCGATGATAGATTCAATTCCAGTTATAAGAGCTACAACAACTATCCAAATCCTGTATAGCGGTATGCAGTCGTATGAGGTATAGGCAAGGGGCTTAAGCCCCTTGTTAGTTAAGTTTTGACCATACTTCACTTGCATGAATGTCTCTATAGATAGTTTGAGTTGGAATATTTGTAACTGGCAATGGCCTAATTATGGAAAAAGCGATCGCCCCTTATCTCACGACTAAAAACCATTCAATCCGAGACTATTTGGGGACAGACCAGGATCTCACTTCTCCCAGGGTAACGGGAATTAGATAACTCACATCAATGGTGAACAGATATACTTTTTTAGCTCTCAGTCCGCGATCGGGATCAAAGAATTTTAGTTTGATATCCCAACAATCGCTATTAACACGACAGAAAGGACTTTTTTCGACTTCGATGGTATCTAATTCCATCCCTGTAGCGATCGCCTTAGCAAAAGTAGAAGCCGCCTGAAAAGCATTAGTCGCCGCAAAATTCAGAGCGCGATCCTTAGCCGTTTGTCCCAGGTTTTGGAGATCAAAATAAACCCTTTTCAGAAAACTACTAAGACTTTTTCGCATTTGGATTTCATTCGCATCAGCCATTTCTTCCGAAAAGGTTTGCAAGGCCGCATCCACTACACCGCTAATTTTCCAACCATACATTCCTCGTATATTATTAATAGTAATCACAGGAATTTCTTGACCTGAAAAAAGTTTGATCGTTTCATCCGTTAATTGTCCTGGAATGCTAACCCGTTCAATAAAATTATCGCTGTTTTCAGCTTCCTCTTGACCTGCTAACATTAATTGCAACATTTCATAAACATCGGCGGCAAATCCTCCCTTAACTTCGATCGCATAAATCGGATTCAGTTCTTGCTTAATTGTCCAGATCAAGGATTTATGTTCCGAGGGATTTTCGGCTAAATAATTCACCAATTGACGAGCATCGTAGGGGTTCGCTGGAATGGTTGTACCGTCAATTTGAACGGCAGGCATTAATTGTTTAAAACTATCCCGTCGAGCCTCACTACCGAAGTCGTAACCAATTGTCCCCAAAACATAAACCCGTTTAGAAGCCGCACTGGCCGTAATTCCCTCAGAAATACCGCTTACCTCTAAGCCAAGACGACTAGAAGCTTTTTCTCCCGATAAGTTAATTGTGGTTAATTTTTCGCCTGTTAATAATTGGTAAGCTCCTGGAATATTGAATTTTCCTAATAAACAACGTTCGGGTTCTTCAACTTCTTGGGGATCGCAGGGAATCGCACTCTTTAAAATGGCTTGACGAATTTTTTCAGCATTCGGTTTTTCGCCGCGTTGTAATTGTAAACTCATTAATAAAGCCGAAATTCCTGTCACAATCGGAGCCGCGCAACTGGTTCCCTTTTCTCTTACTGGCACATCGGTTCCTGGGTTCGCACCTAAAATATTTTCTCCATTAGCCATCACTCCTTTATCTTGATAGTCACCCCCGTAATTACTAAATTTAAAGGGTTGACCATCATCGCGCATTGCTCCTACGGTTAAAACATCGGGCAAAATCGAAGGAATACACCAACATTCACCTTTATCATTACCGCCAGGCGCGACAATTAAAATATTACTATCCTGGCATTGTTTAACGGCACGGGCAAAGATGTCTTGAGCCATGCCCGACTGAGTGGGATGACAAGCCGCAATATGAATAATATTAACCTCTGCTTTTAAGGCTTCATTAATCGCATGGGTGAGGTTAACAAAGGAAATAAAATCATCTCCAGCGAAGGAAATCGGAATATTAATTGCTGTACAATTAGGAGCAATACCAGGGACAGGAGAGCCATGTTGTCCTAAGATTGTGCTGGAAATATGGGTGGCATGACTAGATAAGTCAATACGTCTTTGAATATCTTCAGGGAAATCTTTAAAAAATTCTTCTCTTTCTTTTTTGGCTTCTTCTTTATCGTGGTCGGGGTCTTGCTCTTTTTTCGCCTTTTGTGCTTGATTAAAATCGGTAGATAATTTTAAGTAATGATAATACTCATCATTCAGTTCAATATCTTCGGCCCAGTAGGGTTTAAATTGAGTAATTTTTGCGCCTCGGAAGCAAGCGCGGTCTAAGTCGGCGGCTCCATCCAAAATGGCAATTTTAATACGGGAATCGCCTTGGGTAATGTTCCAAAGTTCAGGAATTCCAGGTATGGTAATCAGATCAGGCATAATAGAAATAGAGAATTTTGTGGAAGCAGGATTGTTGTCCTATGTTGTTAAGTAAAGTGTTAAGGAATGAAAAATAAATAACCTGTGCTTTTTTCTGTGATCAACCAATTCTACAAAGAACTCTTGTTCTTGATTATTGAGATTATAGGTTCTTATTCCCCCGATTAATCCCCTTGTTTGTAGGGGCTTAACACTGTTAAGCCCTTTTATGCGTCTATCAAGCAATACGTCTATCAAGCAATACATTGTCTGTTGACCCTTGAGACTAAGGACATAATGGTATTATGTCCCTACAGAAATCGGCATCTTGAATGCACAACTTAATTAAATCCTCGTTCCTAAACACAATCGTTCTTTAACTCAAAGGCGATCGCTCTCTTCAAACAGAAAACTGCGATCGCCCTTAACTCTAATACTTTAGATAAAAAAAGAGAATTACTCCGCATCATCACCCGCGAAGGTATTACCGCGACTACCTATACGAGATTCTCCCGTAAGACGGTTTGTGATTTGGGCTGTGATCCTTTCTTGATTAACTTGAGTACCAGTAACTTAACGAATGACGGAAGCAAATAATTGGGGCTGTAATTTAGTCATGATTTTAGCTTCCTGAATTTGATAGTGATCGCTTCTTTTCGTTTAAGAAAGAAGACTTGTTAAAAAATAATATCAGATAGCAGAACTATTCTGCATCATCCCCTGCAAACGGAAAACATTGACGAGTTGCAATGTCGCAATGGGTAGAGGCCGTAACTGCAAAAAATTGATCTGAAACAATCGCGATCGCAGAACGTTGCACGGGAGCCGTCAATTTAGGTAGAAGCTTACTGGTTTTCATATTATTGAAATTCCTCGAAAATTGAATTTAGAAAGCTATCATATCACCAAATGCGACCACGACGATAAGGCGGGTCTTGGGTTGGCTGTTTAGCTCGTTCTTCCTTCACCTGTTGAGACCAGAAGCCATAATCGGAAAGTCCCGTTGTCAAAGTATCCTGCTTGAATTCGTATTTCACAGGTTTTTTCTTTGGAGGGCGATCGCCACTGGTTTTAGGCGTAGTTTCTGTTTTTTTCTCAGTAGTCATAATCAAAATTAACTCCTATTTATCTAGTATTTTCCCCCCTTTTTAAGGCTACTGTGTACACACATCTTGAAAGAATCACGCTTGTAAGTTTTATCCCCCTAAATCCCCCTTGGAAAGGGGGACTTCAAACCGTTAATTTGTCTATTTCCCCCCCTTTCAAAGGGGGGCTAGGGGGGATTCTGTAACTTGTGTGTAAACAGTAGCTTTTTAAGGGAAGTCAGGTGGAATCAAATCCTAAAAAGCACATCGACAACCTGAAGATTTTAATTGCTGATAACTACGATTAGCAAAAGCCGCAGGATCATTGTAATTTGCACCATGCAATAACTTCATGCGAATACTCAGCAACTCATCAACCGTACCGTGAACCACATCAACTGAACGATGGGGATAAATCACATCAGGTCTTTTAACTGGCGGAGATAAATTAGGTAATCTCATAATTTTAATAAACCTCAATATCTCCCCCTTTCAAAGGGGGGCTAGGGGGGATCGAATTAATAAGCACTAGACCAAGAACGGACTTCACCCAAGGTAACAGGAATAGTATCGCTCACATCAATGGTAAAGCGATAAATCTTTTTGGCACGACGACTATTCTCTGGATCAAAGAATTTCAGTTTAACATCCCAACAATCGCTATCTAAACGACAGAAAGGACTTTTTTCCACATTAATACTATCTAATTCATAACCCGCACCCACCGCTTGAGCAAAGGTAGAAGCCGCTTGGAACGCATTAGTAGAAGCAAAATTTAAGGCTCGATCCTGAGAGGTTGTGCCTAAGTTGCGTAAATCATAATAAATGCGAGTCAAGAAACTACTCAAAGTATGACGAATAGCATCTTCCTGGGAATCACTAGCTTCGGCCTGCACAGAGGCGATCGCGGCATCCACGAGGGTATTAACTTTCCAACCGTATAAACCGCGTGTATTATTGATTTCAACAACTGGAACTACTTGCCCAGAGAAAAGTTTGACACTACGGCCCGTTAAAACGCCAGGAATACTAACTCTTTGTACAAAATTGGGATCGGTTTCCGCTTGAATTTGACCATCTAAAAGGCTTTGTAACACTTCATAAACATCACGGGAAAAACCGCCAACGGGTTCAATGGCATAAATAGGAGTTAATTCAATATTTAATGTCCAAATTAATGCCTTGGCTTCGGGTAAATGTTCCCCTAAATAATCCACCATCTGACGAGCATCGTAGGGATTAGCGGGAATCATTGTTCCTTCCACACTCACCCCAGGCATTAATTGTTTAAAGGAATCACGGCGAGCTTCGGAACCGAAATCATAGCCCAAAACACCGAGAGCATAAACTAAATTTTTGCCTGCTACTTCACTGGGAGCTTCACTGGCGGTCACAAAATTAGGGGAATGATTGGACATAGTATTAACGGGATTAGGTTGACTGATAACGGGGGAAACGGCAGAGGGAGCGATCGCAATTTCTGTTTGACTAGGAGTCACTTCAGCTAATTTAAGTTCGCTGGTTTCTAGTGGTTCATGGAGGACGGCCTCATCTGGATTATCGCCGCAGCCACAACCAGAAGCTTCCACTGTTTCTAAATTTAATTCTTCGGACATAGTTTCTCCTAATAAAAATTCTATAGCATCAGGGATGTTTAATTTTCCCATTAAACAGCGACTTTGATCATCGGTGTCTTTAGGGTTACAAGGGGTGGCTGCTGCTAGTAGGGCAGTTTTCACTTTTTGAGGGTCTGGTTTTTCTCCTCTTTTGAGTTGTAAGCTCAATAATAAAGCGGCAACTCCACTGACAATAGGAGTAGCAAAACTGGTTCCACTTAAGTGAGTTGTTTCTCCCCCAGGCTTGGCTCCTAAAATATCTTTTCCAGGAGCAAGAATGCCTTGCCTTTGGTAAGCGTCTCCCCAGTTACTAAAATTAACTGGCCTACCCTCATTGTCCATTGCTCCCACCGCTAAAACAGTCGGTAAGGAGGCAGGAACGTGCAAACATTCACAGCCATCATTTCCCGTTGCGGCTATTAATAAAACGTTTTTCTCTTGACAGAGTTGTACAGATTTTTCTAACCAAGTATCGGCTTCGCCTTCGTCGGTTAATTGACCTGCACTAACATTAATAATATTGGCCCCTGCGTTAACGGCTTGTTCAATGGCTCTGGCTAAATCGAGTTGAGATAATCGCAAGCGATCATCGGCAAATACGGGAATTATTAAGCCCCGACAATGGGGTGCGATGCCTGGAACGGGGGAGTCGGGCTGACCGAAGATAATACTAGCGACATGGGTTCCGTGAGCGGACATGGAACCGTTTTCGCTGGCTTCTCCTGAGACTAAACTAGGGAGTCGAGTCAGGTCTGCTCCGTCGAAACAGGGGTGATTTTGGTCAACTATACCGTCAAGGACAGCGACACAAATTTTAGGATCACCTCTCGTTTCTGCCCATAGTTTTTCCAGTCCAGGAATGTTAGTCATTTCGGCTATGTTGATGGTTTTCTGAGTTGTTAATGATAAAAGGTAATATTACGGATGAATTAAAATAATTTTTATTTCAATATTCTTGATATTTTTGATAAAATTATGTCTGAAATTAAAAAAGAGGTAGTTCTAAAGTAAATTCGGGTAAAACGTTTTCCCCAGATAAGGTTGTTGGTAATGAAATGATTTCTACTGCTTGATTTGGGCGATAGATGGCTACCTGTTGACTCATGGGATCAATTAACCAACCGAGTCTTACCCCATTAGCAAGATACTCCTCCATTTTTGCCTGAAGTTGGGTCAAGGAATCTGTGCGAGATCTTAATTCTATGACAAAATCGGGGCAAATTTTAGCAAATTTTTCTTGTTCTTCTAAGGGTAAAGCGTCCCAGCGTTCCTTAGCGATCCAAGCGACATCAGGGGAACGTTTTGCACCATTGGGCAAGGTAAAGATAGTGGAAGAGCTAAAGACTTTACCGAGTTTGGTTTGACGATTCCAAATGACTAAATCGGCGTTTAAATCGGCTTCGCGGTTGCCACTAATAGCACCAATCGGGGGCATAATAATGAGTTCTCCTTGGGCAGTTTGTTCTAGTCGCCACTCGTCGTTATTATGGCAAAGTTGATAAAATTGCTCATCGCTTAAGTTTACAGTTTTGAGGTTTAAAATAATCGGTTCGACGGTAATCATGGGGTTTAATTTACCTGATTAAATACTTCAGAGACTTTTAAGTTGAGTTGGCTAAATAGAGGAGATTTTACTAAATCATTGTTATTGAAAGTACCAATTGTTGTGTAGATATTTCCTTGTAATTCTAAGACTAAGATGGTTTGAGTTTGGGGGTCAACTATCCAGTATTCGGGAATCTCACAATCTTGATATTGGCTTCTTTTGGCAATGTAGTCTCTTTCTCTTTGAATTTCTCCAGGGCTAACGACTTCTATTACTAATAAAGGGGATGGCATGGTAAGAAGAATGGTATTTCTTTTGGAGAGTAATTGAATATGTTCTTCTCGAATAATGGTTAAGTCAGGATAGCGGTTTTTGGGTTCGCCTCTGGTTTCTAATTCTAATCCATGACCTCTTACTCTATCAGTTCCTAGCATTAAGGCAAATACAAAAAAAAGACGATTGGCAATTTGGTAATTAAAACCCGATTCTGGTGGCATTTCTACCAATTCTCCGTTAAATAATTCATAAAGTTCTTCCGAATTATCCTCATACTGTAGATATTCGGCGAAGGTTTGAAAGCGGGGTTTAGTAATTAACATAATTCTTAATTTTGTTGTTTAATAGATTTTTATGGCAACCAATCGCGATCTAGCAATTGTTCTAGGGAGTAAGGGCAATCAGGCGGAAAAACAACGGAATTAACGGTTTTAATTTTCACAAATCCTAACGCATCTTGATAGATGGAATTTAATTCTTTTTCTAAATAGTTGCGGAGATTGGTGGTAATTTTTCGTCCTAATTGAGTACGGAAATTGTAAATTTCTTCTTGCCAATGAACTGCATTATATTCGGATTCATTTGTCCAGTATTGCAGTAATAATAAATGGCGAATAATTTGTTCTAAGAGGCTGGCTACAGCATTTTTTTTCTCTCTTCCCAAATCCTCTAATTCCTCGATTAAATTATCTAAATCTAGCTGTTGAAATTGATGTTTTTTTAGTAAGTTAACGGTTTCTTCTAGCCATTGAGCGTCATCAAGGTCATAGAGTTGTTTTAAATCATTTACTTTTATTGTCAACATAAAGCTTACTCTATTTTAAAATATTTGTGGTAATAAAGTCTAATATTTTCTATTCTTGTTTTTTCGAGTTCCTCTAAGGCAACCCCTACCCACCCACCATATTCTGTGTCTTGGTTTCGATAAAAACTATCAACTCGCATGGCGGCATCATTAAGCCTAAAGTAGTTTAATAAATTCCCTTTATACTTTTTAAGCTGGTAGTAAAATACTGGATTAGTATTAGCTTTAGATAGTCCAAGATGAAACACAGCAGTATCTTTTAAGGGTGCTAAGGCTATAGAAGGCATCTTACTCCAGAGATACTGTCTAACGTTAGGATCGCCAAAATTACACTCTATTACTTCAAAATAAAGCTCAATTTCACAGCGACCATCGAAGTAAAAGTCAAAGCCAATTTGGGGAATATACTGAGCAAGAAATTTTTTAGGAAAGTCCTCTAAGAAACCAAATTCACCGCCACTCAAGATAATTGCAGTTTGAACTTTTTCGATGTAATCCTTGACTCTGAAATGAATTTTGACGCTAGATTCTGCTAGAGACTCACGCCGTAGATCAATCCCTGTGGTGAATGTTCTGACACGGCTAAAGTCAAAGTCTGTACCGAGAAAACTCTGTAGCAATGAGTAGTCAAGCTGAACACCAACTTGGGTTTCAACCTGCTTAAAGAAGGACAGCCCCTGAGACAAGTAGCTTGGCCAGTCCTGAGCCTTATCCTTAAAAAAGAATAGAAATCTGGATGCGATTAGTTTATCCAATTCGACCTTGCAAGAAGCCTCAATTGTGCAGTCACCTTCCACACTCATCACAAAGTCTTCAAATAAGGGTAGAGGATAAATTGGCTCAACGTCAAAAGCTTGTTGATGATTGCGAATAAACTGTAATTTTTGTTCTTTGATTCTTTCTTTTGGGACTGCACCAACTATCATAATGGCTAGTTTTTATATTGTTAATAAGGATTGTGCGTCAATTCATAGAGGCGAACCGTGCATCAACTATTCCCCTAAAAGTTAAGTTAAAAAATTTGCAATGGTAGGGGCGCAAGGCTTGCGCCCAGATGTCTTTGTCCCACGTTATAGATTAAGGGCGTATACCATACGCCCCTACAACAACAGGACTACTCCGCGTCGTCGCCCGCAAAAGGATCCCATCCCCCGAACGCCGCTGTATAAAGGGGTGTCAGCCCTGTACCAGCCTCAGAGGAAGTGGTATTGATTTCCCGTTGCACAGGAGCGGCTTGTTGGGGTTTGAGGTTTTTCTTAGTCATGGTTTGTTTCTCCAGAATTTAAGGTGAAATTTGACTTGATGAGCATCGTAACCAAATAGCTCAGGACTTGTCAATACTTTTGTGAG
>QBMS01000058.1 GCA_003249095.1 Snowella sp.
GTTAAGTCCTTGTCTTGTAAGGATTTCATTCTAATAATTAGACTGAACCAGTGCCGAATTAACCAGGGATGATGTAATTTACAGAAGAGATGTTAAAAGTATGATTCTTTTTAGAATGAATTATTTGGCCAGAGTCACAACGCTAATTCCTTGGCATTATGGTATTGGAAAACCGAGCAATCAAAAATGGATGCAACAACATTTTCAAAATATAGCTTATTATATTCGAGAAAGGCGAAGATGGCTAATTACGCCAACGGAAACAACCCTAGAAGATATCAGAAGAGATTTTCGAGAATTAGCTTATTTATATTTGACGGGATTATATGGAAATTGGCAATGGCAATCTTTTGAGTTAGAAACTGAAATTATCAAACAAACTCGTTTTCAAAAAATACAAGGGACTTTAATAAGATTTGTCGGTATTATCTTGCCACTCCTTATCATGGCATTCTATATTTTATTTCCTGATAAATTTCCCAATGCTGACGCAGAAATTCTGAAAAACTTACCTTATATTTTTATTGCCTGGCTTCTTGTTTCTCTTGATATAACCTTAAAGTTAGGTGTAATCGAATCATTAACAAAATTAATTACTGGATTAAAAGATTTAAGTAAATAAATTTATGGCAGACGCATCATTTTTTAGTCAGTTAGAAAATAAACGCGATCGCCTACTGCCAAATAATTCATAAAAAAATGATTATGACGACAGCAGGCGGTAGAAATAAGCAATAAATTAGAATTTTCATCAATGTCTAAAAAACTCTTTTAGATAGCTTTAGAGAAAATTCCCTCACTTTTTTTGCTCAAATAAGTATCAAAAACGGCGGCAATATTTCGGATTAATAAGCGTCCGCTAGGAGTTACTTCGATTCCGTCTCCCCAACGTTGAATTAAGCCGTCTTTTTCGAGAGCATCTAAAGCCACCAGTTCGGAAGCAAAATAATCATTAAAATCCAGATCAAATCCTAAATGATATTTCAATTCTAGATCGGAAGCCGAAAGTTTAAATTGACACATTAATTCCATAATTATCGTGCGACGAATGAGATCATCTTGGGTGAGTTGGACACCCTTTTCGATAGGAATTTGATGAGAATCAATAGCTTGATAAAAGTCTTTTAAGTGTTTGTGATTTTGGAGATAAACATCCTGCAACATACTAATGGAGGTCATGCCAAAACCCAATAAATCCGATTCGGGTTGAGTGGTATAACCTTGAAAATTACGATGAAGTTCTCCTTTTTGTTGCGCGATCGCCAATTCATCATCGGGTTTAGCAAAGTGATCCATGCCGATAAAAACATACTCATTTTGCGTTAATTCCGCGATCGTCATTTGCAGAATATCCAATTTTTCTTCACCGACGGGCATCTCCGATTGGGGCATTTTTTTCTGGATAGGTTTCATCCAAGGGACATAGGCGAAATTAAATACCGCAACGCGATCAGGGTTAAGTTGAATCGTTTTTTTAATGGTTTCCTTAAAGGTTTCTAAGGTTTGGAAAGGCAGACCATAAATCAAATCTACGTTCACACTTTCAAAGCCTGCTTCCCGAATCCAAGACATCACATTAAACAGCATTTCTTCGGGTTGAATGCGATTAACGGCTTCTTGAACTTTGGGATTAAAATCTTGAATACCAAAACTAATGCGATTAAAGCCCAATTTTTTCAAAAAGAAAATATAGTCTCGATCTACATAACAGGGATTAATTTCAATAGAAATCTCGGCATTAGGATCAAAGGAAAAATTTTCGTGAAAGGTATTCCATAAAAATTCGAGTTGTTCTTGGTTCAAATAATTGGGTGTACCGCCGCCCCAGTGCATTTGCTGAACCAAGCGATCGCTTTTAACTAAAGGTGCAATCTGTTGAATATGTTTTTTGACATAATCGAGATAGGGTTGGACAACTTGTTTTAATTGAGTAATAATGGTGTTGCAACCACAGAAATAACAGGCTTTTTCACAAAAAGGAATGTGGCAATAGAGCGATAAAGGTGTTTTTTTATAGTTGCCCGCCGCGATCGCCCCTCGAAATAAAGATTCATCAAAATTTTCCGTTAATTCCGTCGCAGGAGGATAACTGGTATAACGAGGAACGGGTTGGTCGTATTTATGAAGTAAATCAGAATCAAATTTAACGTTTTGGCAGAGAGATTTCATAGATAATTATTCTTTCAATAATGAGAATTGATCAATTATTTTTGCGATAATTGTAGGGGCGCATAGCGTGCGCCCGTTTTATTTTTTGGGGAATTTGATCCCCCTAAATTCCCCTTGATAATGAGGACTTTTAATCAACAGTAATTAAGGTAACTGTAGCGTGATGGAAACTTTTAGTTTATTCCGCCGCAACTAAAGCGACTGTGCCATGATTAGGGCGATGACGTTCCGTGCTACCAGGACGATCTTGGCGAGTCAGTAAATCGAAGGTGTGATCCCCGATCGCGGCTTTAACATCGGGTTCTAAATCGTGCATCACATCTCGGTTTAAAGCAAAGGCATAATTGGCTTCTTCCACAATGGCTTTAATCGTTAGATCATCTAAGGGTAAATCATCTAAAGCTTGACGATAAACATCTTTAAAAGTGCGTCGTTCGGCAGGGGTTGAAAAGGCTTCAAATTCATAAAAGCGAGTACCTTTTTCATCAGGTAATTCTAGGGCAGAACGGATGATTCCTTTTAAACTTTGACCTCCCGATAAATCTCCCATGTAACGAGTATAGGCATGGGCAATTAATAAAACAGGATTCTTTTCAGTCAGTTCTTGGAGGCGATCGCAATAAATTTTTCCCGCAGGTAAGGGCGCAATATCATTTTTCCAATTTTCACCGTAATAAAAAGCAAGATCTTGTTCTAAATTAGCAGTGCGATTCAATTCAGGGAAATATAAACGACCAATAATTTCATGATCTTTGTTCTGTTCAAAACCTGCTTCTAAGGTGCTATAAACAAAATATAAATTGGCGAGTAATTTACGAAAAGGTTCCCGTTCGACAATGCCTTTGAGAAAACATTTCATATAGGCTGTATTTTCGGCAAGAGTATGGGAAGCTTGGGTTCCTTCACGTAATTGAGTTGATAAAGTTGTCATGATAATTTTTAGTAAGTGTGAATTAAATAATTTGGGTTCTCTGGACATTGGGGCGATTTATCTTATCTTGTCCAAGGGCGAACGCAATTCGCCCCTACAGAAGGTTTTGGTAGGATCGTAGGGGCGCAACGCTTGCGCCCAAAACACTAATGAACTTGGCCGCGTAGGGCTTCGGCATTAATGGGTTTTTGCAGAAAAATCAGCAACATATTCCAGACAATTTGGGCAATCCAAGGTAATTTTTGGAAAAATTTAACCACAGTGGGCTGATTATTTTGAGCGATCGCAGTTAATTTTTCGTTAGCTTGAGAACAAATTTCTAGACGATCAAAAAATTGGGGATGATTGGTATCCAAAACTTCGGGAAAAGCACGGGCGGCGGTTTCGTTAGTGTGGCGAACGACATCAACATTATACTGACGCGCATCCATGCCGATGGATTTATAAAAATCGGATCGTTCAAATACCGTTAACGTGTGGGTCACAAAGACCGTTAATAGGAAAAATCTTGCCCAAAGTCGAGATTGCCAAGTTTTCCAGAGATTCGGCTGCGATCGCAATAGGGCTTTAAAAAAGTCACCGTGACGGTTTTCATCTTGACACCAATTTTCAAAATAACGGAAGAGGGGATAAATACGGTGTTCGGGATGCTCTTCTAGATGACGATAAACGAGGATATAACGCCAATAACCAATTTTTTCGGACAAATAAACCGTATAGATGACCCATTCGGGCGGAAAGAAGGTATAGGTGCGTTTTTGGGTGAGATATTTCAAGTCTAAAGATAACCCAAAATCCGACATGGCCTTATTAATAAAACCAGCATGACGGGCTTCATCGCGGGCTAAGAGGGCAAAGGCTTCGGCCAATTGGGGATTGCGACCTTTTAGTTGACGAGATAATTCTTTAAATAAGAGAAAACCAGAGAATTCTGACGTACAGGAGCGTTCTAGGAAATCAATAAAAGCCAGGCGGGTTTCTCCATCAATATGCTCCCAGGATTGCTTAAATTCCTCATCTCTCACAAAATGATAACGGTTATAGTCTGCCCTTAACTCATCCAGTGAGGCTTGAATTTCTTCTTCCTGAAGCTCAAGGGCCATATTGGCGATCGCGTCGAAATCGGTGGTATAAAATCGGGGTGTTAGTAACGTTTCTTTAACAGGAGCTTTAATGCCAGGGCGGAGAATTTCTAGGGTAGGTGTGGGGACAGCAGTAACCATAAATTTATTAAAAAATAAAAATCGAAAAAAAGATTGCTGAACCCTATCTTTCTGTAAGCTCCAAGAAATTACAAGATAGTTTCCCTGAACGACCCTTAGTTACCTAAAGTAAAAAATTATTGTCCTTCAAGGAATAGAGCTACTTCTAAAGAAATGTTAAAGTTTAGAATACGGCTTCTTTTTCGCGAGATCTCTCCCATGCCAGACGATAATCCCTGTTTTGATACCAGCTTTCAATGTCCGATCCAGTTTGTCGTGGATTTGTTGGGCAATAAATGGTCGATCCTCCTCTTGCGCGAATTATTTGATGGCGATCGCCGTACCAATGAATTGCTCAAAGCCTTACCTGGTATTAGTAGTAAGACTCTCACCCTGCGCCTGCGAGATCTGGAAACTCATGGCTTGGTGGAGCGGCGCGTCTATGCAGAAATTCCGCCCCATGTGGAATATTCTCTAACGGATAAGGGGAAACAAATCCAACCTGTGATGGCCGCTATGCACCAACTCGGTTCTCAGTGGCTCGATCAAAAAACTTGCGTTTGTCCGATAGAAAAAGTTTCTCTGATCTAACAAGTATTAATTGCTCGGATGACTCCACAGCGATCGCACATCATAGATACGATAATGTTGATTCTGAAAAGCTAAGGGAAAATGGGATTGATAATATTCTTCGTTTGCTTGAAAGTCATTAAGTTCACTAGGGCCAATCACAACATAACTGATACGATATTTTTTTAATAAATTGGCTGTATTTTCACTTCCCTTAAACATTAATTTTAAATCTTTCTCTCGTTGTTCATATAAAAAACCAAAATTAGCAACCCAAGCCGTATAACCCATAAAAATTGGTCGAGCGGCCCAAACCATGATCAAATGATTATGACTGGTTGCCGTTAAAAATCTCGCTAAAGTATCGGTTCTTTCCCGAATTTTAATGCCTAGTCGAATATCATCATTGCTCGTGATCAATAGATAATTACTCGTCTGGAGGCGAACAAGTTCCAGAAAACCACTAAAACTTAAAATAATTACCAAGAAAATAACAGAGAGCTTATCAATAATTTTCCATTGAGTTTTCGCTGTCCAGGTTAAACTTAATGATTTGGCTGCTAGACCTGAAAACCCCAGATAAACCCATAGAAATAATTTAGAATTATCCCAGGGAATCGGTTGAAAGGTAATTAAATTAGCCACACCAAAAAGCAGGAAAAAGCCAAAAAAGAAAGCCTTAATCTCAGGCGATCGCCCTGACAAACGACTAAACCCAAAGACGGCAACGGGAATCATCAAACCCCAGAGTTTTAGCCACATCATCATCCAACCCCCGAAGCCACCCTGGGATGCCCAACCTGGAGTCCATCTCATGAATTTAGAACTTTCAATTCCTCCCGAAATAAAAATTAAATAGAGAGTAAGAGCAAAAATTGTTGTAGGAATGATGTAATAGAATAATGATTTTTGCCACTGTTGATAGGAAACGATAAAAACAGGTATCAGAATGAAAAACAAAGCAATTAAACTGTGCATATGGGTAATTGCTAATATTCCTGATAGTAAAGATGAAATAAAAAGAATTAATTGATGTTCTTGCTGATTTTTGGGATCATCTAAAAAAACATAAAGAATGCCGACTAATGCCCAGATCGCTAAAGTAATTCCTAATAAAAAAGCTCGCTGGGGTAATAACATTCCAACAATAACATTCCCTGAATACCATTGATATTGCTCTTGTCGGGTATAGTCTAGAGTTTGCTCGAAAAATGATAAGTTTAAAAAATTATTTAAAGAATGATCTTGAATGAGTTGTACAATAAAATCAATAAATCCTAATCCAGAAGACAGAAAAAATAAAGAAATCGCAACTAATCCTTGAGATTGGGATCTTAGAACTAAATTAAAAAGACTATACATTCCCAATAAGAGGGAAAAAATATACAAAAGAGAAGGCAGAATTAACGCTAAATCGAGAGAAAAACCTGCCCTAATTAACATCCCAGAAATAAAATTGGTAAGAAAGCCATAGGTAAATTTACCATCAGCATAAATAGGATGATAGGCAAACCAATCCTGGGGATTTTTATAAGCAAAAATATTGACCATGCTAGTATGTAGCGGCCAATCACTCCAGACATTAACATGGCTAACGGATACCCCGTCAGCATTAAATTTGATGACTCGAATAAATAAAAATAAAAAATAAAGACCCCAAATACTAAATAGAATAAAGAGAGATCTTTGGTGAGCTTGATAAAGTAAAATTAGGTTTTTAAAAAATTGCCTGTACTTTTGACTAAATTTAATCATGGAGATCATACAGCAAATTACGTTGTAATGAGTGAAATTTTCTGTAGGGACATAATATATTATGTCCTTTATTATGTCCTTGTGCTGTACAGAATTCAACCATGAAAATTATCAATTATTGACTTGCCGTAATTCCCCTTTCTTTGAGTTGACGGATAAAATATTCCTCTAAAGAAGCCCGTGCTAAATTCAGATTAATTAATTGAATATCCAAGGCGGGTAAATGATCAATAAACGCTTGGGGATCTCCTTTTAGTTGGCCATGCCATAAATTATCTTCTAATTTTAAGCCCGTTATCCATTCTTCTAATTGGCTTTCTGTGCCACCTTTAACCACCACTTGATAGACATTAGCACTCCCTAAAATTTCTTCTAAAGACCCCACACAAATTAATTCTCCCCTCGCTAAAATGGCAATGCGATCGCAGATTTGTTCGACATCGGTTAACACATGGGAATTGAAAAAAATGGTTTTTCCTTGTTCTTTTAAAGATAGAATAATTTCCCTAACTTGATAACGTCCGAGGGGATCTAAACCCGACATGGGTTCATCGAAAAAGACTAATTCGGGATCATTAATTAAAGCCTGGGCCATGCCAACCCGTTGCATCATTCCCTTAGAATATTGGCGTAATTGTTTTTTCTTAGCGGTTTTTTGAGCTAATCCTACCAAATCAAGTAATTGGGGAATCCGTTGTTTTTGTTTTGATACAGGAATCTGAAACAAGCCACCCACAAATTCTAAAAATTCCCAAGCCGTTAAAAAATCGTAAAAATAAGGATTTTCGGGCAAATAGCCGACTTTTTGTTTGGTAGCGCGATCGCCGATGGGTTTTCCTAGTAACACGGCTCGGCCAGAGGTGGGACGAATAACGCCCAAAAGAATTTTTAAAAGCGTGGTTTTTCCTGCTCCATTGGGGCCTAATAGACCAAAGGTTTCGCCTTGTCGTACAGAAAGAGAAAAATTCGTGAGGGATTGTACTTTTTGATTTAGCCAAAAACCTGTTCGGTAAATTTTATTAATATTCCAAGTTTCAACAACGGCAGATTCGGTTGTAATAGTGGGTGAGGGGGGTAAATTTTGAACAGTATCCATATTTCTTGAATGACTTATAAAGAACGATCAAAATGCACTGAATAATCATAATAAAATGATACTTTCAATCATTACTAGGAAGTCACAGGAAAAACTAACTGATCCGCTTCAATCATTTTAGGAAGATCGCGAAAAATCATTGAACAAGATTTCACGTATTTCTTAGCCCACTGTTGAGATAATTCAATTTGAGCGGGAGTCAATTTTTCCTTAATAGATCCCTTAAAGCTTACTTTGGCTGAGGAACGATTAATTTCAAACTGTTGAAACCATTCCAGATCAGGACGAGAAGATTGAAAATAACGGCTACACATTGTATTGCCTAAATAGTGATTCCCTAGATCGGTTAAATGATTGAGAGTCATCAGTAAATCTTCAACGGTAATCGATAAATTTTCCAGCTTGATTTCAGGAGAACTCGGCGGACTATTTTCGATAACTTGAGAGGTTTTAACCGTAGAACTCGGCATGGTCACGACGACTTCACCGACTTTTTTCATGCCATTTTTTTCGGGATTAAAAGCGGCATCAAAACGACTTTTTTTATCGTATTTCGCATTGGTTAAATCTACTCCCGTCAGAGTTGCCCCGTTCAAATAGGCTCCTTTAAGAGAAGTTGCTTTGAGGTTAGTCTTCGTGAGGTAGGCTCCCGTAAAATAGACTTCATCAAGTACGGCCTCCTCTAAATTAGCCTTAATTAAATAGGTTTTAATCAGAGAAGCCCCTTTTAAATTGGCTTTTTGCAAATTTGCCCCCGACAAATCCGCCTCATTCAAATAGGTTCCTTGCAGATTTGCACCACTCAAATTGGCATCTCGCAGATTGGCATAGCTCAGATCCGCCCCACTAAAATCGGCATTGCTGAGGTCTAATCCGTGTAAGTCTGCACGCCGCAATTGGCAATTTTGGAAATTGCGATCGCCAGCTTCGTAATATTCCTGTATTTCTGATGGGCTGCTACTCTGAACCATAGGTGACTCTTTTTAAACGCGATCGTATTCTACACAAAATATTGACGAAAAGGAAGGATAGATTCACGGAATTTCTAGGGGAATCTGTTCGTTCGGAAATAAATTAGGGGAGTATCAGATTTTAAAAATGGGTTGTTCTTCAGTTTACGTTGATCCTGTGTTGACATTTAAGATTGTTTCAAAAAACGAAAGATAATCTACTGTAACATATTTTTAAGCGTCATTAGGGGGACTTGACAAAAGTATTGGCTTTGAAATTTTTCTTCTTCGATGGCATCACAAAAAAGCTGTATTTTTAGATTATCGACAGGATTTATTTGATCAGTTAAATTAAATGCTAAGCTGTCTTCATAATCAAGAATTTCAAAACCTATTCCTGATAGAATCTGTAATCCTAATTTTAAGGACTGATCACTCAGTTCAAGCTGATTTTTTATTTTTTCTACTGAAATAATGAATTGAGTCCGACTGAGATATTTAGCAACACCAATCAGTTTTTTTAAAATTTCAATTCCTGTTTCTGGAAAGGCAGAATAGGCGAGGGCTAATTTTTCTTGATCCTGGGTTGCTTGAAAATAAGCAGTTTGTAACTCTTGCCAATCCCTGGGACATTTTTCTAAGGCTTGATAATTTTCTTCTAGGGTATTTTTAGTTTGCTTAAGATCCTGATTTCGCCAATCAATTAACTGAGTTGAGGTGTTCAAATTATTTTTTATTAAAGGATTATTACTCAGTTTAAAATCAATTAAGCGAATTTCATAACGCTCCTGACGAGATTGATAGGGCGGATTGTAATCTAATTCTACTACTACGTCACAGGCTTGATCGACGGGGATTTCATCTTTATAGTGTCCCCACCAGACCCCTGGGAATCCCGTATTGACAGTTTCATCCATCAATTCAAAAGTGGTTTTAATATATTCAATTTTTTTACCCTTAAAATCTATGGGTTTATTATGCCAGGGGTTTTTCAAATAACAATTTTGAATCAATAATTTAGGAGTCGGATTACCCATGCCACAGGGTTCGAGTAATTTCATTTCTTGAAAAAGAGATTTTCCTAATTCAGATACTTTAACGATGAGATCGATTTTAATTTGAGCTTCTAAAGATGATTTATCGGGATTATATTGCCAAAATTGTTGATTAATTGCTTCCTGAAAAATAGGAATATTTTCGACTCGTAAACTCAACCCCGCCGCAAAGGGATGACCACCAAAACTTTCTAATAAATGTTCTTGGGATTTCATTAATTGGTAGAGGTCAATATTATTCAGCGATCGCGCCGATCCCCTGGCTAAAGGATGGCTTTGTAAATCATGATGACGAGTGGTTAATAAAACCGTCGGGCGACCGTATTCCTGGGCAATTTGACCCGCCACTAAACCTAAAACGCCATTGGGCCATTGATCATCCACTAAGACAATCACACTGGTAGTCGATAAATCCAGAGTGGCTAATTTTTTCTTGATTTCATTAGTAACAGTTTTTTGGAGAGCCTTGCGTCGAGTGTTGGCTAATTCAGTTTCCATTGCTAATTTTTGACAGCGTTCCTGATCTCGACTCGTTAGTAACTCCACCGCAAAATGGGCATCTCCCTGAATCCGACTAATGGCATTAATTCTGGGGCCAATGCCAAAGGAAATATCTGTTGGGCGATCGCCACTTCGTTGACAAAAATTCAAGAGATTAGCAATACCAGGGCGAGTAGGATTAGAGGTTTGTAATTGTAATTTTTGGATTCCTTTTTGGGCTAAATAACGACAATCACCACTGAGTTGGACTAAATCTGCAATCAAACCGATCGCCACTAAATCTAATAAATTTTCGACGGGTTGTTGGGGAAGATCGGGCAACATTTGATACAAAGCTTCAATTAATTTATAGGCAACTGCCACTCCTGAAAGATGATAAAGCGGATGATTATCAGCAAAATAACGCGGGTTAATGATTGCAATCACGTCAGGACGATCTTCAGGTAAAGTGTGATGATCGGTAATAATTAAATCAATTCCCAATTCCTTGGCGTATTTAATTTCTTTTAAATTGGTACTGCCCGTATCACAGGTAATAATTAATTTCGTACCCGTCACGGCTAATTTTTCCAATTGAGCTATATTTAAACCGTGAGATTCAATTAAACGATTGGGAATATAATAGGTTAATTGTAAATCTTGAACAAAAAATTGTCCTAATCCTTCCCAAAGAACACTCGTGGCTGTAATACCATCCGCATCAAAGTCTCCCCAAATAGCAATTTTTTCACCGAATTCTAGAGCTTTTTTAATCCGATTCATGGCCCATTTCATTTCCTGACCAAAGGCAAAAGGGCTAGTCGGTTGATAGAGTTTAGGATCAATAAAACTTGCTAATTTTTCCCTATCCCTAATACCCCTTTTCCAAAGTAATTGGGCGGCGTGATGTCCTGAAGATTTTGTGCAATAGGTCTGGACTACTTTCAAAAAGTTGGGAGGGATTTTTTCGGGGAGAGAAATTTGCCAGTGAGAGTTTGCCATAAAATTATAATAATGAGAGATAGATTATGGGATTTGTATCGCGATGATTAAAATGGTTAAAATAAATAATATTTTTCAGTTTTTTGATAAATTAAAAATCAGGTATTCTAATTTTTTTAGACAATAACTAAAAACTTCTAAATCATATCGAATATAATAGAAAAATCATTGTTTCCTTGGGATTATTTCCATGCCGCTTCCCCGTCTCATTACCCTTGCTGTTGGTTTAAGTATCGTTCTGGGGCTAATGATTTGGCTGATTAATTCGATTTATCGGCTTTATTTTCAGGTTTCCTGGACATCTCCTTTTTTAGCCAATATTTTAATCCTACTCGTCATTGGATTGCTCGGTTTATTGATCTATGCCTTTATTTACTATTTTAATCTGGCACGTCAACAACAAACCCGCAAAAAAAATCGTAAATCCCGTTTTAACCCCAAATTACCCGAACAGAAAGCTGAAGCCGCAGGAGAAACTCTCAAAGCGGTACGCCGTCAAGTTCAACAAATCCAGGATAAGGTCGCTCAGGAAGCTCTTTTTAAGCGATCGCAACAAATTGAGGAAAGTTTAGCAAGAGGAAATTTACACGTCGTCGTTTTTGGGACAGGATCGGCGGGAAAAACGTCCTTGGTCAACGCTTTAATTGGAGAAATCGTCGGAAGTGTGGCGGCCACAATGGGAACCACCCAAATCGGCGAAACCTATCATTTACCCCTGAAGGGATTGGCGCGGGAAATTTTAATTACGGATACCCCAGGCATTTTAGAAGCAGGTATTGCAGGAACAGAACGAGAAAAATTAGCCCGACAATTGGCGACCGAAGCCGATCTATTATTATTTGTCATTGATAACGACCTCAGACAATCGGAATATGAACCGTTAAAGGCATTAGCAGAAATTGGAAAACGCTCTCTTTTAGTGTTTAATAAAACCGATCTTTATCCCGATGAAGACTTAAATATTCTTCTCAGTACGTTACAAAAACGAGTCCAAAATTTTATTCTTTCTGTTGATATTATTCCCATCGCTGCCAATCCCCAACCCCTGCGATCGCGATCGGGAGAAATGGTTAAACCAGAGCCAGAAATCGCGCCCTTAATTCAGCGTTTGGTGGCAGTTTTACGGTCAGAAGGGGAAGATTTAATCGCCGATAATATTCTCTTACAATCTCAACGCTTAGGGGAAGAGGCCCGTAATTTAATCGATCAACAACGTCGTCGAGAAGCAGATAAAGTGATTGAGCGTTATCAATGGATTGGGGCAGGAGTGATTGCAGTAACGCCCTTACCCGTTGTGGATATGTTGGCAACAGCCGCCGTTAATGCTCAAATGGTGATGGAAATTGGCAAAATTTATGGTTGCGAATTAAATAGCGATCGCGGTAAAGATTTAGCCGTTTCCTTGGGTAAAACCTTTGTTAGTTTAGGAGTGGTTAAAGGAGCGATTGAACTATTAGCCAGAGCCTTACAATTCCAGTTAGCCACCTATCTCGTGGGAAAAGTAATTCAAGGCATTACAGCGGCCTATTTAACCCGCATTGCTGGCAAAAGTTTTGTCGAATATTTTCGTCAAGATCAAGATTGGGGTGATGGTGGTATTACGGAAGTGGTGCAACGTCAATTTCAACTCAGTCGTAAGGATGAATTTATTAAGTCCTTCGTGAAAGACGCGATCGCGAAAGTGGTTCAACCCTTAGCCGAAGTTTGGGAAGATCCTGAAGAAGAGGAAGAAATCGAAGAACCTTTATTAGAAATGTCTGAATTACCCGAATTAGAGAAAGAATTGATTCGTGATTTTAGTGATTGGGAAAAGCCTAGAGCAAAATATGACGATTGGTAAAATCTACCTGTTGAAATAAAAGGGCGATCGCAATTCATCCCTACCATTCTTAAAAATATTCTGTAGGGGCGCAAGGCTTGCGCCCAAAGTCTAATTTATGATCAAAAAAATAAATCTAGGTATCATAAACTCTCGATTCAAAAGCATCAGGATTTTCTTCACAATACTCATCAAAATGACTCTTTTCCAGTTTCTTAGCCCGTTGATGGGCGGCCTCTGCCTGGAGTTCTTCCACCGCGTCCCAAGCCGCCGCACACTCAGGAGATTTAGCTCCTTTTTTGGCACAAATTGCCCTGGCATTTTCCAAGGCTTTTTGAATATTTTCATCCAAAAGTAAGGATTTAGGCTGTTCTACAAAATTACTCTTATTTAAAATATCCGTAACGGAGACAATTCCCAATAATCCATTCTGAATCACGGGGGCATGGCGAATGCGGTTCTGGGCAAATAACCGAGCAACATACTCGACCTCTAATTCGGGATTGATGAGAATGCAAGGTTTCGTCATGATTTCATAAACACGAACCGTTTTAGGATCGGTACCAAAGGCCGCAACTTTATAAATAATGTCAGTTTGGGTCACAATCCCGTAGGCATCGCCCTCATGACGAAGTTCGACGATGAGGGAACGAATTTTTTTACTCTTCATTAAATGAACGGCATCGGCAACTGTCGCGCTTCCTTTGATTGTCACGACCTCTTTGCTCATAATATCGGCAGCTTTCATAAGTTCTCAACGATTATTTGGTTTAAAAGTTACTCTCCCAAAAATTATCCATCAGAATGTCCCCTTCCGCACAGATTAATCAAGGTTTTAGACTGAAAAAATGCCAAACCTTTTTTAATCTTAGTTTTTATGGGATTTATCGTTATTATTTATGATTTTGAGGCGATCGCCCGCCTATTTTTAGTCTTCTTGGCTAGTAACATTCACGTTAAAATGAGGTGTTGTCACTTTGCTTCTTCTCTTTAGAATCTTTCCCAAAATCCCCTTTGTTGGTAAATCATTTTTTATGTCTGTCGCCAAATCTCCTCAGAAAGCTAAAACACCTCAACCCGACAATGATTGGCGATTATTACTAAAATTATTGCCCTATGCCCGCCGTTATCCCCGTTTACTGATTCTTTCAGTCATTTTATTAATTCCAGTCTCCTTTGCGGGGGCGATCCAGCCTTTAATTATTGGACAATCGGTTTCTTTGTTACGGCAGGAACCTACCTGGTCTTTTTTGCAAAAATTGCCTTTAACGAACGCCCTTCATTTGTTAGTAGGCATATTATTTGTAACCATTATTATTCGACTGATTTTTGCGGCGGTACAGGGCTATTTAGTCCAAAAAATGGGTCAAGAAATTACCGCAGATGTGAGACAAGATTTATTTATTCATATCACCTCTTTATCGGTTAATTTTTTTCAAAAAACGCCCGTTGGTAGCTTAGTCACGCGCATGACCAATGATGTAGAAGCCTTGGGAGATGTTTTTGCTAGTGGTGCGATCGGGGTTGTCAGCGATTTTATTTCTATTTTAGTCATCATCGTCACCATCTTTTTTTTACAGTGGCAATTAGCGTTAATGTTGGTTGCGATGCTAATTCCTGTTACGGCTCTGATTATTTATTTTCAGCAGGAATATCGTAAAGCAAATTATCAAGTGAAGGAAGAACTTTCTCGCTTAAATTCGATGTTACAGGAAAACGTAACAGGCATTAATGTGGTGCAATTATTTCGTCGAGAAAAATATAATGCTGAGTTATTTCGTACCGTTAATCTCCGATATCGCAAGGAAGTCGATCGCACGATTTTCCATGATTCGGCGGTGTCCGCAACTTTAGAATGGATTAGTTTAGTCGCGATCGCGGGAGTTTTATTTTTAGGGGGAATTTTAGTTCTAAAAACAGGCTTAAACTTTGGGACATTGGCCGCCTTTGTCCTCTATGCCCAACGATTATTTAATCCCCTCCGACAATTTGCCGATAAATTTACCATGTTTCAGGCAGGATTTACCGCTATTCAACGCATTGGGGAATTAATGGATAAACCCATTGAAATTCGAGATGTGGAGAATGTTACCGCCCTTGATATCAGTATTGATCCCAATTTGAGAGGAGAAATTCGCTTTGAAAATGTTTGGTTTGCCTACAAATCTGATGAATATGTTTTAAAAAATTTAGACTTTACCATTAAACCTGGCGAAAAAATAGCCTTTGTTGGCCCTACGGGGGCAGGAAAAAGTTCAATTATTCGTTTATTATGCCGTCTCTATGAACCGAGCGAGGGAAGAATTTTAGTGGATGGAATTGATATTCGTCAACTCTCCCAGGCTCAACTCAGAAAATATGTCGGGGTTATTCTCCAGGAAAGTTTTTTATTTACAGGAGATGTTAAACGAAATATTACCTTAGGAGAAAATTATAGTCTTTCAGAAATTCAAAAAGCGGCCCAATTAACCAATGTAGATCGATTAATTGAAGACCTACCCCAGGGATATAATACGGAACTACGAGAACGAGGCAGCAATCTATCAGGCGGTCAAAAACAGTTACTCGCCTTTGCGAGAGCCGCTATTCGCGAACCCCATGTATTGGTTTTAGATGAAGCAACTTCTAGTTTGGATGTAATCACAGAATCGTTAATCCAAGAAGCATTATTACATTTGTTAGAAAACCGAACAGCGATTATTATTGCTCACCGTCTTTCTACCATTCGGGATGTGGACAGAATTTTTGTCCTGAAACAGGGAGAAATTGTTGAGTCAGGAAGCCATGAAATTTTATTAGAAAAACAAGGTTTATATGCCAGTTTATATCAATTACAAATGCTCGGAAAAAATTAGAATTTCTACTTTTCAAATTTATTTATCGATGAATTTATGGCAACTATCCGTTTAGCAAAGTGGCAATGGTTTATCCTGATTTTACCCATCGCGAGCATCGTGATTTTTCTTCTGGTGGCTGCGTCCTGGCAGATCCATGCCTGGGGAGTAAGCTGGATTTGGGCGATTTTTACGCTAGTTTTTGTTGGTTGGCGATGGTTATTAGTTAAATGGTCAAAACCTGCGGTTAATCAATTAGAAACAGTCTTAACAGAAATTGAACAGGAATTAATAGTTGATCCCCCCGAAGAAATTCCCACTAATCCCGATCGCGATCGCCTAACCCAATTGGAAGCAAATTTACAAAGTATTCTAGAAAAAGCCCAGCAAGACCGACCGATTTGGGAAGATTGGCCGACTTTTTGGGGGCGTTGCCAAGAAATTATTATCGCCGTCGCCCATCACTACCACCCTGAAGTCAAATATCCTTTGCTGAATATTTACATTCCCCAAGCCTACGGACTGATGCGGGGAACAGTGGATGATTTAGACCAATGGATGCAAAAATTATCGCCCACCCTTAATCAAGTAACTATCGGTCAAGCCTATCAATCCTACGAGGTGTATCAACGCTTAGAACCGTCTCTGCGGAAACTGTGGAAAGTCTGGAACTGGGCTCAGTGGCTCCTCAATCCTGCCGCCGCGATCGCTAATCAAGCCAGTAAACGCACTAACACCGAAGCCAGTCAGCAATTATTGGTCAATTTAATGCAACTGCTCCGAGAAGCGGCCCTCAGAAATCTTTCTCGTCAGGCGATCACCCTTTACAGTGGCAACACCTTACCCCCTGATATTTTCGCCAAGCCCCAGGCAACTTTAGCCAAAACTGAAACCCAAACCCTCAAACAACTTTTATTGCAAGCCGAATCCCCCGAAATTGTTCAAGCCAAACCCCTCAATATTTTGCTTGTCGGTCGAACGGGTGCAGGAAAAAGCAGTTTAATTAATACGCTTTTTCAATCACAATTGGCAGTCATTGATCTATTGCCCAGCACAGAGGCAGTTCAGGAATATCAATGGCAAACCGATGACGGCCAAACCTTAACGCTGTGGGATACACCAGGCTACGAGCAGACTGAGCGATCGGATTTACGAGAACAGGTTTTGGATTACGCCAGTACCGCCGATCTCTTGTTATTAATTAATCCCGCCCTCGATCCCGCTTTACAGATGGATGCGGATTTTTTGCGAGATATGGCTGAACAAGTCCCCGATTTACCGACTCTTGTTTTAGTGAGTCAGGTCGATCGCCTGCGTCCGTTTCGGGAATGGAATCCGCCTTACAACTGGCAATCGGGAGAACAACCCAAGGAAAAATCCATTCGAGAAGCCGTTACCTATCGGGTTGAACAATTAGGGGATTATTGCTCCCAGGTTCTGCCCGTAGTCATGGGTGATCCCAGTGTTAACCGAAATTCCTGGGGAATCGATGGGTTATCCGTTGCCCTCCTAGAGGCGATCGCACCTGCCAAACAACTACGCCTAGCCCGCTTTTTGCAAAATTTAGAAGCCCGAACCCTCGCGGCGGCTAAAATCATTGATCATTACGTTTTCCAAATGGGAACAACCCAAGGATTAACTGCCTTATTAAAAAGTCCCGTTTTGCAGTTTATTTCAACCCTTTCCACAGGTTCCCCGACCCTCGCCTATTTACTAGCCGAAAAAATCCCCATTGAACAATTGCCCCTGGTGATCGGCAAATTACAAATGGCCTACGATTTATTTTCCCTATTTAATAGTGACCGTGAACAAGACCTCAATTTTGATCTGCTCAAGCTTTGGCCCCTGTTATTAGAAAATGACGCAACCTGCGATCGCAACGCCTGGGCTTTTGGTCATGCCCTAGTTGAATATTGGACGCAATCCTTAACACCTATGCAATTAGAAGCAAAATTCAAGTCCTATCTTCAATTAACAGAGCAAAAATCCTGATGATAACAACTTTCACTGTCAGACTGTCTTGATAAAAATAAGATTAATCGACTAATCTTAGCTCGCCACTTGATACAATTAGAATCAATATACTGACTCTAGTGGCAAGCCATGCTCCAAATTTCTGAAAAAGAAATTAAAAACCGCCTGATTTTCGATAATCCTTGGTAGGATGAGGCACAAATAGACGAGCGTTTCAATAATCTGCCCAGACGTTCCTATTTTGAATTATTTTTCGAGTCAATGACGGATAAATCAATCAATCGTGCCTTGATTTTGATGGGGCTAAGACGGGTCGGCAAAACAGTCATGGTTTATCACGCCATTCAAAGATTGATCAATGAAGACTTGAAAGCGACCCAAATTTTATATGTCTCCATAGAAGAACGTTCTACCTGCTTCTCACACGTGTTTAGAGCCTCTGCCCATTTGTAAGATTCTTTTTCCTCAAAGGGTTTTTGACGAGCGACTTTTCTTTGTTCTTTCTGGCTTTTTTTTGTTCAGGCGTTTCATTAGTCGGAGGCTTTTCTTTTACCTCTCTATTCCAGATTTTTTGCCATAATAAACCCAATATTTCTCCTTTTTCTGGTTCAATTGCCAAAGCACTATGCAGAATTAATCCATTCCCACCTTTTCCCGTCGGCCCATATCCATCCCTTTTTTCCTTGATTTTGCGATAATCTAAGAAGGTTGTATCTCCGACTGATAGCATTACCTTATATTCTTCTAGGTTGGCAGTGGTCATTTCACAGTGCGGTCTTATTATTTTGCTAAAGTCTGTTTTGGGATTCGCAAAAATTCATAGGCCCTTTTTAACTCCCTTCCTCCCTCAAACTCTTCTGATAGGGCTTTCCCAAACCGCTGACTTAACTTTTTCCCAATTGAGAAGGCTCTATTGTCTAGTCTCTCATCTCCCAATTCACAACTTGCAAAGTTTTTTGTCCACTATTCCAACATTTTTGACCTCACTTTGAAGATTTTCCCTATTTTTACAGTCTCATACTCCCTTTATCCTTTATTTTTGAAATTTGAACAATAAGCTGGATGATCGTTTCAGACTCTATTTTCTCCTATCAAGAGAATTATGTCTCAAAGCCTTTCCAGATAGCGAGTCTAGATGTTTGCATTGCTGGATTTTAGACTTAACGGGAAAAGTCAGGTTCGGAACTAGGATTATCTGACAATTCTTTCCTGTCGCTATCATTACCAGGAATAAACAGAGAATTCCCTGCCAGATCGCTCCGTTGAATTTAATTCTCCTTCCTGGATTCGGATGCGATAAAATAGGAAGGCGACTAAGCTTTAATGATATTTTTATCTTTATTACTCCAAATTAGTCCGATTTATTTTAAAAAATATTATAAATTGTCGATAATTTTGAAATTGATGGATTTAACGTTCTTTTACTATGCCTTACGAACCACTCCATCATAAATATCGTCCCCAAACCTTTGCAGATTTAGTCGGACAAGAGGCGATCGCAACCACCTTAACCAATGCCTTACTGAGTGAGCGCATTGCGCCTGCCTACCTATTTACAGGGCCGAGGGGAACGGGAAAAACCTCTTCTGCCCGAATTTTAGCAAAATCGCTCAATTGCATTGCGGGAGATAAACCTACTCCGACTCCCTGCGGAAAATGTGAAATTTGTCAGGCGATCACCAAGGGCAATGCCCTAGACGTGATCGAAATTGATGCGGCTAGTAATACAGGGGTCGATAATATTCGAGAAATTATTGAGCGATCGCAATTTTCGCCCGTTCAATGCCGTTATAAAGTTTATGTGATAGATGAATGTTTAACAGGGGATAGCTTAGTGCTTACCCGTAAAGGACTAGTCAGGATTGATGATCCTAGTTTAAAAGGTCAAGAAGTTCTCAGTTATAACGAAAATAAGAATATTTGGGAATATAAAGCAGTTGTCCGTTGGTTAGATCAGGGTCAAAAGCAAACTTTAACCATTAAAACTAATCAAACTGAAATTCAATGTACAGAAAATCATTTAATTAGGACAAAACAAGGATGGATCAAAGCCAAGCACCTAAAACCAGGAATGCAGATTTTATCCCCTGCGAATGCGGATGTGGTAGAATTTGTAACCCTCGCTGGAGTTGAAAATGTTTATGATATTGAAGTTGAAGATAATCATAACTTTGTCGTTAATGGTTTATTAGTTCATAACTGCCATATGTTAAGTACGGCAGCATTTAATGCACTTTTAAAAACTTTAGAAGAACCACCCGATCGCGTTATTTTCGTGTTAGCGACAACCGATCCTCAACGAGTCTTACCGACCATTATTTCTCGCTGTCAACGCTTTGATTATCGTCGGATTCCGTTGCATTCAATGGTGTCCCATCTGCGGGTGATTGCTGATAATGAAAGTATTAATATTAATGATGAAGCTGTTACCCTAGTGGCTCAAATTTCTAATGGAGGATTACGGGACGCAGAAAGTTTATTAGACCAATTAAGTTTGTTAGCGGGAACGGTTGATCCTGAAAAGGTTTGGGATTTGGTGGGAGCAGTTCCAGAACAAGATTTATTGTCACTCCTCAACGCGATCGCGTCGGATAATGCAGAAACCGTTTTAGATTGCTGTCGGCACTTGATGAATCGGGGACGGGAACCCCTGGTGGTTTTACAAAATTTAGCAGGATTTTATCTCAATTTATTGATTGCGAGAACTGCCCCGAATCGTTCTGATTTAGTTGCAGTGACGGCTCCCACCTGGCAAAAATTGACGGCGATCGCCCCAAGCTGGGAACTAGGAACTATTTTACAGGGACAACAACAACTCAAGGAAAGCGAATCCCAATTACGCAATACCACCCAACCCCGTCTTTGGTTAGAAGTTACTTTACTCAACCTTTTACCGTCGGCCTGTCGTACCGTTCAAACCGTTGTTCAATCGTCTCCTGTCCAAGCTCAAATCCGTCCAGCGATCGCGGCTCCTGCTGTTGTCACCCCTGTTAGTCAAGTTGCACCCCATTCTGTTCAACCCGCCGCTCCCTCCGTTGCCCAAACCCCGTCACAGGAAACTCCGCCGAGTCCAGAAACGCCGATTCCAGAACCCATTCAGGTAGCTTCCCTCGATTCATCCGCTTCTCTTGTTGATATTTGGCAAGCCATGTTAGCCCAACTCAGTAACTTGACCCAATCCTTGGTGCGATCGCATGGACATTTGGTAAGTTTAGAGGAAAATTTGGCTCAGGTCGGGATTAAAACCGAACCGTTGTTGAGAATTGCCCACGGAAAAATCCCCGAATTAGAAACGGCCTTTGCTCAAGTGTGTGGGAAAACCATTCGGGTTAAGTTAATCGTCAATGCAGGAAGCAACGGGACGAGTCAAACCACGACTCAAAATGTCAGTCAACATATCCCAGGTAATCAGGCTCCTCCGCGATCGCCCCAAACCGAAAACATCCCCCCACGCCCGACCGTTTCCCGACCCATTTCCCCTCCGATCAACCCAACCCCTACTAACGGTAATCATTCAACAATTTCTCCTAAACCTGGCTTAACTTCTACCGCTTCTCAGAAAACAGTTCAAACACTTTCTAGCCCCATTTCTAACCCTAAAAATGGTGTTACAACCAATACCACTCCTGCCGATGCCATTGTCGAAAGCCCGACCGTTTCCGCCGAAGCCTACTCAAATAATGACCTCAAAAAAGCGGCCGAAAGCCTCGCCAAGGCCTTTGAAGGAGAAATTATTTCCCTGGATCAGTCCTTTAATGCTGAAAATGCTAAGATTAAGCCTGAAACGAAAATGATGGTATCTCCCGCGACCATGCCTACCCCTGAAGCGCCTAAACCCCTGATTCAAGGTCGTCCCCCCCTAACGGAGGCGATCGATGATGAGGATATGCCCTTCTAATCGCCCTGATTTTAAGCCAAAAACTTAGATCATCTCTACGTTTTATCATTTTTCTTGTGTTCTACTAAAAAAAATTCGATATACTACAGGAATCTTGCGATCGCATTTTTTCATCAACTCAATATTTATCCCTATCTTACAATTCATCAACTAGTTAAAAAATAATCAAAAAGACTATTTATAAATCTCTTAAAAAACAAATTTTAATAATTTTTCGGATTCATTTTTAAACAATAAAATCTTCATATAATCAATTACCTATGACTCTTTTGTATTGTAGTAAAACGGAAAAAAAAATTGTTCTACATCAACAAATTGCTTCTAGCGGAGAAGGACATATCTGGACAACAGAAGATTCTCAAATTTTAGCTAAAATTTATCACGCTTCCACGCCACAACGACAAGAAAAATTAAAGGTGATGTTTCAACATCCCCCCGCAGACCCCAATCAAGGGAAAAATCATATTTCCTTTGCCTGGCCCCAATCCCTCTTAATCAGTAAAGATGGGGTTATTAGGGGTTTTTTGATGCCCAAAATAGAGGAGGGGAGGGAGTTAATTGATGTTTATAATCCTCGAAGACGCAATAAGGTTGGACTTAAAATCGATTGGCATTTTCTCCATGTGGTTTCCCATAATATTTCTTCTATTATTCATTCCATCCATGAAGCAGGATATGTTTTAGGAGATATTAAACCCCAGAATATTTTAGTTAACAGTCAAGCGGTTCCATCGATTATTGATACGGATTCCTTTCAAGTAACAAACCCTAAAAATGGTCATATTTATCGATGTCTAGTCGGATCAGATGGGTTTACTCCCCCTGAATTACTGAACCAAGATTTTTCCCAAGTGAATCAAACAGAGGTTCATGACCGTTTTCGCTTAGGGGTCGTCATTTATTATCTTTTATTTGGTTCCCATCCTTTTCAGGGAAAATGGATCGGGCCAGGGGACTCACCAGAGTTAACGGAATTAATTCGTAAGGGTTCCTGGGCTTTTGATACTAAAGGATTTATTCGACCCTCCCCCTTAACCATTCCTTTGAGTGTCCTACATCCTAGTCTAAAAGACGGTTTTATCAGGTGCTTTACCGAAGGTTATCAAAATCCTCGACAAAGACCGACGGCGGAAGAGTGGCAACAATCCTTACAAGTTGCGCTTCAGGAGCTTAAACAATGCGATCAAGAAAGCCGACATTTTCATTATGTGGGTAATCCTTCTTGTTATTGGTGTAAACGTCAAGAAGCATTAAATTTTGATATTTTTGGAGATAAAACGCCAGTTAAAGTTGCGTCGAATCCGATTAGAAAGGATATGTTTCGTCAATCTGCCTCTCCCTCTTCGGCGGGTGTTTCTCCCTATCCCAGAAGAAACCTGACTAATCGTAGATATCCCCATCTGAAAAAGTATCCTCTGCAATCGCCCTCGATGATGCCCTATCCTTATTCATTTAAGAGAAATATGGGCTATCAGGCTTTCATAAATTTTAATCGCTATGCTTCTCCTGTTCTTAAAAGTCTTCCTTGGTTTGCGGGGGTTTTGATTCTGATGTTTCTGGTTCAAGAGTTTCCCCAGTCTAAATCCCATGAAAATTTTCAACCGAATGTTAGCAGTATTCCGATTTCTAATAATCCTGATGATGCGATCGCCTATAATGAACGAGGTTATCGACGCTATAAGAAGGGAGAATATTTTGGTGCGCTGACGGATTTTAATAAAGCTATCCAGATTAATCCTAATTTAGCCGATGCCTATCTTAATCGTAGATTAGTGAATGAGGTATTAGGCAACGACCAACTATCGGAGCGAGATTTATTAAAGGCGATCGCGCTCGAACCTGATAACCCTCGTGTGTCATCTTTTTATAGAGCCAATAAAGATTTACTCAAAGATATTAATGCTAATATTAAAACAACCTTAGAAACCGAGCTATTGAAGCTGCCCAAAAACAAAGATAATCGGATCAGTCAGTCCATCGAGAAAAAAATATTACTCAAGAATGAATCTAAGGCCGCTAATGCTAAAAAAGAGCTATTTTCCAAACCTGCAAGTACCCAAAAATCGCTATTACAAGAAGGTTATTTAGATCCTTTACAGACCCTAGAGGATTATCATAATTCATTAGCGAATAAAACTTCCTTGGAGACTCCTGATATTTTTAATACTGACAAAAACTCAAATGATAATCAAAGTTATTCCAATGAATTAACGACTAAAAATTCTAGAAAATCTTTAGCATTAAACTCAAGGTTAGCATCCTCTTTTTTACAGAGAGGCACTTATTATAAAAATTTAGGCATCTATTCAGAGGCGATCAAAAACTTTGAACAAGCCTATTTATTATTAGAAAAAGATGGGCATTTAACCGACGCGAAAAATGTTGAAAAAATGATCAATGAACTACGAAATTCACAAATCCCCAAATAAGCCCACTACTATACTTGGCGGCAATGGTTCAGCCTGATTAAAGGCAGAAAGGATTACTGGGCAAAGGATTAGAGAAACAAAGAAGCAAATATAAGCTTGGAAGTAATGGTTATAACTTTACAGGGGTGTTAAGGGTAATAATACTATAAATAAATCGGTAAAAAAAGGAGAGAGAGTATGTCAATCCAAAAGATAAAGCCAATCCAAGAGTTTAATGATTCTATATTTTGCAATGGGAAAGAAAAAGAATTATTTAAACGAGACTGTCCTCATTGTCACAGCGAGGAAGTGAAAATTCATTCTCATTACAAAACGAAAAATAATGGAGAGAGAAAAATATTTATCTGTCAAAAATGTGAGTCACTATATTCAGAAACGTATAATAC
>QBMS01000059.1 GCA_003249095.1 Snowella sp.
CCCCTAGACTCTCCCCTCTACCTAGAGCGAGAAGGCGTAGACCAGCTTTGTTATGATATGGTCACGCGATCGGGGGCATTGTTACGGATTAAAGCTCCCAAACAAATGGGAAAAACTTCCTTAATCACCAGAATTTTAGCTCACGGTAAAGTTAATCAATACAAAACAGTTTATATCGATCTAAAAAGTGTTGAAAGAAGTATCATTAGTAATTTAGATAAATTCCTACGATGGCTCTGCGTAATTGTCGGGCGACAATTAGAATTAGACAATTGTTTAAAGGATTATTGGGACACGGAAATTTTAGGTAGTAACGATAACTGTACGGTATATTTTGAAGAATATTTATTAGCTGAAATTGATTGCCCCTTAGTTTTGGCATTAGATAGCGTAGATCGTCTTTTTGCCTATAGCGAAGTCGTTGAAGATGTCCTGGGAATGTTAAGAAGTTGGCACGAAAAAGGGAAAACAACCCATCGTTGGCGACAATTACGACTTGTTCTCGCCCATTCTACTGAATCCTATATTCCCTTGGATATCAACCAATCTCCCTTTAATGCGGGGGTTCCCATTGAATTACTGGAATTTAATATTCAACAAATTTTTTATTTAACGAATATTTATCATCTGGATTGGCAGCAGGCCCAGATCGAAAAATTAATGGCAATGGTCGGTGGTCATCCCTATCTCATTTCCCTGGCTCTCTACGCGATCGCGACAGGCAGATTAAGCTTAGAGCAAGTTTTATCAGAAGCAACAACTGAAACGGGAATTTATAAAGCCCATCTTTACCAGCAATTACAAACCTTAAAACAAGCTCCCTTACTAGCCGAAGGATTTAATAAAGTCGTCCTTTCACCTGAACCCGTTACCCTGGATTCTATACAGATTTATAAGTTACATAGTATGGGATTAGTCCAGCAACAGAATAATCAAGTGATTCCGAGATGTCATCTATACCGTGAATATTTTCGTCGAGTTTTTTTATAAAATATAATGTGGTATAAAATAAAATTGATCTTTACAGAGGTTTTCCATGATTCAGGCCGTTCCTCAGATTTTAGCCTTAGATTTTGATGGCGTTATTTGTGATGGAATTCTGGAATATTTTCAAACAACAAAACGCACCTACGAAACTCTCTGGAAAGTTGGCGATCGCGATCGTCTAGATCAGTTTGCCGATCAATTTTATCGCCTGAGACCCGTGATTGAAACAGGCTGGGAAATGCCCATTTTATTGAGAGCTTTAGTCTTAGAAATTCCCGATGAAAACATTCTGGATAACTGGCCAGAAATTTTAAAAAATTTGTTAGAATCCGATCAACTTGATAAGTCCTTAATTATTCAAAATTTTGACAAAGTTAGGGATAAATGGATTACGAAGGATCTAGACAGTTGGTTAGGGTTACATCGCTTTTATCCTGGGATAATCGAACGACTTCAACAAATCCTTAATTCTTCAACCCAACTCTATATTATCAGTACCAAAGAAAGTCGCTTTACTCAAACATTATTAGCAGAACAAGGAGTTTTAATTAATCCCCAACATATTTTCGGAAAAGAAGTGAAGCAACCTAAATATAAAACCCTCCGTCAAATTCTAGATCAAAATCAATTAAATCCTGAACAACTGTGGTTTGTCGAAGATTTATTAAAAACCTTACAACTCGTCGCCGATCAACCTAATTTAAACAAGCTAGGACTATTTTTAGCCGATTGGGGCTACAATACTCAATTAATCCGAGACTCTATTCAAAATAATCCACAAATTAAATTGTTATCCTTAAATCAGTTCAATCAGAATTTTTCATATTGGTAAATATAACAGAGGTTAAATGAAACCACCAGGCTGGGATGAATTTCTCCAAGAAATTATTCATGATTATGACTTACACGGTAAACTCAAGGAAGTTTTCTTTGTTCGCTTTGCCTACGAAAATTGGCGTAAATCAGATTTAGAAATCTGGGAATTAGCCGAAGCCGCTAGTCATGAAACCTATAAAAAGCAAATGACTCAAATTTATAGTTATTTTGCTAAAGATAAACCCAAGGGCTGTCCTGAACTCGATCCTTCTAGTAAGGGGCCTGGTAAATTTCAAATTTTGCGAGAATGGTTCAAGGATATTAAATATCCCGATTGGCAGAACGCGATCGCCGATAGTTCACCTGCTTTACCGCAATTTAAAGCAAGTGTAACCCAGGCAGATCAAAGTATTTATATTCCGCGTCCACCTATTGAAACAGACTGCTTACAAGAGATTGTTAAATCAGGATCATTAATTCGGATTAAGGCTCCCGAAAAAACAGGAAAAACAGCTTTAATTAAATTAATTCTGAATCAAGTTAAAACGTCCAATTATCAAACAGTTTATCTCAATTTACAGACGGCTGAATCGGCGATGTTTAGTAGTTTAGATAAATTTTTACGCTGGTTTTGTGCCAATATTAGCCGAGAATTAGGAATAAAACCCCAACTAGATGATTATTGGGATGAAGAACTATTTGGTAGCTTGGTAAGTTGTAAAACCTATTTTCAAAGTCACTTATTAGAGCAGATTAATCAGCCTTTAGTTTTAGGGTTAGATAATTTAGACCGAGTATTTGATTATGGAGACATTGCCCAGGATTTTTTACCCATGTTACGTTATTGGCACGAAGAAGCCAATAATCTTCCCGTCTGGCAAAATCTGAGATTAATTATTGCCAATTCTACGGAAGTTTATATTAAATTAGATGCCAATCAATCTCCTTTTAATGTGGGACGACAAATAAAGTTACCTGGATTTACCTTAGAGCAGGTTAATATTTTAGCGAATAGCTATCAAATTTCTGAAGTCAACCCACCAGCATTACAGTCCTTTCTCACCAATTTAATTGAATTAGTAGGGGGGCATCCCTATCTCGTTCGATTAGCATTAAATGCCCTACAAGATACTAAGATTTCTCCCGAAAAGTTATTAACAGACGCTCCAACCCAGGGAGGAATTTATGCTTCCCATTTGCGCCATTATTGGAATAATTTACAGTCTTCTCCTGAGTTGATAGAGGCGATGAAATTAGTGGTTAATACAACCAGTCCTGTTAAGTTAGAACCCGCGATCGCCTACCGTTTAGAAAGCATGGGATTAATCACCTTAATGGGCGATGAAGCAAGGCCCAGTTGTCCCCTTTATCAAATTTATTTTCAAGATAATCTTTGACAAAATGTGTGAATCTTTTGTTTGGTTGATAGGCAAGATAAGTTGAATTTACTACTTTTGGGCGCAAGCCTTGCGCCCCTACAATCCTCCAAAAACCTTATGTAGGGGCGAATCGCGTTCGCCCTTAAACAATATAAGATAAACCTATCATCTCAATTCCAAGAGAGCCGAAAATCATTATGAAATTTAAATGTACGACAGCTTATTCATCCCACATTTTAGATTTAATTTCCATCAGCTACTTACAAGATTGTAATCATCTTAACGATGAAAACTATAAATAGTTTGGGTTTGTAAATTGTTGCAAATTAAGGCTGGTTTATCAGTAAACGTAAACTTCTGCCGATCTAGGATGACTTGCAAGCCCATCATAGGATCATCGCCGCCAGAGATTAAAAATTCTAATTGCTCTAGATCTTCCCAACTTGTTAGGGTTTCTAAAATTCCGATGATCGCCTTCAAATAAGGATTCTCAGGTTCTTGATACCAATGGGGAGAAGTGGCATTGCCCTGGTCTAGTCCTAGGTGAAAAATGAGAGCAGACTGGTCAAATAACGCGATCGCCACAGGTCTAACTTCTTCCTGTAATAAAAGCTGACTCGGACGAATCAAAAACCGTAATTTTTCGAGTTTTTCACATCGTTCAGTGACAGTGGAAATTTTAGGTCGCCAGATCAACGCGATCGTGATCAAATAGGTCTGCAATAACAAATGCCCCAATTTCTCGGCCTTTGTGGTTAAATAACTAGCATTATAATTATTGGCTTCAATTAACAAAGGAACCCTATCCACTACTTCCAAGCCGTAACCCTTTAAGCCCGCAATTTTACGAGGATTATTGGTAATCAGTCGAATTTTTTTGACTCCTAAATCATTCAGCATCTGCGCTCCCATGCCGTAATCCCGTAGATCGGCGGGAAATCCTAACCGTTCATTGGCTTCCACCGTATCAAAGCCCATATCTTGTAGGGAATAGGCTTTGAGCTTATTGACTAAACCAATACCCCGTCCCTCTTGTCGTAAATAAACCACGACCCCTAATCCATGATTGTCCAACATCTTCAGAGCCGCTTGTAACTGCATTTGGCAATCACACCGCAAGGAACCCAGGGCATCCCCTGTCAAACATTCCGAGTGCATCCTCACCATGACAGGGCGATCGGCAAAGTCTGCTAAATTTCCTTTAACAATGGCAATATGTTCCGTTTGGTCTAATAAATTCCGATAGGCATAAATTTTAAAGTCCCCATATTGACTCGGAAAATCACAGACCGTTTCTCGCACCACAAAGCGATCGTGCTGGAGACGATAACTAATCAAATCGGCGATACTAATCAGTTTTAATTGGTGTTTTTGGGCATATTCAAATAATTGGGGCAAACGAGCCATTGAGCCATCGGCATTTTGAATTTCGCAGATCACTCCCGCAGGATACAAACCCGCCAATCGAGAGAGATCCACTGCCGCTTCCGTATGACCAGCCCGTTTTAAAACGCCTCCTTCCTTGGCGCGGATGGGAAAAATATGTCCAGGACGAGTCAAGTCATCGGGATGGGTGCTGGGATTAATGGCGATTTGAATAGTGCGAGCGCGGTCTTCGGCAGAAATTCCTGTTTTTCCGCCCAAACGAGGAGAGGCATCAATACTGACGGTAAAAGCGGTTTGATTGCTATCGGTATTTTTCGTAACCATCAAGGGCAGATCTAATCGGTCTAGCCGTTCCCCTGTCATTGCTAAACAAATTAATCCCCTGGCTTCGACGGCCATAAAATTAATCATGTCTGGGGTAGCAAACTGGGCGGCACAAATTAAATCCCCTTCATTTTCGCGATTTTCGTCATCAACTACCACGATGGAATGGCCTGCCTGTATGGCGGCTAGGGCTTCGTCGATGGGATCAAATTGAATACTGAGGGGGGGCGATATTTCCACGAGATGTTAAAAAAAATTAGAAGGCTTAAGCCTATTGTAACCTTTTGTTTTGTCTCAGGATTTTAACGAATTTTTATCAGCAGTTTCCTGAATTTTCCTTATCGAAAACTCTACTGCTCAAAGAAATGCGATCGCCCTAATACAAAATAAAGTTCGCGCTGTTCTATCACTCTAGGCAGAAGATAGATAGAAACTATGAGGAAAAATCATCTCCTCAACGCGATGATAGATTTCTTGTAACGGAAGTTCGAGCTTTAAACATTCTAGAGTGATTATTTGATCAAGTTGATCGTAAATCAATAAAGGATTAAGAATTTCATCTGTGCGATCGCCGTTAAATTCTGGTTCATGATCAACTACCATCAGATCGGTATAGGTTCCGCATTTATTCCCTTCAAATATTCTATATAAGTTAATTTTATCCATGTTTTTTAGACGTGGAAAGGTTTGATTTGTGAACTATTTTTTAACCAATTGTGTTCGCATCAGATTTTCCATTTACATTCGCTCTAACACATCAATTCCCAATAAAGATAATCCCAATTTTAACGTTCTAGCGGTTAAATCACAAAGAATTAGACGGGATGTTTTAATCGGTTCATCAACTTTAAGAACAGGACAATTTTCATAGAATTTATTATATTTCTTGCTCAGTTCATAGAGATAATCACAAAGACGATTGGGCAATAAACTCGATTCAACTTCTTTAATGACTTCACTGAGTTTTAATAGGTCTTTTGCTAATTCTAATTCTGTTACTTCTTTAAGGATAATAGACGCATTTTCACCTAATTCATCATAATTAATATTTCCTTCTCGGCTAATACTTTTAATCCGAGCATAGGCATAAATTAAATAGGGTGCAGTATTGCCTTGGAGAGAAAGCATTTTGTCGTAGCTAAATACATAATCACTAGTACGATTTTGACTTAAATCTGCATATTTAATGGCCGCAATGCCGACGACTTGAGCAACGTGATTAATAAATTCAGGAGCTTCTTGGCGAGATTCTTCTGCTAATCGTGTTTCTATATCTTGACGACTCCGTTTAACGGCTTCCGTTAATAAATCGATTAAACGAATCGTGTCGCCCGATCGCGTCTTTAATTTTTTGCCATCTTCTCCTTTTACTAGACCAAAGGGAACATGAACAACGGTTGTTTTTTCGGTGAGAATACCTGCTCTTTTGGCAACTTGAAAAAACTGAGTAAAATGATTGGACTGTCCTGCATCGGTGACATAAATAATGCGATGGGCTTGATCGGTATTAATGCGATATTTTAAAGCCGCTAAATCAGTTGTTGCGTAATTATAACCCCCATCGGATTTTTGAATAATTAAAGGTAAGGGATTGCCGTCTTTGTTGCTAAATCCTTCGAGGAAAACACATTTTGCGCCATCATCTTCTATGAGTAAACCAGCCTCTTCTAATTCACTCACAACGACGGGTAAAAAAGCATTATAAAAAGATTCTCCCCGTTCTTTTAAGTTAATATCTAATAATTGATAAATCACTTGAAATTCTCGACGGGATTGTTCACAAAGTAATTGCCAGGCTTTTAAGTTTTCGGGATCACCTGCTTGCAATTTAACAACAGCTTGTTGAGAAATTTTCTTGAAATTATCATCACTATCAAAGCGGACTTTAGCTTGTTTATAGAAACTAACCAGATCTCCGAGATCTAAAACATCCGCAGTGGTTAAAGCGTCAGGATAAACTTCCTTTAAATAGGTGATCAGCATTCCAAACTGAGTTCCCCAATCTCCCACATGATTTAATCGAAGAACATCATAACCCCGAAATTCTAAAACCCTAGCGATCGCATCTCCAATAATAGTCGAACGCAGATGGCCAACGTGCATTTCTTTCGCAATATTGGGACTAGAAAAATCAACGACAATCCGTTCTGGTTCCGTAACTTTTTCTACGCCTAAACGGGGATCATTTTGAATAATTTCAACTTGAGAGATTAAATAATCGTTAGTTAATTTGAGATTAATAAACCCTGGCCCAGCAATTTCTAAGGGTTCACAAATATCACTCAGATCAACTGCCGCCAAAATTTTTTCAGCGATCACCTTGGGTTTTTCGGACAAAATTTTCGCTAAAGGTAAAGCAATATTACATTGAAAATCGCCAAATTTGGGATTAGTTGCAGGTACAATAAGGGGAGAAGGTAAGCTAATTTCTGACCCAAAAACTGTCGTCAGACTCTCGAAAAAAATTTCATTTAACTGTTCAACAATCGATTTCATTTTTAATACTAACTATGCCTTTTTAATCCAGACGGGCAATTAATTAATCCCAACTTTCAATCATTATAGATTACGCTGTCGTCTGATTGAGCAATCAAAAAGTCCCTTAATCCTATGAAAACGCAATGCAACCATTAATTATCCGAGAAACGGCCTTCCATTGGGGCGATCGCACCTATATCATGGGAATTTTAAACACAACTCCCGACAGTTTTAGTGATGGCGGTCAATTCAATACCCTAGAAGCCGCGATTCAGCAAGCCCATCGGATGGTTCGTGATGGGGCTGATATTCTTGATATTGGCGGACAATCGACCCGTCCTGGGGCAGAAACCATTAGTTTAGCGGAAGAATTATCACGCACCATTCCTGTGATTGAGGCTTTACGCAGGGAACTGAATATTCCCATTTCTATTGATACGATCCGCGCCGAAGTTGCCAGAAAAGCCGTAGAAGTGGGGGCGGATTGGGTGAATGATATTTCGAGCGGAACCTTTGATCCGTTGATGTTGCCGACGGTTGCCCAGTTAGGCGTTCCTATTATTCTCATGCACCTGAGAGGAACACCCCAAACCATGCAACAATTGACGGATTATGAGGATTTAATACCAGATATTCAACAATTTTTTGAACATCAGATCCAGCAAGCTCTCAATTTGGGGATTCCGAAAACTCATTTAATCCTTGATCCAGGTATTGGTTTTGCTAAAACCATCAGTCAAAATTTGGATTTAATTCGACAGTTATCCCAATTTCGTTCCCTTGACTTGCCCTTATTGGTGGGGCCTTCCCGCAAAAGTTTTATTGGTCATATTCTCCAGCAACCTGAACCGCAACAACGGGTTTGGGGGACTGGGGCAGCTTGTTGTGCCGCGATCGCCAATGGAGCAGATATTTTACGGGTGCATGATGTGGCTGAGATGGTGCAAGTTTGTCGCATGGCCGATGCCATTTGGCGATACTAAGCTTCATTATTCTGCCTATTCTTGCGATTATCTGACTGGATCACGCAATTTTCTGTATTATTGAGCCAATAGTTGATCCACTTGCTCTATTCCCTTCGGATTTTGATTTTGTTGGTAGAGATCGCGAGACTCTTTGAGAATAGTAGTCGCTTTCTCGGTTTGATTGCTTTTTTTTAATGCTAAACCCAAATAATAAAGAATATCAGGATTGTCGGGGTCAAGACGATTTAATTCTTGATAAACGCTGACGGCTTCTTGGTAGTTTTCTTTCGCGAGTAAAATTCTTCCTATGCCGATTTTCGCAGCGATCGCATTTGGATTAAGTCGGACGAGTTGGCGATAACCTGTCAAAGCTTCCGTTAATCGTCCATCTTTTTCTTGGATTTGACTTAATTGAAACTTTGCTGTCAGATTGTTGGGGTTTTGTCGCAGAATTTGGGTTAAAAGTTTTTCTGCCTCTTGATTTTCCCCTTTATTGATATAGGCGATCGCGAGTTGTAGGGATAATTCATTGCGTTTGGGAAAATGGGGAATAGCACTCTGGAGAAAATTAATACTTTCATCCCATAATTGTTGTTGGAGCAGGGAAGATCCCATCAGAACTACCGCCTCTGCATTTTTGGGATCTAGGGCAAGTACTTGTTTATAGATACGAAGGACACGGGGATAATCTTTTTCTCGCAACAGAACGACCCCCAATCCCAGGTGATATTTAACGTTTTTTGGCTCTAAGGCGATCGCCGAGGAATAGGCCGTAATGGCATTGGCATTATTGCCCGCCCTAGCGTAACTATAACCGAGTCCATCATAAAAATCAGGATCATTGGGATCAATGGAAAGAGCGGATTGATAGGCTTGGATTGCTTCAGGAAAACGACCTTGCCGTGCCAATAAATAGCCCATTCCCCCCAGTAGTTGGGAATTTGCTTGATCAATTCCTGCTGCCTGTTGATAAATCGCGATCGCGTTGGCATAGTCTCCTAACCTTACATATTGGAGTCCTTGGCGCAATAATGCCTGTAATTGCTTAGTTTTACTGGTCGTAGGAAGCCTTTCTTCCTTGGGCAAACTGGGTTCCATCAACTCATCCGCCTGGGCAAAGACGGGTAGAATTTCACCGCCCAAACTACCCAGTAGGCAACTGGCTAAAACTATTCTAATGAAAATAAAATAACGATTCATGTTAAGTAAATAAAAATTTAAGCGTAAATCTTAAGAGTTTCTTTAATTGATCTTAACGGAATCCCCTAAGTGCCAGAATTTCTTCAGGGACTGTTGCGGATTTGTTACAAAAATTGGGATAAAATGGTTTTTAACTCCCGAAATATTGCAACCTCTTAACAAGATGTCTGAGTCGTCTCATGGATAAGCCCATATTCCAACCCAAAGTTCTGTTACGTCCAGCCATCACCCTTATTGTCGTTTTGCTATTGGCAACTACCCTGATGGGAAGTTGGTATTTAACCCAGGTTTCTGACCCCTATGTTCAAGAAGTACTCTCCCTGACAGGGAGCTTAGAGCGGGGAAAGGCAATGTTTCAGGCAAATTGTGCCGTTTGTCATGGATTAGATGGAAGGGGTAATATCGGCCCTAACTTAGAAGCGGTTCGAGAGAGAAAAGTCCCTAGTCGCTTAATTGAGCAGGTCATTAGTGGAAAAACTCCTCCCATGCCAAAGTTTCAGCCCAAAACTCAGGATATGGCCGATTTACTCACTTATTTAGAGACATTGTAGAGTTACTTCCCAGTATTTTGGTTTAAACCCGCAACGACTTTTCCCAGCCCCACAGAATTAGACGCTTTGAATAACAGGCGATCGCCACTGGTCATAAAGTTTTTTAGTCGTTCAATGAGTGCTTCGTGGGTTGCCAAGCATTCTGTTTCAATTCCCTCAGCTCCTTTGACAAGATATTCGGCATCGGGATCATTGGTCAAAACAAAGAGATAATCTAATCCTAAATTTTTAACTTTTTCGCCGACTCGTTGATGAAATTCGGGCGATCGCTCTCCCAATTCCTTCATGGCTCCTAGCACCGCAATCCGTCGTTTTCCCGGAGTTTCCTGAAGTAAATCGAGGGCGGCTAGCATCGATTCAAGTCCCGCATTATAGGTTTCATCCAATAACAAAATATCATGACCCAAATCATGACGACGAGCGCGACCCCCTGGCAACTCCACCGTTAAACCTGGGGTTAATATTTCCCAATCTAGTCCTAAAACTTTCGCGATCGCCAGAACTGCCAGATAATTTAACGCATTATGACGACCAGGCAAAGGCAGGGGAAAAATAGAATTTTCTACCTGTAAGGTTTGAGAATCAATCAATTTTCCATGAATATCTCCCCCTTCCAATCCATAGGTCACGGTTTGTCCCGACCAGAACTGGGATGCGGTCTTCATTAACCTTTCATTATCCTGATTCAAAATCGCAATACTACTATTGGGCATTTCCGCCAGTAACTCACATTTCGCTTCGGCGATCGCCTGTTCCGAGCCTAAACGACCAATATGGGCCGTCCCCACATTCGTAATTAAGCCAATCGTCGGCTGGGCAATTTGGGCTAAAAGAGCAATTTCTCCCCGTCCCCGCATAGCCATTTCAATAATGGCATAATCATGATCGGATGTAATCTCTAATAACGTCTTAGGAACCCCGATTTCATTATTATAATTAGCCTGGGTTTTATGTACTTTCCCGTGAAGCGAGAGAGCGGCGGCAATTAGTTCCTTAGTTGTTGTTTTTCCGACTGAACCTGTTATCCCAATAATGGGAATTGAAAATTGATTTCGCCACCACTCGGCAATTTTTTGGTAGGCAACTAATGTATCCGAAACGACTAATTGGGGAACCTTTAAATCCGAGTTTATTTCAACTCCATGATCCACAATTAATGCGATCGCACCCCGTTCTATAGCCGTTTGAGCAAATTCATGGCCATCAAAATTTTCTCCCCGTAATGCAACAAAAACATCCCTTGCCCCTAAAGAACGAGAATCCGTCGCCACCTGGGATATCCGTAAATTCTCGGATAAATCCTCTTCACTCAAAACAGGAATATCCAGAATTTTACTGAGTTCCCTAACAGAAATATTTAAAGTCATAGAAATAATCAATTAAGATAAAATATAGAAACAAGGATCAAGAACGATTCAAAAATAACAGGCATTGCGAAGCGTTTGACGTGATCTAGATCACAGCCAATATGTGACCCAACAAGCTATGTTAGACAGGTAGTGAGCGACTGAATGGTGTTACCGACTAGTTGAGAGCCTATCTTATCACTGACTTCTTCCTTGGGAAAGTAAAGTTGACTATCAGATAAAATCTACATTTTTTTATCCATTAGAGTTCTCCCATCCCAAACTATCCTTTCCCCACCTGCATTTCAGATAAATGCTTAATTAGGAGGGTTGAATCCCGTGAACAACTCGCCCATGCTCAACACCTATCAATCCAAAGGAACCACTGACGAACAAACTCTGTACGATCACCTCATCGACAGCGCACAAACCGATTCGTCTGAACAAATACTAGACGACTTCCATTCTCTTTTTATTGAAGCTCGTGGATTTAGAAAGCCCGAAGTCAATCTTGCCCTAGAAAGAATTGTTAGAAAAAAGAACATAGAGCAGTCCTTTAACTATATTTTCAACCGTTGTTTTCATATTGTGATCAATCGTTGGCAAATGCAACCCCACACCCAACGAGATATTCCACGTCTGATCAATCTTTTTAATAATTTACCAACGGGGGGAAGTCTTGCGAATACTAGCAGTGGTTCTATCCGTCACCTCGTTAAAAACTTTACCTCCACAGAGCAATTTGTCAAACTCAAAAGATTATCAGAAGTGATTGATAATAAACAAGGTGGCAATAGTGCGGCAACAGCATCTGTGGGAAATTTGATTCACCGCTATCCCTATCTCTACGATTATTGTCTTTTAGGAGACGATAGCAGTGAGGAACATCAACAAACCGTTAGACGAGTTAAACACCAGACAGAAAGACATTTTGAGATGAATTTATCCCGTTATGTCACCTACAAAGTCAGGACTGCCCAGACGGATACTGAGGGTCTAATTTTGCCACACAAAGAACTCATTTTACCCGTTAAAAATCCGACACTGTTAAGTGATCACGAATTGAATCGTTCTCTCAAGCATTATGTGGGAAAAGTTGAAGGGGGGCAAAGTTATAAAGCGATTTCCCAGAGCTTTGCTAATAATACGATTCATACAAAAAACTTTGGAACCTTTAAAGATGATCTCTATGAATATATTTTAGGATCAATGGATACAAAGTATCGTCAGGGGCAGTTCAATAAAAAGCTGTTCAATTTGTTGCAAAATACCCATCCAGAATGTAATCAACAGAAACCCACAGAGTTTTTAATGATGCGGACTTCGAGCCAGTTGTTGAATTTCTTGATTGTGGACAGTCCCAGTCAGCCCGAACATTATATATTTATTGATCTGATTACTAATCTGGGGGTAACACGAACCGTCGGCCTCTTTCTCAAGATTGTGCTGTTCTCAAAGAAAGTTAGACCCTATCTGGAAAAACGCTTTTCTATTCTCTTTAATCACTATGAATCCTTTACGAGGGAAGGGGTTCCTTGGTTGGTTAGATCATTAGAAAATATGCAGTTGGCCTTGAGTGTTCACTTTGGAAAGGTGGATTTATCGGGTTTAAAACAGAGCCAATTACGGTAGATTAAGTTAGAAAATATCAATGCTTTAGCCAAATTATGAACTTTGAACTCTTGTAGAAAGATTGTCAATACGAGCAAGAGATCAAAATTTATAATTTTGACTATTTTGGGAATAGGTTTATCATAAATCCGATAGACTCATCTATATTCTTGATTGTTATAGATTATTTCTAAGGAGTGATGGCCTTTCAGCTTACCTTTGAATTTATGACAGCTTAAAATACCACCATCATTAGGAGATAATTGTAAAATTGGTTTAAAAAGTCTTTCAAAATCAGATTGAAGTTCTTTAGATAAACTGGGTAAATCTTCAGAAAAAACAAGAGGATGTACTTGCAATAAATATTTAGCTCGCATAACCCCGTTCTTTAATCTCTTGATTGACCTGGTCTAAATCAAATGTCTCGTCAAGAGTTCCCGTCGTTATCCATTCTTCCTCCTTAATAGGATTGACTATCCTTGAAATAGCCTTTGATTCAGCAGAAGTGACAGTCAAGCGATTTTCTCGTTGTAACTTTTCCGCGATCGCCTCCCGAATCCAAACATCTCGACGATGAGGAGGTAACTGATTAAAAATATCACTGGTTAAAGAGACTGTAATCTGCTTAATGGCTTCTTTCACTTTTATATCCATATCAATATCCCTAATTTCTGGATACATTTAGCATTTTTATTTTATCTTAAACACAAAACGACTGAAATCAATACTCTAAATTTTTGAGACATCAATCAAGAGCAAGTCTGATGCAAGATTAGTTAGGAACGCGATCGCCCTCTATTCAATTACTAGCATTAATGCTTGATTAATCCCTTAGATTGTAAAAAAGATCTAGCAGATTCCTCCACCGATTTAACTTGATTATCCACTTGATAATTTAATTGCTGCATTTCTTCTGCCGAAATTTGACCCGATAATTTTAAAACAGCAGTGCGTAATTGGGGATATTTTTCTAGAATTTTTTCATTAAAAATGGGAACCGCATCATAGGGCGGAAAATAATGTTTATCATCTTGCAAAATTACTAACTTTAAAATAGGAATCAAGCCATCCGTCGAATTTCCCGCGACCAGATCTACCTGTTTATCCGCCAAAGCTCGATACATTAAACCCAAATCCATTTCCTTGGGAGCCTTTGCAAATTCTAAACCGTAGGTTTTTGCTAAACCAGGAAAACCATCTTCTCTCGCTAAAAATTCATAGCCAAATCCCGCTTGCCATTGGTTCGTATAACGGGCGGCTTCTGAAAGAGTTTTAATCTTTAAACGTTGGGCATCGGCTCCACGAATGATGATCGCGAAGGTATTTTCAAAGCCCAGGGAAGGCATCACGGTTAAATCAAATTGTTTTTGATAGGCTTGCTTGACTAGACGATAAACTTCCTGGGAATTATTAATAATCGGTTCTTTTAAAATTGCGGTTAATGCCGTTCCCGTATATTCCACATAACCCGCAATTTTTCCTGCTTTAACTGCTTCATGGCAAATAAAAGTTCCCCCTAAATTAAACTTGCGATCGACTTTTAGATTGGTATTATTCTCGATTTGTTGGGCTAATATTTCACTCAAAATCACCTGTTCCGTGAAGTTCTTAGAACCAATGGTAATTTCGCCGCCACTTTTATGGTTAACGTTTATTTGCTGATAAAAAAGACCGATGGAACTAAATACCAAAAATCCTGCTAAACTTAACCAAATTAACCGCTTTTTTCGAGAAAAAGATTTGCGGGGAGTCCGTTGGGTTAATTGTTTTTCTAACCAACCAATTCCCCAATCAGTACTTAGGGCAATCAAAGCGGAGGGAATGGCTCCTGCTAAAATGAGTTGATTATTAACCGTTGAAATTCCTCGAAAAATAAAGGTTCCTAACCCCCCCGCCTCGATCGCGGCCGCAATGGTGGCAATGCCCACACAAATGACAGTAGAAACTCGAATCCCTGTCAAAATGACGTTGAGCGCGAGGGGCAATTCAATATAAAACAAAACCTGTCGGCGACTCATGCCCATCGATAAACCCGCTTCGATGAAGCCTGGATCGACTTGATTTAACCCTGTGTAGGTATTGAGGATGAGGGGCAAGAGGGCATAGAGGGTCAGGGCAACAATGGCGGGAATTTTGCCGATCCCACCGAGCAGGGGAACCGTGATTAAAAAACCAAAAATTGCCAGACTGGGAATGGTTTGAATGGCGTTGGCAACCACCAAAATTGGCTTGGCAAACTGTTTTTGACGAGTGATAAAAATTCCCAGGGGAATGCTGATCGCGATCGCGCTTGCCATTGCAATAAACACCAAAACGAGATGTTCTCCCGTTCTCAGCAGAATTTCAGTGATTAGTTCCATAATGATCAAGCTTAGAAGTCCAGGGGGTTAACGCCTTGTTTATCACCCGTAAAATCTCTGTATAAATTTTTCTCACTTAACCATACAGTGCCACCAGACCCGATAGGATAGATATTAAACCCTTTTTTCCGAGAGTAGCCCTATGGATTTAATCAGCTTAGAAAACCTTCTGGATAATCTTTCCTTTTTAGTCCTTTTTGTGACCATGTTGGTTTATTGGACAGGCGCGGCTTTCCCGACGACCTGGCTTGCCAATCTCGGAACCGTTGGTGTGGCGATCGCGAATCTCTGTATGGCGGCATTGTTGGGAGCCAGATGGTTAGAAGCGGGTTATTTTCCCATTAGCAATCTCTACGAATCCCTCTTTTTCTTGGCTTGGGGCGTAACAACGGTTCATTTAATTGCGGAAAATATGAGTCGGAGCCGTCTGGTCGGTGTTTTTACCACTCCTGTGGCGATGGGCATTACGGCCTTTGCAACCCTCACCTTACCCGCCGATATGCGTTTATCCGCGCCCCTAGTTCCTGCCCTTAAGTCTAATTGGTTGATGATGCACGTCAGCGTCATGATGATTAGTTATTCGGCGTTGATGGTGGGTTCATTGCTTGCGATCGCGTTTTTAGTGGTGACAATGGGCCAATCGGTAGAATTGCGCGGCAGTTCTATCGGAACGGGTAGCTATCGACCAGGGCAACTGTTAAAACAAGCGACAACGGTTCAAAATAATATTCAGCAACCTTTAGAAGTTTCGACGAATAGCAATGTCGCTGTTTTAGAAGCTGTCACGACGCTAACCGAAAATATTGCCCTTTCTCCCCAACGTCTGAGCCTCGCTGATACTTTAGACAATATTAGTTATCGCATTATCGGTTTAGGTTTTCCCCTCCTAACCATCGGCATTATCGCGGGAGCCGTCTGGGCTAACGAAGCCTGGGGTTCCTATTGGAGTTGGGACCCGAAGGAAACCTGGGCTTTAATCACCTGGTTGGTTTTCGCGGCTTATCTTCATTCTCGGATTACCAAGGGTTGGCAGGGTCGTAAACCCGCAATTCTCGCCGCAACGGGTTTCTTTATGGTCTGGATCTGTTATTTAGGTGTGAATATTTTAGGAAAAGGCTTGCATTCCTACGGTTGGTTTTTTTAAACTGGCTCTTGAAAAATAGGTGTTATTTCACTACTCCCTAAATCACCCAATTTTGAGGGACTTTCGATGTTATTTCCCCCAAAGTTGGGGGGCTAGGGGGGCAGAAAATCATCACAAATCTAAAATTACCTGAATCCAGTTGGGAGGTCGTGGGATCGGATTTCCCAAACGGTCAAATACCAGTAAGGCCACCAGATGCACCGCAAAAACATAGATAAAACTATTGACAAAAATCATCAAAGCCGCGATCGCCTGGATTAAGGTAAAGTCTGGCTGGGCAAGAATATTCAGTTTGAGAAAAGCCCAGTCAAAGAAATTGGTCATTTGAATAATGGCGTATTGCCAGAGATTTTCGCCTAATAGTAAGGAAAAAAGCGAAACTCGAAAGAAAAAACCAAAGGTTCCGATCAGCGACCCTGTAAAAATAGAAAATAACCAGGAAGACTGTCTCTGCCAACAAAATCCCAATTGCAGGCTTAATAATCCGTAGGGAATCAGAAAAACAATACTGCGGGTCGGCCCCATCAAAACACAGAGCAACAATCCCGCGACAATCACCCCTTTAACCGCAGAACGATATCCCCACCGTAAATACACCAGGGCAATGGGAATGGAAAAAAAGATGGTCAGAACTGGCCCCAAAGGAAAGTAATAGTTGATCAGCCAAATCAAACTAGCCGTACTCGCTAAAAAAGCCGTTTCCACCATCGCCAAGGTTCGGGGAGATTTGAGGAGCGATCGCCCTCTTGATTGTTGAATAGGCTGTGTTTCCTCCGTAGGCACAGAAGCAGAATCCGAGATCCCTTGATCCACCCAATTAGTCTCATCTTCCATCCCAGAATCGTCCACCGAAAAAGTCATAGAAATCTCAATTAATAACAGATATCGAACAAAATTGAGTCAAAATAAACGCGAATCGTAAAATACTTTAGTGCTAAGAAATCAAATCTTCCAGCGCATCAAGCCTAAGAATGCAGATTCTATCATTCTCACGGGAAATTAAGCCATCTTGCTCCAACTTAGTCAATGCTCGTGAAACGGTTTCCCTAGCAAGGCCCGTAATACTTGCTAACTCACGATGGGGCAAATTAGGAATTTTTGTTCCCTGTTGAGTCGTTTTGCCCTGACCTTCCACTAAAAATAAGAGAGTATCCGCAACGCGAGCTAAACTTTCTGCCTCTCGTAGTCGGAGCCTGCGATTGACCTGTCGCAACCGTTTAGAGATCAGTTGGGTAAGACGAATGCCAGCCAAGGGTTCGGTCTGCAAAAGAGCCAAAAAATCTGGTGCGGGAATACTACTCACTGTCGTGGGAGTCAGGGTAATGGCATCGGTAGAACGGGGAGCTTCGTCTAAAGCAGACATTTCTCCAATGATTTCGCCTTTTCCCACAATATTTAAGGTGACTTCTTTGCCATCCACGTTATGGGTACGAATTTTCACCCAGCCCTCCACAATAAAATAGACCGAGCCGCCCCAATCATTTTCTAAGAGAATCACCCGATTGGCAGGATGATGCCGAGTGACGACATGAGTAATGGCATTTTCTAAACTAAAGGGGGATAATCCCTCAAAAAAAGGAATTGTCTCGATTAATTTTTGGATTTCACCGATTTCTGACCGTTTTTCTTCCATATTTCTATCAATGTGTAATACCCAGTCTAGACAAAATCATTAGAGGTTAGATGAACGTTAGATGGGGCGCGATGGGGTGATCAGATAGAATTCCCTGTACTTTCTCAAAAAACTCACCATCACACCTATCCATAAACTGTAATGGCTGATAAGAGCATTTTACCAATTAATAGCTTAATAGTCTTTCCTTATAAAATTTTATTTTCCCATCAACCCTAACCGATCTTTTGCTGGAGTTATTCCCAAACAGATTTTTGGCTCAGTTGATCGGAATCTTGAAGTTGGCATTGTAAGTTGGCATTGCAAGTTGGTCTTGATAAGTTGCGATCGCCGATTGGGTCAGTTTGCCAGCGATAAATACCCACACAGCACCCCCACTTGGCTTAAAATAAATAAAACAAGGGTTGCCTAGCACCCTGGAGAACTCACATGATGCGTAAAATTCTTGAGTATTTCTATCGGATGGAGTAACGACTGTGATAGTCAATTCCGGATCATCTTCTCCTAAAAAAAACTGGTTAATTAGCGGCTGGGAGTCCTTAAATTTTCTTTCTCGTCTCCTAGTGGTGCTTCTGGCGGCTCCCTTAATGGTCTTGAATGCTAGGGCGTTATTCGCAATTTTTGGTTATTTCCAATCATTGTTTGTAATCGTCCTGATTGCTTCGGTTTTCGCCTTTTTGTTGAACTATCCCGTTAATTGGTTAGAGCAAAAGGGATTTCAACGGGGGATCGTGGCAATTTTCGTTTTTTTAATTACCCTATTGGTATTTTCTGCGCTGGGGGTAACCCTGGTTCCTTTAGCCTTTACCCAGGCCCAGCAATTAGTCGCCCGTTTACCCGAATGGTTAGATTCAGGGCAACGTCAACTAATACTGTTGGATGAACAAGCCAATTTATTGGGATTACCGATTAGTTTTGATGGCATTATCACCCAAATTAATAGCCGACTAGCGGTTGAATTACAGAATTTAGCGGGTACAACCTTAAATATTGCCCTAAGTTTAACGGTTTTTACCGTAGTTCGTCTGTTAGATGTACTTTTGACGGTTATTTTGACGTTTTATTTACTGCTTCATACCGAAGATGTCTGGCAGAGCGTCATTACCTGGTTGCCAACCCGTATTCAACGCCCCTTTTCCCAAACTCTGCGTCGGAGTTTTCAGAATTATTTTTTGGGACAACTTATTAGTGCCACTTGTATGGCCGTGGGTTTAGTGTTGGGTTTTGTGGCTCTAAAAGTTCCCTTTGGACTGCTCTTTGGCTTAACCGTCGGATTAATGGCCTTGATTCCCTTTGGTGGCTCGGTGGGTATTACCCTAGTTACTTTTTTGGTGGCCCTACGGGATGTGGGTCAGGCATTGCAACTCTTGGCTGTGGCCTTAATTATTCAACAAATAGTCGAGAATGGCATTGCGCCTAGGGTTTTGGGTAGTGTGACGGGGTTAAATCCTTTTTGGGTTTTAATTTCTCTATTAACTGGAGCAAGAATCGGTGGATTATTGGGCGTAGTCGTCGCCGTTCCCATGGCCGTGATGATCAAAGAAGCGATCGCGGCTGTGCGTAGTTTGCCCACCGAAGACGACAAAACCCGATCATTAACCCCTGTTACATCTCACTTCCCCGAAGGAGAACTGGAACAAGTTCCTAGTAGTCCGTCAAGACAAAATTAATAGATAAAGCTGCTTGAGTTTAATACGAGCATCATCAGGGGTGAATTGCCCATTTCGGTATTTTTTCAAGCAGCAATTTCATTTTTGAGAATCTCCTGGTCAGCAATTAGGATTCCGACTTTTTATCACAGATTTTAAGTTCATCTAAATTCCAGAAAGCACCGCCTAAAGCTGAGAACTGAATGCCACAAAAACGATTTCTGACAGCAGATAAAGCCAGGGGATTGACCAAATAAATAAACGGTAAATTTCTTTCCGTTACAACTTGAACATCCATATAAATCGCTTTACGTTTTTCCATGTCTAATTCCTGGGAACCCTTGAGATATAATTCAGCAATTTCTTTTTCCCAATCTGCAATCACTCGCCCTTGAATGGGTTGGGTTCCTGGTTGGGGTTCCTGATTAAACATATGTAAATTGCCATCAACGTACCAGATATTGGGCGCGTGGGGATCATTGCCGCCAGTTAATCCTAAAATAATCGCATCCCATTCCAAACTATTACTTAATTTATCGACTAAAACATTAAAAGCGATGGGACTAAAATCGACTTGAATCCCAATTTTACTCAGGTCTTCTTGAATTTGAGTTCCCAAGGATTCTCGAATATTATTTCCTGCATTGGTATTTAAGGTAAAACGAACGCGATCGCCGTTTTTATCGAGCAATTCATTATTGGCATTATAGGTAAATCCCGATTTTAATAATAATTCTTTAGATTTTTTAGGATCATAATCATAACCCTTCAAATTTTTATTATAAAAAGGAGATTGCACGGAAACTTCTGAATTTTGGGGCGCACCTAAACCCCGATAAATATTATTAATCATGCGTTGTCTGTCAATGGCATGGGCGATCGCTTGACGGAAATTAAGATCATTAAACCATCGAGATTTTTCGGGAGAAACTAGGGGTTTCCCATTTCGTTTTCCCTTATTGAGATTAAATGTTATATAAGTCGTTCCAAAGGCAGGGCCACCATTATAAATAGTGAAATTTCCCCGTTCCTCTTCTTTTTTTAATAGGGAAAAATAGGCAGGACTGACTCCGACAGAATCCAAACTTCCTGAACGAAATTGTAATAAAGAAGTATCCGTTGATTCCACAATGGCTAAGACCACTTCAGGGATATGGGGTAAAGAATTCCCTGCTTCGTCTTTTTTATAATAATAGGGATTTTTATCAAAAATTAAGCGTTGACTGGTGATATAACTTTTTAATTTATAAGGCCCATTAACAATTAATTGCTCAGGAGGAGTATCGGTTCCCCAGGTACTGAGAAAGATCGGATTGCCATTTTTATCTTTTTGATCAATTGTTTTTCGTAAAATATGTTCGGGTAAAATTGGAATTTCGGCACTATCTAAAAAAGGAGCAAAGGGTTCGGCAATCTTAAATTCAATGCGTCGGTTGTCGAGGGAACGAATTGTAGGAAATGCACCACTTTGACCAATTCTTAGACTATCTCGATAATTATTGGGGATTTTAGGATTCAAATAGAGATCGTTATAGCTAAAAATCACATCTTTCGAGGTTAAGGGTTTACCATCTGACCATTTCAAGTCCTCTCTGAGGGTAAAAATAATCGTTTTATTGTCGTCAGAAATTTCCCAGGATTCGGCTAGGGCAGGTTCTTTTTTTCCTGTGAGGGGATTTTCTGTAATGAGACCTTCGTAGGTATAACCAAAAATATTAGGAGATTCTTGGGATAAAACTGCATTAAAAGTTTTAGGATCACTCAAAATCGAAAAAACGACTTGATTGGGATTGGTCGGAGGAGCGCAAGCGGTTGTAAAAAAAGTAATATTCAATAGGGCAATTGTGATTGATAACCAACGTTTCCAGTTAATCTCCATAACGATCCTTTCAAAATAATTGATTTCCTATTAATTCTAATTTTATCTAATTTATGAACTACTATCCTGTTGTCCCAGGGCATAAATCGCTCCCGAAATACTGATTAAGATTCCCGTACTAATACCCCAACTGTCTCCTAATCCGACTTCGATCGCCCAATTACAGAATCCGCCTAAAATGAGAAAGGGAATGATACTAAAAATTGAGGCATAAAAACTATTTTGTGCTTCCCTGGCGGGGCGAGTTCTTTCAAATTCTTCAACGGAAGTATAAAGCGATCGCTCAGCAAAATTAAACCACCGTTGCAATTGTTCGATCAAGGTATTTTTAAAAGAGCTTAAAACCAAATATAAACCTAATGACCACAGACATCCACCTGCCAACATTACGGTATTAATGGAGATCTCAAACGGAATCCAGTCAGTGAGCATTGCGCTATCCAAGGTAAGGGTTTTTGAATTTTAACAAAATAGGGACACCCCAGACAAAACCCTAAGCTTGCTATAAACCAGGATCTTGTCTTTTATCAGGAGAGCCGCGATCGCCTAACTCAGGGCTTCTGATAGATAATTAGCGGTAGATTCCACCAGAGGAATGGTTTGTTCGTAGAGCATCCGAGTCGGGCCAATAATCCCCACACTACCGACGGGAACATCACCCTGATGGTATAACGCTGAAACTAGGGTACAGGGACGCATGGACTCCAAGGGATTTTCTGCCCCAATGCGAATACTGACGGATTTTGCCAGATGGTCGCGATCGGGTAATTCAAAAATAAGGGGAAAAAGTTGATCTTGCTCCTGTTCCAATAAACGCAGTAACATTTGTACCTGTTCTAATTGGGAAAATTCAGGTTGGCGAATGACCTCAGAAACGCCATGAATCACCATTGGTGCAGAGGATTGCAGGAATGGCTCCAGTTTTTTTAATAAAATTTTCAGAAAATCCGTATAGGAAGTGAACTTTTGATCAATTTCCTGCCAATTTAAGGTAGATAATTCTGATAGGGTTCTACCTTTAAGTTGACTATTTAAAAAATTGGATAAAATCTGTAATTCTTCTTCAAACTCTTCAGGGGAAATATGGGTTTCTAATTCTGAATTTTGGGGTAAATTCATTAAAATAGAATGGGTTTGATAGGCATCCGTCACAATAATAATCATGACCTGCCCTGGGGAAACCTGAACCAGTTGCAAATGACGCAGTTGAATGGTCGTAGTTTGGGGAAAGGTGATGAGGGCAATATAACCGCTCAGACTCGCTAAAATTTGGGTTGCCCGTTGTAAAAGGGTTTCTAAACTCCAACCTTGGGAAGTCAATTGTTGCTGTAGGGATTGATCAATTTTTTCTTTTTTATTCGCGTTAAATGTTAATAGGTGATCGACATAAATGCGATAACCAGAATCCGAGGGAATGCGCCCAGCCGAAATATGGGGTTGATAGAGTAAACCTGCTTTTTCTAAACTTCCCAAGGCATTACGAATAGTCGCAGAACTAATCCTAAATTTATATTCTTCTAAAAGGGTTTTGGAACCAACAGGTTCAGCCGTCGCAATATAGTGTTGAATAGTGGCACGAAGAATATTTTGATAACGCTCGGTCAAATGGGTTTTATTTAGCATGGTTCAATCAAAATAACTTCTAACAATAACGATGATTCGCATTTAGTAACGTGAAACTTTCGGATCAACAAAAAGCGAATAGGCATCTATACCACCTACTATATTTTTAACATTGCTAAAACCGATATTCCGTAACCATTGGCACATCCTATCCGATCGCATTCCATGATGGCAAATCACCAAGGTTTCTAGATCCGATTGATAACGGGACAGGATGGTTTCTGACCAATTGGCAAAATCACTCAGGGGCAGGACATCAAATCCCTCTAAATGGGCGATCGCGACCTCATGGGGTTCACGGACATCAATCAGTTGTAGACCGGGTTTCCTGTCGGACAAGCGGAGAGCTAATTCTTGAACGCTGATTTCCAAGATTGGTTTATTCATGGGGAAAATATTGTCGGTAATCTGGAAGACTTAGCTACTAGGGTAACAGTTTCCTTCGACAATAAAAAAGCAAATAGGGCTTTAGGAATGCCTATTCATTCTCGGAAAATTTTTCACAGTAACCCCCAACTCCTCTATACGGCAAAAATGCAGGGAGGGAAGCGTTGTTGCCTTGATCTTCAATTAATCTTGAGCTAGATAATCCAGAACCCTTTTTTTCGCCAATTTTGTTCTTTAAGAGCTTCTTGCAATGCCTGGGGAGCCAGCCAGCCTTTCTGAATCAAGATTTCACCCAGCTTGAGAGGATAAACATCTTGTTCCCGAATCGCTTCTTCTAGTTGTTGGGGAGCGATGATATGTTTTCTGAGCAAAATTTGCCCTAATTTCATCGAACTGTCTCCTTTGGGTTTGATCGAGGTCAATGTACTCAAAATAAGTCTTCCATCTTTTGTGTTGTAGTGTTCAAAGATATAAAAACACGATATTTAAAGCTGATACAAAATTGTATTTCCCGATAGTACATTAATCTGTCGATTTTTATAGAGTCAAATTCAAGAATCGTTACAATTGAATGTAATTCTGTATAATTAATCCTTTCGTAGTAAGCTATATTTGTAAATTTCAATACCAGTTTTAGGCAATGGCAGGTCATAGTAAATGGGCGAATATCAAGCGACAAAAGGCTCGTGTTGATGCTAAAAAAGGAAAAACCTTTGCTCAATTGTCCCGTGCGATTATTGTGGCGGCGAGTAGTGGGGTCGCCGATCCCGCAGGAAATTTTCAGCTACGGACAGCTATTGAAAAAGCCAAGGCGGCAGATATTCC
>QBMS01000005.1 GCA_003249095.1 Snowella sp.
CTTACTGATCGGTTTTGGGGCTTTTTCTTTGCTTTCCCGATTACCGAAATTTTAGTGAACCAAATTAACGCCCGTAGAATTGCACTAAGGCTTCTTTAGAGGCTTGATTCTTGGTTTTACCCACAACCGCGACGGCTTTAACACAACGGCGATCGCCTTTGAGATCGAACCATTTTGACTCACTATTTTTAGCAAAATTTTTCCGTACAGGTAATTGCTCGGTTTTATTGTTACCGTATCGGATAGAAATTGCGTTAATCTCGGCAGGAGCTTTGAGGACTTTAATTTTCATTGCCGAAACCGAAGGACGATCGCAGTTATTGGCGATCACTAAATAATCAAAATCCGTCCCAAAGGAAATACGAGTTTGCCCTAATAAACGTTCCCTAGCCGCCAAGGAAATGGAACCCAACGCCGTTAACAGAAATACTGTCGCCAGGGAAAGACTTCCCAAGGATTTTAACGAAAAGACACTAGGTTTAAAATTCATTCAGAATATTTTCCCAAAAAAGTTAGTTAGAATAGTTAAAGGTATTCTAATCGAATAAGGGAACCTTGAAAACCCAATCTTGATACTTTGGATCGCGGTTTTCGGTAATATTTATTAACGTTTCTTTGAGTTTATTCGTAATAGGACGATCAGAGGAAAAAGCAAAGGTTTCGATTCGTTTAACAGGAGTGATTTTAGCCGCAGTTCCACTTAAGAAAACCTCATCAGCAACCAGTAATTCTGATTTATCAATGGGACGTTGAACGGTGGAAATTCCGAGGTCTTTAGCAATCGTTAGAATACTATCTCGCGTAATGCCTTCTAGAATGTCCTGCTCTGGGCCAGGCGTAATTAATTGCCCTTGACGGATCATGAAAATATTCATCCCCGTTGCTTCACAAACTTTGCCCTGAGAATTCATCAAAATCGCTTCATCAAAACCCGATTCAACCGCTTCCGTTTTCGCTAAGGCAGAAGTAATATAAGCCGCACTAATCTTTCCTCGCAGGGGAAAACTACGGTCTTCTTGACGATACCAGGAACTGATGCGACAACTCACACCATCGGCGGCAAGATAATCTCCCATCTCCAGTCCATAGACCAAAAAATCTTTTTCAATATTATGTAAGCGGGGCGCAATCCCTAAACCTGAACTATAAACGAGGGGGCGAATATAAAAAGAAGTAGTCGGTTTATTTTTTTGAATAAAATCAACAATCACTTGGTGAATTTTTTCAGCAGAAATTTCGTAATTTAAAAAAGTTGCACTCTGGCTGAGGCGTTGACAATGACGGTCTAGGCGAAAGAGTAAAATTTGTTGGGGATTTTGGGGATCGGGAATGCCTCGCAGTCCTCCAAAGGCGGCTGTTCCGTAATGTAAAGCATGGGTCGCGACCGAAATAGTGGCTTTTTCAAAGGGAACAAAGTTGTTTTCAAAATAAGCGATGGGGAGAAATTGGTGCATTGCAGAGATTTTAAGATAAATTTATTCAAACAAACTCATCTGCTGATTGGGAGAGCAAATGGGAAAAATTCCTTTAGGAATAGGGGTTTTGTAACTGTATTAATTCGATCCGAGCCAACCAACAATGTTTTCAACTTGGCGATCGCTGGGATTGGGAATGCGAACAACTTCGTAACGACTGGGCTGGGAAATTGCCAATTGAAGCTGGACAGTTTTCAAGACATCCTGATGAAACACAGATAATTCGATCATATCATTTGCTTGGTAATCTTTGAGTCGTTCAGGTAACTGCTCTGCGGTGACGCGAATACCATCCAGAGCTAATAATTCGTCATCAGGACTAATCCCAGCGACCTGGGCGGGAGAATTTGCCGCCACAAATTTGATCATGTCTTTACCATTCTCTGACTGCACACGCATCCCTGTATGGGGGATTGGGTTGTCTTCTGGGACAGCTTGCAATCTCAAGCCAAAGGGTTCGAGATAGTCGTTAAAGGGCAGTTCCTGGGTGGTATGTAGATACTTTTGAAAAAAGTCTGTTAAATCTCTATCTGCAACGGATTCAATCACTTCCTTCAATTGGTTTTCGGTGAATCCTATCTCGGTTTTGCCAAATTTTTCCCACATCTGACGCATCACATCGTCTAGCGATCGCTGATTTTCGGTGCGATCGCGAATCAAGAGATCCAATAAGAGCGAGACCAGTTCGCCCTTGAGGTAGTAGGACATCTGGGAATTATCACTATTGGCATCACGGCGATAGAGTTTAATCCAGGCATCAAAACTGGATTCTGCTAAGGGTTGAACCATTCTTCCTGGTGTAACCAAAAAACGAGTAATTTCTTTACCTAAATTATCTAGAAAAATCTTACTATTATAAAGTCCAGCTCGCAAGGGAATCAGTAAATCATAATAGCTCGTTGTACCCTCAGAAAACCACAGGGAAGGCGTATAATTTTCTTGCTCATAATCAAACTTTTCTAAGGCTTGAGGACGAATTCTTTTCACATTCCACAGATGAAAAAATTCATGGGCAACTAATTGAATAAAACGATTATATTTTTCAGGATCTCGAAAACCAAAGCGCGAATAATTCAAAGTACAAGAATTCTTATGCTCTAATCCACCAAAACCATTATTGGATAAATGCAATAAAAAAGAATAGTTTTCGTAGGGCAATCCACCGTAGAGATCCGCTTCTACTTCAATAATTTTTTCCATATCTCTAATCACTTTTTCGGCATCAATATTTCCTTCTCCCCAAATCGCCAATTGATGATTCTTTTTTCGGACTTGAAATTCATAACACGGGTGAGTTCCTACTTCGACAGGACTATCGACCAAGGTATCAAAGTCAGGAACTAAAAAAGTATTCTTTTTGCCTTCTAAGGATCGTAAGGGCGTTGTTACTTTCCAGTTAGCTTGGGGAGGAATGATTTCTAAAATAGAGGGTGAAGATTCCAAGCCAGGAATATATAAAAATAGGGCTGCTCCGTTAAAGTAACCATGAGAATCATCTAAATGATTAGTTCTAACGGACAATTCATGGGCATAAACTCGATAGAAAATGGTGATATTTGTTGCGTCTTCCGTTTCAATTTGCCAATGATTCTTACTACTTTTTTCAAAAATCAACCTAGCCTTAGTGTGGCTATTCTGGGGGATAAAATCTTGAAGATTGCGAGAATATTCCCTCACTAAATAGGAACCAGGTGTCCAGACAGGCATTTTTAGATTAAGTTGCCTCTCTTGCCAATGCTCAATGGTTAAGGTGACTTCAAAAAGGTGGGAAGTCGGTTGAGGCATGGAAACTTGATAAACAATCCTGGGAAGAGTTGAATCTAGGGATGAAGATTGGGGAACGGTTTGAGAAAGTAACATACTGCTGAGATCGAAGAGTGAGAGGGGACAGTTTATTATATTTTTTTGATTGGTTTATCTCTAAAATGATGATGATCAATTCGGTAAAATTGATATCAAAAATAAGCCTAAAATTTTATAATTGTTTAGAAAAATGCTGTAATTGCTTTAAGCTCGGTAAGCTCAAGGTCTGATTATTAGTATCAATTTCGATCAAATGATTTTTACGCAGTTTTTCTAGCATGGTTTCGATCGCGATCGCATCCACACCGATCATCGTGGCCAAACACTGAGTCGGAACCTTCAAAATTTCGATCCCTTTATCCGTCGTTTTGCCATAGCGTTTGCCCAAATCCATCAGGGTTTTAATTAAGATTCGTTCGGTGGACTGAGAAGAAGACTTTAAACGGCGATAGAGATGGCGGACTCTTTGGATCGTCAGTTGGAGCATTCGATGTTGCAATTGGGGATCTTTGAACAACATCTGCAAAAATCGCTGGGCTGAAATTTTGAGTAACTGAACATCAGAAAGGGAAATTACCCTGGTAAGGGGAGGAAAATCATCTAAAACTGCTATTTCCCCAAAATAATCTCCTTCCGCCAGAATATCCAACGTTATTTCCTGATCACGGGACAAAGCACAAATATTCACCCAACCTGAAACAATAAAAATAACGTCCTTTCCCCAATCTTCTTTACTCACCAAAAGACTGTTGGGAGGATAATTTTGCTTTTCCGAAACAGAAAGGAACCATTCAATTGTCTCAGGGGTGGCCGTGTTGAAGAGGGGAAATAGTTCACTAACAGAGTCGGATTCCATTATCAATAGGGATTTAATATTAGATGACGAATCAGGAAAAGCTAGGGGTTATTTATCTTTACATTCTGTTTGCGCCCCTGTCAACGGGAAGCCAGGAGTTGATTTGTCCCAATGGGGTTTCTTTTTCGGATCTGTGATTTGAGAGCCATCATGAGCATTAACCCATTGACAAGTAAGATTACTCTGACAGCGTCCCGACTCCTCTGGGATGAAAGCAGAAAATTTCTACAAAATATCAGCTTATTTTAGATATTATTTCTTTTTTTTATCTATTTTCGACGTATAAAGAAAGAATTCTCTTCCTCAAAAGAACTCATGCCATTGTACTTAAATTCTTAGAATTCTGTTCTGAAGTTTACAAAACTTAAAGATTTGTATAGTATTATGAAGGAACACAGCACAAATGATTTTATTCTAGGTAAGCAGTTCAGAAATCTTAACTTTTTCCTTTAACGGCTTTTCTATCCTGATTTCCTTTCTAATCAACCTTTTTGGGTGTTTATCTGAAGTTTATCTTCATTATTTACGCCTTAAACACTTTTCTTCCCGTTTCTTTTTCAGATCAACTTTAATTCTTGAATTTTCGACATGAAGACTGCGACAAGTACCCCCGATCCAGTTCGCGCCTATTTGCGAGAAATTGGCCGTGTTCCTCTTTTAACCCACGAAGAGGAAATTATCCACGCTAAGCGCATTCAACGCTCCGTCGTTTTGGTTGAACTACAAGAATCTCTTACCGCCCAACTGGGTCAGGAACCTACGGAAGCACAATGGGCTGAAGCGGCGGATCTTTCTGTGGCTGAGTTAAAAAATGCGATCGCGGCGGGAGAAGTGTCGAAACGAAAAATGGTCGAAGCCAATCTCCGTCTGGTAGTGTCCGTTGCCAAAAAATATCTCAAGCGTAATCTGGATTTGTTGGACTTGATCCAGGAAGGAACCATTGGAATGCAACGCGGCGTGGAAAAATTTGACCCCACGAAGGGTTATAGGTTCTCGACCTATGCCTATTGGTGGATTCGTCAAGCCATCACTAGGGCGATCGCTGAAAAAAGCCGTACCATTCGTTTACCAATTCATATTACTGAAAAGCTCAATAAAATTAAAAAAGCCCAGCGTCAACTCTCCCAGGAAAAAGGACGCTCCGCCACCATTGCAGAATTAGCGCAAGAATTAGAAACAACTCCCAAACAAGTGCGGGAATATTTGGAACGCGCCCGTCATCCTTTATCTTTAGATCTGAAAGTTGGCGACAATCAGGATACCGAATTGGGGGAACTGCTAGAAGATTCGGGGCCTCAACCAGAGGACTTTGCCACCCACGCCTCGCTTCAGATCGATCTAGACAACTTAATGGAGGAACTGTCTCCCCAGCAACGGGAAGTGATTGGACTGCGGTTTGGTCTGACTGACGGCCAACCCATGACCCTCGCTAAAATTGGCACGATTTTAAACATTAGCCGCGAAAGAGTTCGTCAAATTGAACGGGAAGCCCTGACCAAACTTCGTAAGCGCAAAGCCTCTATTCGTGAATATCTCGCTAGTTAGACCGCGATCGCCTTTTCCTTCTAGATTTTGATGATCTGGAGGAAATTTTCATACAGCTTTGTATAAGTTATTTTTGGTAAAATCAACTATAATGATTATGGTAGAAAAAACTATAATTCCCTCAGGAGTCTGTGAATAGAATGTTCACCACGATCCGACCGACGACCCAACCCGCGAAAGAAGCTATCCCTGATGACCTTTTTGCGGCTATTAATGATTTAAAAAAAGAATTAAATGCAGTTATCTTGGCCCATTACTATCAAAATAATGATATTCAAGATATTGCGGATTATTTAGGGGATTCCCTCGGCTTATCTCAACAAGCAGCCCAAACCGATGCGGATGTGATTGTCTTTGCGGGGGTCAATTTTATGGCAGAAACCGCTAAGATATTAAACCCCCATAAATTGGTCTTACTGCCCGATTTGGATGCGGGTTGCTCCTTGGCCGATAGTTGTCCTCCTGATCAATTTGCCAAATTTAAAGCACTTTATCCCGACCATTTGGTAATTTCCTATATTAATTGCACGGCGGAAATTAAGGCCATGAGCGATATTATTTGTACTAGCTCTAATGCCGTTAAAATTGTTAATCAAATCCCGCAAGATCAACCCATTATTTTTGCCCCCGATCGCAATTTAGGGCGTTATGTGATGGAGAAAACGGGACGAAAAATGGTGCTGTGGGAAGGCAGTTGTATTGTCCACGAAACTTTTTCTGAACGTAAAATGATTGACCTAAAAATGGCAAATCCTGAAGCAGAAATCATTGCTCATCCTGAATGTGAAGAGCCTGTGCTGCGTCATGCGAGTTTTATTGGTTCAACAACTGCCTTATTAAAATATACTCAACAAAGTAATCATCAAGCCTTCATTGTGGCGACAGAACCAGGGATTATTCATCAGATGGAAAAAGCATCTCCCCACAAGCTTTTTATTCCCGCCCCTGCCATCAAAGAAAATTGCGCCTGTAATGAATGTCCCTATATGCGTTTAAATACTTTAGAAAAACTTTATTTATGTATGAAAAATAAAAGTCCCGAATTAACGTTACCCGAAAAAACGCGACAAGCAGCTTTAATCCCCATGCAAAGAATGTTAGCCATGTCCTAGTATTTAACCCTGGGAGTGAATCAAACAACAATGGGAGAAGTAAGCTAGTTATCTCAAGTCCATTTCAATTCAATCACTCCCCTTTGCGGGGTAGTCGTCTTTTTTATTTGGGTTACCCCTTTTTCTGAATTCCAAGCTGTAGACATCTCCCTGTATAATGAATTAAATCTCCTTGGTCTTTTAATTTTGCTGTCTCGTACTGGATTTTCAAGATTATAGCTATGACAGTTCAACCGATTCTTCCTATTACCTTGCCCCCTGTCCAGGACTATGCTCAAGAAGGAGAATGGTTGCAAAAGGCTTTACAAAATTGGCTGGATGAAGAATTTATACCCGAAGCGGTGAATGCCACGATCGCCCAGCGTGCAACCCAAATTTTTGTTCGTCAACGCCTAGAGGGAGAAAATGATCTGGGATCATTGGTGATTGCGATTGTGACGGAAATGCAGTCCTTTGATTTTCGAGAAAGTTTTTTTAGTGAATTTGCGATCGCGAATGCAGTTAGTGATTTAGTGCTGAGTAGCTTAGGTTTCATGAATATTCCCTAAGCGTTTAAAATCAACTCAAAAATCCATCATTTCTTAGTTAATATTGTCAGGTGTTGTCGGGAGCAAACGTCCTGCTTTTTCTTGGCAGAAAATTTATTCAGCCATCACAATCTAGCAAAGATAATCCTTTTGATAGATGCTCCTTCATGAAAAAACTTTTTCCCATCACCTATACTAAGAAATATTAAGAAATAAATTAAACACCAAAATATCCAAATTATTTTCATTATTATTTCTCATTTTATCAACATGGCTGACCCTCAATTGTCTGGAACTCCTTTAGTTAGTGAAAAAGAAATAATAGAAGAAAAACCGAATACTTTGCCCACAGAGCCTCTTCCAAAGCTGAAAGCCATTCCCAACAACCTATGGCAAGGAATTTTTGGGCTAGTTGTCCTAGTTGCGTTGGGAGGATTCGGCCTCAATTGGTGGATAGGCCAACAGAAAGACCAACAAGCCCCTAAGCAAGCGATGGCGGCAGGCCCCCAAGCCATTCCCGTTAAATTACAAACGGCGACTTTAAGCACTATTGAAAATGCCTCAGAACTCGTCGGAACCCTAGAAGCAAGCCGTGCGGCGGAAATATCCTCGGAAATAGACGGTAGAATTAGCGAAATTCTCGTTAAAGAAGGGGATTTGCTGACCCAGGGGCAAGTGATCATGCGCCTAGACACCGATACCCTGCAAACTGAACTTTTGCAGGCACGGGCGGCCCTTGCGAGGGATCAGGCTGCGTTAGCCGAACTAGAGGCGGGTTCTCGTTCCGAGGATATTGCCGAAGCTCAAGCCACTCTCAGACAGGCCCAGAGCCAATTAGCCAATGTTCAGGGGGGAGCGAGTCCCGAAGAAATTGCCCAGGCCCAGGCTCAGTTGAATTCTGCTAAAGCCGAGGCTGATTTGACGAAACAACGGGTGCAACGTTATTCGAGCTTAAAAGATGAAGGAGTGATTGCCCTGGATGCCTACGAACAGCGTCTTAAGGAACAAAAACAGGCGATCGCAGATGTGCAGGCGGCCCAACGGCGATTATCCCAACTCCGTAAGGGCAGGGGATCGGATATGGATCGCATCCAGGCAGAAGTAGAAGAAAAACGCCAAAATTTAAACCGATTAAAAAATGGAGCGCGTCCTGAAAATATTGCCCAGGCAAAAGCCCAGGTTGCCGAATCCCAGGCAAAGGTGCGAACTGTTGAAGTGCAAATTCAAAAGAGTCAAATCAAATCTCCCTTTACGGGCATTGTCGGCTATATTCCCACCAAGGTCGGCAATTATGTCAAAGCAGGCGATCCCTTAACCACGATTACGGAAAATAAAGCCCTAGAAATTAATCTATCCGTTCCCCTAGACCAAGCCCCCCAGTTACGGTTAGGGCTACCCGTGCAAATTCTGGATAGTCAAGGAAAAGCTATTGCCAGGGGAAATATTAGTTTTATTTCGCCCAATGTTACGACCAATGCCCAGAGCGTCCTAGTCCGAGCCAGTTTTAACAATATCGGTCGAGAACTGCTTAATCGTCAGTTAGTCCCTGCCAAGATTATTTGGAATGAAGGATCTGGCATATTAATTCCTGCTACTGCCATTTCTCGTATTGGCTCAGAAACTTTTGTTTTTGTGGCCGAATCTGCACCTGATCCGAAAACTAAAAAATCCCAACTCGTTGCTAAAAAACAAGCGATTACCTTAGGCAATATGCAGGGAAATAATTATCAAGTGCGATCGGGTTTAAACGCAGGAGAAAAGTTTGTCACCGCAGGATCAATGAATTTACAAGAAGGAATGCCCGTGATGGATGTGAATCAAATGCCTACTCAAATGCCAGGCTCAAAACCATAATTTTAAATTGGGGTTAATTCAGATGACATCATTAATTAAACAACCAGAAAAGCTGTATGATCAGGATTTTCAAGAATGGATTCAAAAGACGATTGAACATCTCCAGAAATCGGAATTTGAGCAATTGGATCGGGAACATTTGATTGAGGAGTTACAAGACTTGGGTAGATCGGAAAAACGTTCTTTAGAAAGTAATTTAATGATTCTACTAGCTCACTTACTCAAATTAAAGGTTCAAAAAAATGCCCCTGAAATGATGCAACAAAGTTGGTTAGATTCAGTGGATGAACATCGAAAGCGTGTTCAAAAAAGTTTACGGGAAACACCTTCTCTCAAAGCGTTTTTACCTAGTGCTATTGAATCTGCCTATCCCGATGCCTATCAATTAGCCATTAAGGAAGGAAAACGCGCTAAATTTGGAGTCAGTATTCCTAAAGAAATCGATTATCCTTTAACCTGTCCATTTTCAATAGCAGAAATTCTAGATGAGGATTTTTATGGTTTATAATTTTTGGACTTACCATATTTGGCAACCTCAGAATTCTGAAATTATCCGTAGGAACATAAATAAGCTGTTCGTAGTTGAATATTTATAGAGGCAAGGGGCTTAAGCCCCTTGTTAAAAGGTATCAGGTATTTGCAATAGTGCAATTTAGATTCGTCACAGCTTATATGATGTCCTCAATCATATCCCTAGAATGTTATTTGATTGATATTGAACTTTTTAATAATAAGTATTAGAACCGTAAAAATATAGGCAATATTAAATGTTTGTTGACTTTTTTATTAAACGTCCCGTCTTTGCTTCCGTCTGCGCCATCATTATTTTTTTGGTCGGACTGATTAGCCTATTTAATTTGCCCGTTGCTCAGTACCCCGATATTTCCCCCACTGAAATTCAAGTCAGCGCGAACTATAGCGGAGCCAATGCGGAAGTTGTTGAAAAAGCCGTTACAGATGTTTTAGAAAGGCAAATTAACGGGGTAGAAGGCTTACGTTATATCAGCTCTAGTAGTAGTAATGACGGAACTAGCAGTATAACGGCAACTTTTGCGAGAAATCGCGACAAAGATATTGCGGCGGTGGATGTGCAAAATCGGGTTGCCCTCGCTGAACCCCAATTACCCGATTCGGTAAAACAGACGGGGGTGCAAGTTAGTAAAGAATCAACCAATTTATTGTTGGCGATCGGGTTATTTAGTTTAAATAAGGAATATGACAACGTTTTTCTGAGTAATTATGCCGATCGCTACTTAGTTGATGCGATTAAACGGATACCAGGTGTTGGGGGAGTGCGAATTTTTGGGGAACGGCGTTATGCCATGCGATTGTGGTTAAATCCGCTCAAATTAGCTAGTCAAGGATTAACTACCGCCGATGTGGCTGATGTACTCAGGGAACAAAATCTCCAGGTCGGGGCGGGCCAATTAGGCAAAGAACCCGCGCCCAAAGGACAGGAATTTCAGATTGACCTAAGAGCGGCGAGTCAATTAACTGAACCGTCTCAATTTGAAGATTTAATTCTGAAAACAGGAGATAATGGCCTAATTGTTCGTATGAAAGATGTGGGGAGAGTAGAATTAGGCGCGGAAAATTATGGATCTTTTCTACGGTTTAGAGGTCGGGAGGCGATCGGTTTAGGGGTTTATCAATTACCCAACAGTAATGCCCTAGAAGTTGCCAAACAAGTTAAACGAGAAATTGCCCAATTAGCGGAAAATTTCCCTGCTGGGATGGATTATAAAACGGCTTTTGATACCACGAATTACGTCCGGCAATCCTTGTTAGAAGTCATTAAAACCCTCGCGATCGCCGTGTTATTGGTGGTGCTTGTCATTTTAGTTTTTTTACAAGATTGGCGTACTACTCTCATTCCCGCCCTAACCATTCCCCTGGCTCTGGTGGGAACCTTTGCCTTTGTAAAAGTGTTTAATTTTTCGATTAATAGTCTGACCCTTTTTGGTTTAACCCTGGCGACGGGAATGGTCGTGGATGATGCGATCATTGTGGTAGAGCAAATCAGTCGTTTTATTGAAGAAAAAGGGATGAGTCCCCAACGGGCGGCCAGTGAAGCGATGTCCGAACTATCAAGTGCTGTAATCGCAACTTCTTTAGTTTTAATGGCTGTATTTATCCCCGTTGCTTTTTTTCCTGGCACGACAGGCGCGCTATATCAACAATTTGCCCTCACGATCGCCTTTTCCATCGCCATTTCCACCTTTTTAGCCCTGACCTTAACTCCTTCTCTGTGTGCCTTATTATTACGCCAAGGACAACACGCTCCCCCTTGGATTGCTTGGTTTTTCGATGGATTTAACTATTTTTTTGACGGAACCCGCCAACGCTATCGAGCCGTATTAGGTTGGTTGAGCCATTTCAAGATTTTCGTGATCGGTTTATTTATTGCGCTCCTAGTTGTTACGGGCTTGCTCTATACCCAGGTTCCCACCGCTTTTTTACCTGATGAAGACCAGGGCTATTTTATTACCATTATCCAAGCTCCCGAAGGAGTTTCTTTGCAATACACGAGTAAAATTATCGATCAAGTTGAAAAAGAAATTTTAAAATTACCTGAAGTAGTCGGAACCTTTTCCGTAGGAGGCTTTAGCTTTAGTGGGAATAGTGCTAATCAGGGGATCATTTTTAGCACCCTTAAGCCCTGGGAAGACCGACAAGCCCCAGGGCAATCCGTTCAAGCTATGGTTGGTCAATTATTTGGAAAATTTGCGATGATTCCCGAAGCCCGAATTTTTCCCGTTAATCCGCCTGCTATTCAGGGATTAGGTAATTTTGGGGGGTTTAATTTCCAGTTACAAGACCGCCGTACTAATAGTGATTTGGAAACCCTACTGCAATCAATGGGAATGTTACTGGGTCAAGCCAATCAAACTCCCGGATTACAAGCTGTTTTTAGTACTTTTCAGGCAAATACGCCCCAATTGTTAGTAGAAGTGAATCGCAATCGGGCGAAGACGTTAGGCGTTTCTGTCGATGATATTTTTAATACTTTACAAACCGCTCTGGGTTCCCAGTATGTGAATGATTTTATTTTCCAAGACCGCACCTATCGCGTTTATCTTCAGGCAGATCAGGAATTTCGCAGTAAACCAGAGGATATTGGCAAGCTTTATGTCCGTTCTAATCAAAATCAAATGATTCCCCTGGCGAATCTCGTCACCGTCGTTCCCAAGGTCGGGGCGCAAACGATTAATCATTACAACCTATTTCGGGCGATCGCGATCAATGGCTCGGCGGCTCCAGGATTCAGTTCAGGAAATTCCTTAAAATCAATGGAAAAAGTGGCTAAAGAGGTTTTACCCAAGGGATTTTCCTATGAATGGTCAGGAAGTTCCCTAGAAGAAATTGAATCGAAGGGATTAGCACCCGTAATCTTCAGCTTGGGATTATTATTTGTTTTTCTTGTCTTAGCTGCCCAATACGAAAACTATATTGATCCCCTGATTATTATGTTGAGTGTCCCGTTAGCAATTTTAGGGGCTTTACTTGCCCAATCATTGCGCGGTTTTCCCAATGATATTTACTGTCAAATTGGCTTAGTCATGTTGATCGGTTTAGCCAGCAAAAATTCAATTTTAATTGTGGAATTTGCCAACCAATTAAGGGAAAAAGGTTTACCCATTACTAAAGCTGTGATTGAAGCCTCCCAGGAACGATTAAGACCCATTGTAATGACGGCCCTTTCAACCCTGATTGGTACGATTCCCCTTGTTATCGCAACGGGCGCAGGGGCGGGAAGTCGTCAATCTTTGGGAACGGCAGTATTTGGGGGAATGCTCGTCGCCACTTTTTTAAGTTTATTTGTGGTTCCCATTTTGTATATTGTAATAAAGACTGGAACTGAGCGCGTTTGCCCAAAAAAACATCAGGAAGACGCTAGTCAACATCTAGGTTTATAAAACGCTATGTTGGGGAATTGAGCGGGCATTAAACCCTAATAATAAAAGGTATTCCCAGAAATTGCTTCCAAGAATACCTAATAAAAATAGATTAAACCGTCTGGGGTTGACCCTGGGGTTGAAATTGGAAGAGAGAATAAACCACATTCCGACGAATATCAATCATCATTTCCAAGAACATTTCATAGCCTTCTTGTTTGTATTCAATCAACGGATCTTTTTGACCATAACCGCGCAGACCCACCGACTCCCGCAGTCCTTCCATCGACTGTAAATGCTCCCGCCAGAGATTATCGATTTGTTGCAAAATAAAGAACCGTTCCGCCTCTCGCATCAAACCGGCCCGTACCCGATCCACCTGATTTTCCTTCATATCATAGGCCTTGCGGACTTCCTCATGGAAAAAGACCTTCATTTCAGGAACCGTCATATCGGCCATATCCTCAACGCTGACATCTTCCAAGAGGTAAATAAATTCCTTCACCTTATCCATCATTTTTTCCATATCCCATTCTTCAGGCGGAAGCTCAGGATTGACATAGGCCTCAACAATTTCATCCATTGTTTTTTCGGCATAAACTAACACTTGTTCCTTCAGGTCTAACCCCTCCAAAACCCGACGACGTTCTGCATAGATGGCCTTCCGTTGGTTGTTCATTACCTCGTCATACTCAAAGACCTGCTTACGAATATCGTAATAATAGGTTTCGACTTTTTTCTGCGCTCCTTCTAGGGAACGGGTCAACATTTTTGACTCAATGGGCATATCTTCTTCCACTCGGAACATTTCCATCATGCCCGCCACGCGATCGCCGCCAAAAATACGGAGCAAATTATCGCCCAAACTGAGGAAGAAACGAGTAGAACCAGGATCGCCCTGCCGTCCTGCCCGACCCCGTAACTGATTGTCAATCCGTCGAGATTCATGGCGTTCCGTCCCGATCACGTGCAAGCCGCCCAGATTGATCACCTCTTGATGTTCTGCACTGGTAAATTTCTCGTATTCCTTACGAATTAGGTTATAAACTTCCCGTAGCTTTTGGATGGCTGGCTCATCCGTCGGAGCTTTTTCCGCCGCAACCGCGAGTTTTTCCTCTGCCTCTAGTTCGGTCAAACTCTGCTCACCGTATTCAGAGACGGCAAATTTGACCACTTCCTTCAGCATTGTTTCCGCTTCTGCCGAAATTTCCGTTGGGAAAATATCCTTAGAAACGCGCCAGGTTTTCTTTTTCTTCTCCTGACCAAAACCCTCTGGGCGATCGCGTCCCCCAAAACCTTGGGGACTAAAGCCCAACTCATCATCCTCTGGACGAACAATCTTCGGCATCAGATATTCGCGCACCTTCAGGCGAGCCATATAATCCGAGTTTCCCCCCAAAATAATATCCGTACCCCGACCCGCCATATTGGTGGCAATGGTAACGGTTCCTTTTCGTCCTGCTTGGGCAATAATTTCCGATTCCCGTTCCACATTCTCAGGTCGTGCATTCAGAATATTGTGGGGAATTTCCAGTTCATTCAAAAGACTCGCAATCACTTCAGACTTTTCCACACTGGTTGTTCCCACGAGAATGGGACGACCTTCTGCATGGAGTTCCTGACATTCTAGGGCAACCGCTTTCCATTTCGCTTCTTCTGTCTTATAGACCACATCAGGCCAATCCTGACGACCCGAAGGGCGATTGGTCGGCGTAATCGTTACTTGCAGATTGTAAACCTTTTCTAATTCGGTTTCTTCCGTTTTGGCTGTCCCCGTCATTCCCGATAATTTGGGATAAAGCAAGAAGAAATTTTGATAGGTAATCGTTGCCAGGGTTTGGCTTTCCCGTTGAATCTCTACCCGTTCCTTTGCTTCGATCGCCTGATGCAGACCATCACTCCAACGACGACCGACCATGATCCGTCCCGTAAATTCATCGACGATTACCACTTCATTATCGCGGACGATATAGTTAACATCTTTGATGAATAATTCCTTCGCTTTGACCGCATTAAAAATGTAGTGAGCCCAAGGATCATCCTTATCAAAGAGATCACTCGTTTTCAATAAATTTTCAGCCTTTTCAAAACCCTCATCGGTCATCAAGACATTACGTTGTTTTTCATCAACTTCGTAATCCTCATCCTTAGTGAGTTGGGCCGCGATCTCAGAAGCTTGTAAATATTTTTCCGTTGGACGTTCGACTTGCCCTGAAATGATCAACGGTGTCCGTGCTTCATCAATCAGAATAGAATCGACTTCATCAATCACACAGTAATTAAAAGGACGTTGAACGACTTCCTGCATGGAGGTCGCCATATTATCGCGAAGATAATCAAAGCCTAATTCACTATTAGTCGTATAGGTGACATCACAGGCATAATTTTTTTTCCTTTCTTCGGGACTCATCGCCGATTGGACTAATCCCACACTCAAACCTAAAAAGCGATGAATTTGTCCCATCCATTCCGCATCCCGTCGGGCGAGATAATCGTTAACGGTGACGACATGAACCCCTTTTCCCGTCAAGCCATTGAGGTAGGCAGGCAGGGTTGCGACCAGGGTTTTTCCTTCCCCCGTTTTCATTTCAGCAATTTGTCCCTTGTGGAGAATGATGCCACCCAGTAATTGCACATCAAAGTGACGCATCCCCAAGACCCGTCTTCCCGCTTCCCGCACTACAGCGAAGGCTTCAGGCAGAATTTCATCCAGAATATCTTCCGTTTCAGCGTCCGTTTTAGCCTTGTCCAACAATTCCCGAAAGGCGATCGTCTTTTGCTTCAGTTCCTCATCGGATAAAGCCTCAATATCTTCTTCGATGACATTGATTTCGGCTATGTAGGGCTGAAACTTCTTTAATTTACGGGTATTGGGATCACCAAAAAGGGTCTTAAACATGGGAATTTCGGGAATTATTAGGGATTTAATATGGATCTGGGCTGAGAACAAGACTTAACAAAAAGGGGTCAACCCTGAAAAATTAAGTTATTTGTCTATTCATTTTATCAAAGTTAGGCTTTACAGGGGAAAGTCGCGGCCATGAACTACCGCTAGGCACACTTCGTGACCGTAATTGTAAGCTTAGGAAGGATTTATCTATTTTTCGGGAGAATAATTAATGTTAATGAGGCACGAGACGGAATAATCCACAATAAGCTGTTACTCATTCAAAATGCATATGGGCAAGGGGCTTAAGTCCCTTGTTGTAGGATTTTTGGTAAAATCACTATGCAATCTAAATACGTAACAACTTAACTTCCTCAGTCCAATGAGCAAGATTTAAAAAACAAAAACTAAGTTTAATTGCCAATCCTTTGATTCTGTGCGAACAATTTCAATTTTTTTGATAAATTCTCGAAAATAAAACCGTCGTTCGGTTTCAGATAAATCTAACCAAAATTGAGAAAGAGAAACGGGTTTAACAATCATTTTTAAATCTCCTGGGGGCAATTGGTCTAACTGAGTTCGTAATTTAGAAATTTCGGTTTTTAAGGTATAGCTTCTTAAATCCAAGGTTTCTTGGTCTAAAATGCCTTGTTCTTTTAATAGGGGCAACTGCTCAATGATTTCTTGTTTTTGTTGAATTTTTGCGATGAAATTATTTTTAACAAAATCTAAATTGGGTAAATTTAATTGGGCGACGGTCGGGGGTAACTCTTGGCAAATTTTTTCAATCGTTAACTTCAAAATTTCTTCGTAGGCGATCGCGGAACATTTTTTTTCTAAAGGACAATTGCTGGGTCGTAGATAAAGATATTCCTGACTTTTATTGCGTCTGGTCACACGGGTAATCGTCTGGGGAGATTGACAGCTTTGACAAAACACTAAACCCGCCAAAGAACGGGGCGCACTGGCAGTCCGAGCGGGCATGGTTGCATTTCGCCTGAGTAATCGCTCAATTTGGGCAGCTTCTTCCCTAGAAATAATCGCGACATGGGTATCGGCAATAATATCTTGATTTTGATAGGCTAAATCTCCTCGATAGACAGGATTGGTTAACCAACGTTGACCCGTAGAAACGGAAATTTTTTTGCCATAGCGTTTTTCTAAATAGCGAACGGCTCCCCGCAGTGATCCAAACCGCAAAAATTGTTCAAAAAAATCTTTAATTACTGGGGCAGTGCTACGGTCTAGAATATAGCGGTCTTTACCCCGACGATAACCGTAGGGAGCTTTTCCAGGGGGCGGTAAGGCTTTGAGACGATTGCGGGCATGACCCTGTTGTAATTTCTGACTTCGTTGATTTTTTTGAATTTCTTGCAATAATTGGGTGAAGTGTTGTCGCGCTTCCGTTGATAATGTCTGTTGAAATTGCGATGTATGATAATCTTGTTCAATGGCAATAATTTCGATGCCTAATTTTTCTAGTTGATTCAGGCGATCGCTGATTTCTGAAATGGAATTCCCCAACTCTTCTAAACGGCGGAGTAATAAATAATCGGGGGATTCAGTCTGACAATCTTGAATTAAACTTTCTAATTGTTGATATTGTCCTAAGTCTTCATAAATGCGATCGACTTCTAACCCCCAGATGGCAATATCAGGTTTTTTTTCTAATAGAGGATCACTATAAATATAGGCAATAATTTTCATAATGTAAAAGAAATTATATCCTACGTAACGAAGGCATTCATTGGGATTGGAGTCATGGCCGAGATAGCGACTGAGCAGATTCGGATCAGGACATTGGAAAATCCTAGATAAACCTTAAGACTTTCCTGCTCCTGTGAATACCGCTATAATTTTTGCTTTACCGTTACTATATTAGGGGTTAGCATGGAACTAAAGCGCGTTGCAAAGACCATATATGATTAATGGATTCGCACCATAGTCCTTGGTTCAATTTCTTAGGTGAAAGCCATTGAAATCAGGGACTCAAACACGAGATTCCGAGCAGTGTTGTTGTTCATCTCCTAAAATCCTAGAAAATATGTCCTTAATGGTTGGCCAATTGATCTATACAACCTTACCGAATAGTGGGTTTCAACTATTGGTGAGCCAACGGATTCCGATTCATATTCAGGATTCTTTTGTGCAGAACATTGTTTATCAGCATTGGAATGTCTATAATCCTCCTAGTGATGACTATCAGGCGGTCTATCTCCATCAGGTTTCTGCTACCCATCTTTTGTTTGGCTGGTTATATAACGAAGGTAGGGATGAACTCGGTCGCTCCCACATTCCCTATTTTTTGGCCTATTACTGGACGGGGAATCTGGATGATGCTCGTTTAGAAAGATTTTTAAGACATTTAGAAAAGGGGCCAGTCTATTTTATTGAACGGGAACGCCTCGAAAGTAACCTACAGAATGTTATTGTCCCCGATGTCGATGAATATAATTCTCCCCGTTTGGGGTTGGTGATTTCTTCAGAAATTAGGGCTAAAAGTCAGAAGGATCTCCAAAAAAAGAAAATTTTAAAGCTGTTGGTTTCTTCGGATGATCCCGTCTCTCCAGAACCCGTTTCGGATCTGGGAAATGTCCTTGAAATCACGGACGTTCCTTACCTAGAGCTGACGGTTGAAACGACAGAAATTAGCGAAAAACTGACGGTTACAGAGAAAAAGTCCCAAGTTACCGCCCCAACAGAGCTAAACTCATCCCAGGTTGAACAAATTTTTGAAGATGTGGTGCAAGAGGGCATGGGCATTGAAGGGGCGATCCTGATTTCTGACGAAGGGCGATCGCTGACTAGGGCCATTGGTCTGGATGAAAGTCAGGCGTTGATTATGGCGGGTCGGATGTTGGCCTTAGCGAAAAAAAGTCAAACAGAGATGCAATGGCAGGATTGGGAGGCGATCGCGGCCCATAGTTCCGACGGTCATTTGATGCTCACTCCCTGCTTACCCGACGTATTTTTATTTGTTCAGGCAAGCGAGGTTTTAACGGGCTTATTAGAAGTCGAAATCAAACGCATTATCAAAAAAATCCAATCGATTCACCAAAATAACGAGATGTTTGTGCCATTTTCTCCCCTCTGGGACGATCTAGAGGAAGAAGATGAAATGGGTGAAGTGTTGGCCGACTCCGATGAACAAATCCTGTATCGTGGCAGACGCATGAGTTTTTAAGGCTGATTTAATCCCACTCTAAGACTACATTGCGGATTAAACGGGCGATCGCTTTTTGGGCTAGACCCTCAGCCACCTGTTGGCCCATGCGATGGGTTTCAGGATTGGTAATCAGTTTACTGAGAACAGGAACTAATTTCATCGGCTCAAAACCTGGCGTATTTCGTAAAATCTGCCAGATACTCTTAAGATGCTCGAAGGTCTTAGCATTATCTTGCAGTTCTATCGGTCTTTCCTGGAGAGCCAAGCCCACCTGTTCCCGAATCCCCGTTGTCAAATTAAACCAACTACGACGACCAAACAAATCGATCGCATTAATCAATTCCTTGACCACCCGTTCCCGAATAAAATTACCGCGATCGGAGAACAAAAACTCAGTGGCCTGTTCTAAAATCTTATCAAAATCGAAATCACTAGAATTTTTGGCATTATTTAACAAATTTTCCAACCGATTCCAACGAAAACTCCCATCTTGAAATAACAAATCCTGGAGAGAAGACCGTAATTGGGGAGACTCATCCGTTAAAAGCCGTTTTGCCACATAGGGATAGGCTTTCGTTAATACCTTAAAATTGGGGTCAATACCGATCGCGATCCCTTCTAGGGTCACCATTGAGCGAATAATGAGGGCATAATAGGCGGGAACTCGAAAGGGAAATTCATACATCATGGCCGACATTTGATCGGTAATACTTTTGAAATTCAACTCCGCCACACTCGCCCCCAACGCATTGCCGAAAACCTGGGAAAGGGCGGGAACAATCGGTCTGAGATCCGTATCAGCCTTGAGAAAATCTAGATTCACATAATCCTGGGCTAGGGACTCAAAATCTCGATTCACCAGATGCACCACCGCTTCGATCAAACCATAGCGTTGATAGGGTTTAATCGTACTCATCATGCCAAAATCCAGATAGGCTAAACGGCCATCTTTCATGGCCAATAAATTGCCAGGATGGGGATCGGCATGGAAAAAGCCATTTTCTAATAATTGACGCAAAGAACATTGCACCCCTACCTCGACCAAATGGGTGGCATCAATGCCTTGAGCCTGAATTGCCCGCATATTGGTTAATTTTGTTCCTTCAATCCATTCCATCGTCAACACTCGACGACCGCTATATTTCCAATAAATGCTAGGAACGTAAATTTCGGTCATGTGTCCATAGAGTTGGGCAAATTTTTCGGCGTTGCGTCCCTCCTGGATATAATTCATTTCTTCAAAAATCCGACTGGCCAATTCATCGGTAATGGCGACTAAATCAGAGCGGACTCTTTTTACATTACGATTTGCCCAGAGTGAGAGGGTTCTCATAATGTAAATATCTAGGGTGATGCGTTTGATCAAATCGGGGCGTTGAACTTTGATCGCGACTTTTTCACCTGTTTTAAGGATTCCTCGATAAACCTGACCTAATGAGGCGGCGGCAATCGATTCGGGGGAAATTTCAGCATAGATTTCTGACGGGTGCGCACCCAGTTCTTCTTCAATTAATTGATAGGCAATTTCATTAGAAAAGGGCGGTAGTTGATCCTGTAAAGTCGTCAGTTCATCTAAATAAATGGGCGGCACCAGATCGGGACGGGTGGAGAGGGCTTGTCCGACTTTGATATAGGTAGGCCCTAGTTTTGTTAATAATTCTCGGAGTTGAATCGCTCGTTTGCGATCGCCTTTAGGATCTTTACCGCAGAATTTATCCCACCATAAACTCACGATAAAGGAGAGAAAGGGGATGATGATATTCAATAAACGAGCAAAAACTTGCAAAGGACGCTGTTTATAGAACTCAGTAATTAATTCAGGATGATAACGCCAGCTTTCGGGGAACATATCACTGACAGGCCCTAAATCTTCGGTATGGCCGAGAGGGATATGAATCGGTTGTACTTCTACGGAAATAATCTCTTCTGCGAGTTCCACAGAGTTAGAAGGGGGCGTAATCATCGCTTGGGTCATAGGTCAACACTGAGAATACAGACTATGTAAACTATTGTAACAAGCTTTGCCCTAAGCTTCCCCCTTTCTGAGTGCGGTTTCCAACCTATGCGATCGCATTTTTGTGATTAGACCAGAGGCGATCGCTTTTTAGTTTGATGTATAATTTCTATTGTTATCCCTGGGTGTTGTCCTATGCCTACCGTCACCGATTCCGAGCTAAAAGAAATAAAAGACCTGATAACTGAATCTTAAGCAAGGTGTGGGAAAAGTTAACGAGACTGTCACTGAAATTAAAATTAATCAGGCGCGAATGGATGAAAAATTAGAGTCTATCAGCGAAAATATGGCTGACCTAAGAAAACAATCTGAGAAGCAGGATAACCGTCTCTGGGTTCTCATTTCAGGAATGTTTTTGGCTCTATTAGGGTTTGTGATCAAATCTTCTCTTAATCCTTAACTGCGATCGGCTTTTGGTGTACAATTTTCACTATCTTCAATCATTTATTGTTGATTTGCCGTATCTTGATTTTCTTGCAACTCTATATTTTCTAATTCTCTTTAATAATGATGTTAAATACACAAGATCGAAAAAAATTGATTGGTAAAATTAGTAGGGCAACTGGAATTGCCCAATATGCCCTTGACAAAAAAATGAATGATCAACAATTAGTAGAAGCGGGAAATCATTTAATGACATTGAAGCTAATTAAGTCTGCTAATGACTATAATCGTTACTGTCAGGGACAAAAAACGGCCGAAGCTAAGGCTAAATTAAAGGAATTTCTCAGTCTTCAAAACTCAGAAATTTATAAAGCTGGTCAGTGGTTAGTCTCTTGTCTTTCGACTAATGGGCAGGAAAGAAAAAAAAATTTGCTTGAAAAGGAATTAGTTCATAAAGATGATTATAATGAAGCAACACGTGATTTAAGTGATACAATTAAAGAACAGTTAAAGATTGCTGATTCCCAAGTACAAGAGGCAGTAAACAAGATTCAAATATTAGAAAACATCAACGATAATTTACGTAAGCAAATGCAATCTGTCAAGGATTATATCATGAAAAAACATGGCTCTGATGAATGGAACAATATAATTAAGTATTTTCCAAAATCTAATAAATAAGATACAATCAATTATGAAAAATGACGACAAAATGACTTATCGAGATTGGCAAAAGAGAAATACCAATAAATTTAGCTATCTAAACAATTTTCAAAAAAAAGAAATACGGAATAGAGGCTACAAAAATATAGGGTGGATTCAAGTAAAATCTTCATGGGAAATCCTGTGCGAATATTTTTCTAATCAAGAAGAAAATCAGGACAATTCAATCAGTATGTTTGATTATAAGATATCTCAAGGGGATATAATAGGTGCTATTAACTTGTCTATACTTGAATCAGATGTAGCAAAAAAAGTTGCAATAGAAGCTCAAAAAAAACTACTTCAATCTCAAAAATATTTAGAAAAAATATCGCTAGATTCTCTTGAAAAATATCCATTACTCTAATTTTTATTTCCCATGAAGAAAATATGTCTGAATTTCCTCAAACGATTCTAAAAACTTTATATAAGTCCAGCGACATAAACAGAATATGGCGTGATAATGCGAGTCAACCTGTTATTTGTCATCCCCAAAAAGGCTGGATATCTCCAAATAAATATAGAGAAATCGGAAAAAATAGACCATGTCCTTATTGTGCAAAAAAAATGGTTTATGGAAAAGATAGATATAGTACACCTTCGCTTCAAGAGGCTGTCAAAAGAGGTTATGAATATCTTGACAATCAGGGGATCAAAAAAATAAATCAAATAGGTAATGGCAATCTTTATTTTCATCCCAATTACGTGACTTTAGACCATAAAATCAACAAAGCTCGTTGTCCTGAACTAATGTTTAATTACGATAATTTGGAGATTATTTGTTGGAAATGTAATAATGAAAAAAGTGATAATAATGCTTTTGAATTACAATTTAATCACCAATATATTAATGATTTAATTGATGAGGTTTTAAGTCGTTATCCATCTCTCTAGAAATACCAATTTTATCTATTGACTTTGTACACGAAAATTTTAAAAACGCAAACTAGTATATGCAAGTAAAACAAAAAGCTCTATCAGAACTTTCCGAAACTTTTCAAAGCTTTTTTAATCGAACAGTATGAAAATAATTACCTTCCTGAATTATAGCGATCGCATTTTCAGTAGTTATTAGTAGGGGCATAGTATTTTTGCCATCCCGAAGAGCTTAAAACCGTAGTTACCCCATAGGAACCGATAGAAACCATATCAAAACCATCCTTAAAATACTTAAAGTTCTTTTATATCCCTAGACTACCCACTATGCCTCGAAGATCGATCATGTTCCACCACACAACTGTCAACGGTAAAAATACTGATTGTTCCAAACTAAGATTGCGATCGCGTTTTTCTGAAAAAATTTTGAAAAAACAAGGGGGGATCGCTTTTATTCGACAGTTATAATAATGAGATTAGCCTAATTCCTCCTTTGCAACGTTAAACTACCTATGACTTACGAAGAATTACAAAATCTTATTACGTCCAATGCCAAAGCAATAGATGCACTTACCCATGCTCTAAATCAGGAAAGAGAAGAACGCCAGAAAAAAGAAATAGCTTGGGAAAAGGACAGAAAAGAAATAGATGAACTACTGGGACGAGTCGCCCGTAGGTGATCGCATTTTAAATTAATTACAGATGCTAAAACTGACAAATTAACTCAGGGGGAGGAGGACAAATAAAACTTACATATTCGCTTGTCCCAGGATGAATAAAACCGAGTTGATGGGCATGGAGGCAATAGCCACAATCACTAGGAACAGAAATTTTTGAATCTATACAGATAGTTTTAGCAATACCACCCACATCATAGAGCGGATCGCCTAAAAGTGGATAACTGATCGCGGCTAAATGAATGCGAATCTGGTGGGGTCTGCCCGTCAAAATTTTTATTTCTAAAAGTGTTTTCCTTGAGCTTTTTTCTAACACTCGGCAATCGCTTTGAGCAAACTTGCCCGTTGGGGTCGCGCCATAAATATAACCCAAAATTGGGTGGGGAATTTTACCGATCGCCTGATTAATAGTAAATTCCGTTGGTAATTCGCTGGGGCCAATTAAGGCACGATAAATTTTACTGATTTGGCGATCACGCATCTGTTGACTGAGCTTAGATTTTGCCAAGGACGAACGAGCGATTAACATCAAACCAGAAGTCCCCCGACCGAGACGATGGATAGGAACAGGCATTTCCTGGGGATAACGTTGTTGGAGTTGGTAAAGTAGGGTATTTTGTAAAAATCCGCCCCCAGGCAACACGGGTAATCCCAACGGTTTGGCAATAATCATTAAATCAGTATCTTCGTAGAGCATTACAAAATCCAACGGGACATCAGGTTCTTCCCAGGGCGATCGCTGATAGGTGAGTTGCTGTCCTTTTTTTAAGAGAGTTTCAGGTTTTGCGGTTTGGTGATTAATTAAAATTTGTCCCGCCAGAATGCGATTATGCCATTCTTCTCGACTGGAATGTTGATAATTTTGGCAATAGTAATCTAACAGGGTTTGACTCGCGCCTTGAGCATTAACCTTTTCCTCATACGTCCAACCTTGATTCATCACCATGATAGAAAAGCTGATTTTTCACTGAATAAATATTAAACGCGCGATCGCATTTCTAATTTTATCGAGAAAATCCCATTCTTTCTTTCTTTAGGTCAAGCCGAGTTGCTAAAATAATCAAGCTGAAATTAGGAAATATTCTCATGGGCGATCGCTTACAGGGCTTGAATCTCTACCTCATCGGGATGATGGGAACGGGCAAAACAACAGTGGGTCAGCGATTAGCTAAGGAATTAGGCTATCGTTTTTTTGATACGGATGTTCTCATTGAACGGGTGGCTCAAAAGAGTATTAATGAGTTGTTTGCAGAAGACGGAGAAACTTTTTTCCGAGATTTAGAAAGTCAGGTATTAGGGGAAGTCTCAGCCTGTACTCGGAGCGTTATTGCAACAGGAGGCGGCGCGGTGTTGCGTCCTGTCAATTGGGGTTATTTGCGGCATGGATTGATTATCTGGCTTGATGCGCCGATTTCCCTGCTGGTAGAAAGACTCGCAGAAGACAATACCCGTCCTTTACTCAAAATTGATGATCTGTCCCTGAAGCTAGAAACTTTGTTAGCAGAACGAAAATCCCTCTATCAAGAAGCCGATTTACAGATTGCGATCGCCAAAAATGAAAATCCTGAGCAAATAGTCTCAAAAATCCTAGAACAAGCCCCCAACGTCTTAAAATCCCCTGAAAAATCACCCCAACCAGGCGAAATAAATCCTGAAGATCCCAACGAATTCAATTAGCATAGAATTAAAAATTTTTTGTTCTAGAACTGCTATGGAAACCAATCTTCCCAGTCTTGCTCACGGAACCCTACGGAAAGTGCATCATATCGCCTTTAACGTCAAAAATATGGACATTTCTCGCCATTTTTACGGTCAAATTTTAGGCTTAACCGAATTAACAGGGGATGCGGTTCCCTCTACCCTCAAATCCCTCGTTGAACAGGGAAAAGTCGCCAATTTTATGACTCCCGACGGCACAATTATCGATCTATTTTGGGAACCTGATTTATTGCCGCCCCATCCCGATCCGACCCAGGGCTTTACCCGTGCCAATCATCTTGCCTTTGATATTGCTCCCGAAGCTTTTGATGACGCGATCGCGGTTTTACAATCCCACCAAGTCGCGATCGACCACGGCCCCGTGACCCGACCGACTGGCAGAGGCATCTATTTTTATGACCCCGATGGTTTTATCCTCGAAATTCGTTGCGATCCCGAAAGCTCCCTTTAAGCAATTTTCCCCAACTTTTCCACAGACTGTGGATAACAAACCAAGTCATTAAATCCCCACGCCAGCAACCCCAATAAGAGCGTACAATCGATCTGCTCTACTAAAACCGTGTTACGAGTCATGAAATTTATTTGCAGTCAAAGCGATTTAAACACTAATCTTTCCCTGGTTAGTCGTGCCGTCCCCTCCCGTCCTTCCCATCCCGTTTTAGGAAATGTTCTTTTAGTTGCCGATGAAAAAGGGCGAGTCAGTTTAACCGCTTTTGATTTGAGTTTAGGCATTCATACCAGTTTTATCGCCGATGTTTCCCAGAGCGGAAAAGTTACCCTCCCTGCCAAATTATTAGGGGATATTGTCTCCAAATTACCCGAAGGCGAATTAACCCTCGCGATCGATGAAGAAAAGGAATCAGGAGAAAGTATTTTAGCCACCCTAACCTCCGCCTCTGGACGTTTCCAAATTCGGGGATTAACGGCCGATGAATTTCCTGAATTACCCACAGTAGATGAAGCAAGTCCTCTGATGTTGCCCGTGGGTGTGTTAAATGAAGGACTCAAAGGAACCCTATTTGCCGCCAGTACGGATGAAACCAAGCAAGTTTTAACAGGTATTCACCTCAAAGGGTCTGCCGATAGCCTGGAATTTGCCGCAACGGATGGTCATCGTCTCGCCGTCGTCGAAGCTCCAACCCAGGTAGAAACCGAAGAAGGGGAAGAAAAGGTTCAAGCCAGTAATTTAGAAGATTTCTCCGTCACCATTCCTGCCAGAGCCTTACGGGAACTGGAAAGAATGTTATCCATGCGGGCCGATAGTGATTTGGTTTCCCTTTGTGTGGATGAAACCCAGGTGATTTTTGAATTGGGCGATCAGCGTTTAACCAGCCGTAAATTAGAAGGAGCCTATCCCGCCTACCATCAACTCATTCCCCGTCAGTTTAGCCGCACGATTAGCATGGAACGCAAACGGCTGTTAAGTGGTTTGGAGCGAGTTTCTGTGTTAGCTGATCAAAAAAATAATTTAGTGAAATTTACGCTGAATACTTCCGATAGTCAATTAACGTTATCCGTAGAAGCTCAGGATTTGGGGAATGCGCGGGAATCTTTACCTGCTGAAATTAGCGGTGAAAGTGGAGAGATTGCGTTTAATGTGAAATATCTAATGGATGGTTTAAGAGCATTACCGACTGGTGAAATTCAAATGAAGTTAAATGAGGGGAATCAACCTGTAATTTTTACGCCTTTGGGTGGTTTGAAGATGACTTATTTGGTGATGCCTGTGCAGATTGTTAGATAGTTTGCTTTTTGTTAGACAGTTGAGAGACTTTGAGGGGAAGATGATAAAACATTATTCACTCTTCCTCTTTTTTTCAACAAAATTAGACTAATCATACAGTAACTAGAGATTAGTCGGTTGACAGTATGACAGAAGAAAAAATTTATTATTCAAATTTGACAGGGGAAGAATCTGAGCTAACGATGATACTAGAATTGAAGAGAGCCATTTCAGTAGAAAGGGTTTTGATCACCAACCATGCTAGACAGGAAGCCGAAAACGATAATTTACGATTAGACGAAATTTACTGGTCAGTAAATCATGGAGAATTGATAGAAAACTATCCTGATGATAAACCGTTTCCCAGTTGTTTAATTGTAGGCATTACTCCCAACAACGATCCGATTCACAGCGTTTGGGCATACAATAGTCAAAAACAAATTGCGATCCTAATCACTGTCTATCGTCCTGATTCAGACAAGTGGATTGATGGACGAGAAAGGAAAAAGCCATGCTAATAAATGAAATTTGTCCCGTTTGTGGTGGCCCGACTGTTTTAAAAAAGGTTACAGAAATTATTCGCGGTGGTAAACATACTGCGATCGTTCAAGTAGAGGCTGAAGTCTGCTTACATTGTGGAGAACGCTTATATACGCCCGAATTTGTTAGAAAATGTGAACAAATTAAAGCAAAATTAGAAAAAGAAGAAACTAAGGACTTTCAACCAGTGGAAGTTGCTTATCAAGCTTAAACGACGATGATTCAAATTATTAATCCCCATGAGGGTGACATTCTCAAATATGAATTTTTAGAAGAACTCAATATACCCGATAAGGATTTGGCCCTAGCCATTGGTGCGCTCCAAATTGTCATTGAAAACATTATTCAAGGAAAATCTAGAATTACTGCCGATTTGGATTTGCGTTTATCCCGTTATTTTGGACTTTCAGAAGGATACTTTCTCAGACTCCAAAATGCTTATGAATTAATGGAAGCCAAAAGAATATTAGGAGAAACGTTAAATCAGATTATTCCTTTAGGAACAAGAATTTAACCAATTGTCCGTTTAAGATACCAATAAATCTGGATTTAAAGCTCCCCAGCAAAAAAGCACAGGTTATTTATTTTTCATGCCTAACTTTCTGGATTAACTTCGGCTTGTCTTGATGACAACTTTTCCTGTTCAACTTCCGCCTGAAGTTTAGCTTGCTCTTCAGGAGTCATACTTTCCCAACGTTTTTGGATGATAGCCTCTTCATAATCTTTAATTTGTTTATGGTAGGTCATATCATTGGTCAAGACACGGAAAATATAGGAGAATAACCAAAGAATTAAGACTCCAACCAAAAATGCCTGAGACCAGACTCCCGCTTTTTGGGGATCTAATCCGCTTACTTGCAAGAGCAGATAAACCACTAATCCCGATACAAAGAAAGCAGTGATCAGCGCGATCGCATCAATACGGCGCATAAATATTGTGTCCTAAATAGCACGACGTTGGGGACGAAAGTTTAAAACGGGACTCAATAAAAGCATCCCAGGGAAAAAGAAAAAGACCAAAAAGTACATAAACAACCGTTCCACAGAACTGACCACGTACCAACGGCTTTTTAGGTAAAAATAAACCAATGCGGGCAAAACCAACAAATAAAGGCCGCTCAGGACGAGGTAGAGTAGGGCAACCAAGCCTGTTTCTGAAAGGAGGTTAGAGACAATAAATTCCATTGGTTGATCTTGAAAATAGGGGTAATCGTCAGGTTGATAGGTCGAATATCTTAGTTGACATACTCCCCATGCCTAAAGGCAGGGGATTCTCCAAACATTGCTGCTTTGGATTTCTGGTTCAGCGACTCAACTTCAATCAAACATCTTGCAATATTCAATCCAGAGGTCGTGTCTCCCCAGACGTTTACTCCATTTCAGAAGTCCGTTCTCGTATGCCCTACGATACGGTTTAAAACCTCAATACTGGTTTCTCTGGTACTTGGTGCTTGGATATTTTACCTGTACGAGGATTACCGTACAGAACCCGCTATATCCAGTTTTCAAGGTGCGTCTATCGTTTAGATAGCTAGGTTTTAAAAGCGGTTGAATACCTTTCCGCTACAACCTAATTATACGCATTTTGAGAGTTTTTGGATAAAGGTTCTTCAAGGTGGCTAAAGCCACCACCGTGTTCATCCCCATGCCTAAAGTCAGGGGCTTTCCACTCGCTTTTTGTAAACTGTAGCTTATTTTTGGCTGAATTTCATCCCTAGCATTTTAAATTTGATCTATTGCTTGACAGTTGTGACTCTAGTCTTAGACAATAAGAGATCGCGTGTCCAAAGTTCCTGCTCGGATCAGGTTTGAGACATTAGTAAACAAATTTTTAGGGCATTATAGCCTTGAGAATACCTGTACGGCAACCCAATTAAAAAGAAAAAATGAGTTACGCAATTATTGAAGCGGGTGGTACGCAACTGCGTGTCGAGCCTGGTCGTTTTTATGATTTGAATCATCTTTTTGCCGATCCCGATGATAATTATGTGATCGACAAGGTTTTATTAGTCAATAACGACAATGAAGTGACGGTAGGTCAGCCTTTCGTTGAAGGGGCTACGGTGGAAGGAAAAATTCTTTCCCATTTACGGGGACGGAAAATCATCGTCTATAAAATGCGTCCCAAAAAGAAAACTCGCAAAAAACGCGGGCATCGTCAAGAGTTAACCCGTTTGCTGATTACTTCGATTAGTATGAATGGTACGGCGATCGCGTCGGCTTCCGAGGACGCGCTCAAGACACCGATCTTAGCTACCTCAGAAACCTTTGCAGAAGAAGAGTAAACTCTAAATTATTCTCATTAATTTTTAGGTAAAAATAAAATGGCACATAAGAAAGGGACAGGTAGTACACGAAACGGACGCGACTCTAATTCAAAACGTCTGGGTGTTAAACGCTATGGCGGTCAGGTCGTCACGGCAGGTTGTATCATTATTCGTCAACGGGGAACCAGAGTTCATCCTGGGGAAAACGTCGGACGGGGCAGTGATGATACGCTTTTCTCTTTGATTGATGGCGTAGTTAAATTTGAACAAAGAACTCGTAGTCGTAAAAAAGTGAGTGTTTATCCTGTGGCTGTGGCGGCAGAATAATCTGTTTAAAATGATTTTGATTTAGTGGAGAGGCTTAGTTTCTAGGCCTCTTTTTTCATGGATTATGCTCCTAAGATTGTAGAAGGGATCGGAGTCATTTTAGTCGCGATCGCGAATTCTCTGGTAGGGGCAAAGGCAAGCCCTGCAATAATCCCTATATGAAGTTTGAGGGCTTGTCTGAATAAGCTATATTAGTTCATAGACCACAATTATAGACTCATAAGAAATAAAAACTTTAACCAATGGCTTGCCCTCATTGCAATAGCGACTATATTTGCCCGTCTCGTACCCAAAATCTTGTAATAAGATTGTTATGGCTTTTGTTGCTTTGTCATCGTTTTCGTTGTCGTAGTTGTGGCAAGAGTCACATCGTCTTTTTACCGTTCTATCTCTTTTTAGAGTAACTGTTATTTGACTGCTTCCAGACGAATCGCATTGCCTTGGGAGTCGGTGCGATAAATCCAGGTTTTTTTATTGTGACCAAGGATAATTTGCCAACCTTGAACCAACATTTGCGTACAGAATTCATCGGTTTTCGCTAATCCTAGACAGCCATCAGGCCAAGTCTTGGGATTCGCTGTTTTTACGACTATTTCCTGAAAAGGGATTTTAGCTCTTTTGACCAGATCTTTGCGGACTAATTGAATAAGATTGGGCGGTGCAGAAATTTGATTTGCTAGGAGTTCTGCCTTTGTTGAGTTTGACTCTATGGGAAGAGGAAACACGGCTAAGGTATTTTGGAGAGTCAGAGTCCAAATGATCAGAGTGGCTAGCAAGAATTTAGTAGCAGATAACCCTAAAAAATAAATCTTTCGAGTCAAAATAAATGGTTTTTGTTGTTTCATTATTAGTGATTTTTTTAAGCTTTTGAAAGCTGATAGAAATTAATTCTGAACAATGGCAATATTGGGAATTAACGCTAATCAGGTGCTGATGGTAATTGATTTTAACCCGCAACAAGATCCCCTTTCTATTTTAGCGAAGAATTGAAATTGGATGAGTGTGACCTCTAGTTGATGAAGGATGGTATATCGCTGTTCTATCAGAGAAGGAGAGTTATAATAAAGAAAAAGCCCTGAAAAAGTTAGGTGGTATATGGTTAAGCCACGGGACGCGCAAAAAACAGTGAAATTCATCGATGAATACTGTGAAGTGTATAGAACCTATTTGGTATCTCTCTTGCAACGCTTAGCTGATAAGAATTACAGGCATTTTGCCTAATTCTCTCTAATCCATACTGGGTTAAGGTTTTGAGAAAGATACCAACAAGGTTTGTTGAATTGCCTTTTTCTTACGAGGTCTGGGAATCGGCGTAATAAAACTGGCAGGTCGCCGTTGATCAATAACTTTTTGAGTTGGCAAACCATTCTTGTCCAGTTCTCCATGCTGGGTTGGGCGATGATAGGGAGAATTTAAGATGGGTTTCTCAAAAAATTGATCAGACATAAAGCAGATAATTGAATTTTACAAGAACAGACGTGTAAGAATTTTCACTTAAAGGACAAGTTTAACGCTTTTTGATTCACTCTATCGATCTTTTCTTTTTCGTATTCTATGGGGCCAATAAAAAAATCCACTACCTGAAGGGAAGCGGATCATAAATTCAATGAAGAATACTAAAAAATTTTCAAAAACAGGCAATGGAGCATTTAATCCTTATCTAACCAGTCGTAAATGCGGTCTAGTTCATCCAAATTAATTAAACCGTACTGCCACAGCACAATGGGTAAGGAGCCATGATTTTGTTTGACTGAGCGTTCGGCGATCGCCACAGAATCCTGAGAAAGGGCCAATTCTTCCTGCAAAAAATTAGAAAGTCCATGATATTTCGTACTTTGCATAGTTATTTGTCCATCCTGTTTTGTTATGTTCATTTTGAAATAAGGGTTTGATTAATAAAGGGAACAAAGGCCAGTTTTAAAATAGTCTATTGATTAGTTAAGGTGATTTTACAAAAGTCCAAAAAATTTGGATTTAATTTTGCTCGTCTCTATAAACAAGTATTGCGTTCACCTAAACGACGGGTTTCGGAAAAAATAATCGAACCCCAGAGCATAGAATCTTTGTAGTTATAGCTAATTCTTGTGAAGGATTTGTGAATTTAAAATGCAAATTTAAAATAAATATTGCTTCGTTAAACAACGAGAGCATCTCCGCACAAGAATCTTAATGTAAGCTTGATAAATCTGTCCCCTAAACCATTGATTTAGGGAAACTCTCACATTACTTACAAACACTACTAACTCTAAAGAAGATCCAAAAGCCACATCTTAGAGTTTTATTTTGCGGCGAGTAGCCACTTAGATACAATTTTGAGCATCTTGTTGGGAGCCTACCGCAACGCTTTGATCTCGTTAAAACACCAGAGTGGGTTGGGGGAAATGGTATCTGGACTGCTCGATTAAAAGATAGAACCGAATCTCAGTTAATTCAACTGTTGAAGTAGCCTATCTGAATCTTTTGGCATTAAAGATTTGCCTTTGACTAATACTATACGCAATTTTTGTCGATTAAATACCAAAGAAAACCTTAAATTTTGTAAATTGATACAGGGGATTTCTAGCTAAAATTACGGAGTTTTCGTGAATTCGACCTTAAGTAGATCTCCTTTTTGAAGTCCTAATTCTTTTGCACGTCCAGAAGCGAGTTCTACCACTTGATCAATTTCCACAAAAGGGCCATAGGAAGGACAGGGATCACGCTTACAAGGAGGAACCGAGGCTGAAATTGATTGGATCACGCCTCCACGCAAAAAAATCATATCTAGCGGGATCAAGGTATTTTTCATCCAAAAGCGAGTCACGCGGGGCGGAGAAAAGAGAAAGATCATTCCTCGATTTTTTGCTAAATCGGTTCTAAACATTAATCCGATTTCTTGCTGTTCTGGGGTTTTCGCGACTTCTAATTCAATGACTTCTTCACCGATTTTAGCGGTTGCTGTAATCGGTAATTTTTGTCCCTGATTTGCAGCAACCTGGGGCTGGGAGGATACGGGAGCGGTCGTTACGCATCCAGCCAGTAAAAAGGTTAGGAGTAATCCAGAGATTGATTTTTGTAGCAGGTTCACCGTCATTTCATCTTGGTTGCAATGTTAGGAATTTTGAGGTTGAGAAAATTGAGAATTTCTAATATATCAAGCTTTGGAGCTTTTTTGATTGGGGAATCTGTAAACCCAGAAGGACGGTTGGCCGCGATCGCCGATCGCCTCTTTTTTGCGTTTCTTTAAGATTCTTTGAGGACATACCCCACACCCCGAACGGTATGAATCAGGCGTTTTTGACCACCCACTTCAATTTTTAGCCGTAGATAACGGATATAGACCTCAATGATATTCGATTCTCCATGAAAATCGTAACCCCAGACGTGTTCTAAAATTTGCTCCCTCGTCACCACTTCCCTGGGATGGGCCATGAGGTATTTTAATAATTCAAATTCCTTCATGGTTAAATCAATTTTTTTTCCCATTAAAATCAGATGACGATTGCTTAAATCTAGGACGAGATGACCAAAGGCGAGTTGTTCGGGGGGATTTTCCGAGGGTTGGAGATAAAACCGCACTCGGCGCAAAAAAAGACTCGAATAGGGTTTGAGTAAATAATCATCGGCTCCTGCTTCTAAGCAAATGACCCGCTCCTCAATGCTTTCCTGTTCAATCAACATCAGAATAATCACGGGATAGGATGCCTGCCGCAACTCCTGACAGAATTGCAATCCTTTCTCCCCAGCGCGATCGCGGTCTAGGACAATCAGAGCGGGATGTTGTTGTTTTATTTGAACCCAGGCCTGATCAATATCGAGGGCAATTAAGGGAATATAGCCCGCTTCCTGAAGATCTAAGTTCGCTTTTTGATTTAAAGCATCATTGGTTTTCACCAATAATACGTAGGGATTCGGTGTTGGAGGAGAAACTACCATAGGGGTTAGGGACTTTGCGATTGCTTTGGTTCAGGATAAATTTCAGTCACCACTCTATCTTTTTTATCACTGGTGACAATGACACTATTATTTTGCAGAATACCGATCGCCCTTTCTCCTGTGAGATTAAATTTAGGGGATTTGCTTTGTTGATAAATCACATTTCCCAGGGCCTCCAAGGTTTGGTCAGCCATATTCCAAGTCAGGTTATTGGCAAAGAGGGTCGCTTGATTCCGTTGACTCATCCCCTGGGCTCCCCCTGTCAGCCAGGCCATCCTTTGATTGAGATCTACCTTACCCTGATTGCCCGTAATGGTAATTTGTTCTTCATAATCGACTAACTTCAGGGGCTGGGAGGAATCGACTAGCCGTTTGTCATAGTGCCAATTGATCAAAGTTCCCGCAATTTGCAGAGGCGGCTTTAGGGATTTAAAATCCACACTCTGTCGGATTTGCAACAGTTTAGTCTTCAATTGCAATTCTGCTTGTTTGGTCACGACCTGATCGGTGATCAGTTTATCTTGAAAGCGAGAAACCGTCATTAATTGATCACTCAGAATCTTGTTTTCAGCAATCAACCAAAACAAATGTTCCGTTTTCAGTTGCAGTCTTTTTTGAGCCGATACCGCGACAATGTTGCCCGACAAATCCACACGCTGGCGACGGGTTTCATACCGTCCTTCTTTGGCGGTCACTTCCAGTTGGGGATGACTGCCCTTAAAATCACTACGAATAATCAACAGAGAATTTTTGGGTTGCCACTCGGCTTCATTACTGCGAATCACCGCCTTGTTACGGGGATCAACGGCGATAATATTTTGCCGCAAAATCACGATTTCCCCGTCTTTTTGAATTTCTCCCTTATCCGCACTCACTTTGAGGACGATTTTTCCATCGGTAAATAAATTTCCCTTGATGCCAGTCAAGTCCGCATTTTTGCGATCGGGGGTATAAACCGCATCTTCTACCTGAATTTTCCAGAGATTCTGTCCCTTGGCATTAGTTTGCTCTAGGGTCGCCTTGGTTAACCTCAGATAGCTTTCTAACTTGCCGCTCGGAGTCGGACTGGGCTGGGCGATCGGTTTAGAGGGTTGACATCCCGCGACCATAAAAATCAGGACACCACTAAGCAGTAGTCTCCAACTATCCATAGAACGAGGTAAAAAATTTAACAAATCAAAAGCCAATTACCAGAATTTCAAGCAGATTTAGTGAATTAACGGGTTTTATCGTGGTCGAGTATGCCAATCGTCGGAAAGCTCCCATAACTCAGGTTGGTTTTCGAGGTTTTTTGGATCTCTTCCTTAATTTGGTCTAGATCCACATAGCGATCCGACACGTTAATTAAACTATCACTGGTCATCGATCGCAAGCTAACGACTTCAATTCTTGCTCCCCGATAACTGACCGCATCCGCCGCGTAGGCCAAATCTCCATCCCCACTGACAATCACTGCCGTATCAAAGGAACCCACAAGAGCCATTAAATCCACCGCAATTTCCACATCTAAATTTGCTTTTTTTGAGCCATCGGGTAATTGGACAAGATCTTTGGCAATCACTCGGTAGCCATTGCGCCGCATCCAGAGTAAAAAGCCCTGTTGTTTCTCATTGGTGCGATCGACTCCCGTATAAAAGAAAGCTCTGAGTAAGCGAGACCCCCCTGTTAAACGGAGAAGTAACTTGGTGTAATCAATTTCAATGCCCAACTGAAGAGCGGCATAAAACAGATTAGAACCATCGATAAAAATAGCGACCCGACCCCGATTTTCCAAAAGCTGATCGTGGGTAAAGAGGGGATCATTCTCAAATTCTTCAAACATTTTTGTTATACCTCGTTTGTTATACGTTTAAAAAAAGGGTTCTTTAAAAATTGGAAAAAATTAAAACAGATAGCGTATTAGCCCGATAATAACTCAAAAGTAAGGGATGACCTAATAAAAGATCAAGGGGAGCCGTCACTGACAGGGGGGTCGAGACGATTAAAAATGGGTTTGGCCACATTTAACTGGATATTTGCAGGAAAAGACCCCCATTGTCCATGTTCTTCAAAGGTAACTGTTTCCTTAAATTTTTCCCAATCGTTAAAATGAATCGTAAAACCTAACTGGTGATAAATATCCGTACTTAAATTGGGAATAATGGGAGAGAGGAGATAGGCCGCTAGACGAATAGATTCTAGAACACTATATAAAATTTTTTCAACCTCTTGGTGTTGTTGCTGTTTGTATAAACTCCAAGGGGCATTTTCATCAATGTATTTATTACAGGCGCGAATCAGGGTGAAAATTTCTTCCCCCGCTTCACTCAAGGCCAATTTATCGTAGGATTCCGTAACGCGATCGCCCAGATTTTGACCCAACAACAACAGGGCATCATCGGGTGATAAATCCGCCGCCGTCAACTGAGGGCCTTGACCTTGACAATATTTTTTTACCATCCCCAAGGTTCGATTCAGTAAATTCCCCAAATCGTTCGCCAGGTCAGCATTGAGGACATTAATAAAACGGGTTTCATTAAAATCTCCATCCTTGCCAAGTTCAATTTGAGTCAGAAAATAATAGCGTACCGCATCGGCCCCATAGCGTTCCACTAAATCTACAGGATCTAGGGTATTACCTAGACTTTTACCCATTTTTTGGTTATCTTTGGTCAGAAATCCATGACCAAACACTTTTTCAGGAAGGGGAAGTTGGGCCGCCATCAACATCGCGGGCCAATACACGGCATGAAATCGGAGAATGTCTTTACCGATCAAATGCAAATTAATCGGCCACCAGTTAGCGAGGGCATTGGTTAAGGTGGGTTCCTGATCTGGCTCTAACAGGGCCGTAACATACCCCAGCAGTGCGTCAAACCAAACATAGATGGTGTGTTTCGGATCAGTCGGAATGGGAAACCCCCAGTCCAGATTAATCCGAGAAATAGAAAAGTCCTGTAATCCTTGTTTAACAAAGTTTAGGACTTCATTGCGACGACTTTCGGGTTGAATAAAATCAGGGTTTTCCTCGTAGAGTTTTTCCAATGGCTCCTGATAGCGAGACAAGCGAAAGAAGTAATTTTCCTCATCTCGCCACTCGGCGGTCAAATTAGTATGGATAGGACAACAGCCATTTTCTAATAGATCTCGCTTTTCCTTAAATTCTTCACAGGCAACGCAATACCATCCCTGTTGTTGGGCGAGGTAAATATCTCCTGCCCCTGCAACTCGTTCAAAAAATTCCTTAACAATTGCGGCATGGCGGAGAGCAGTCGTGCGACTGAAACGGTCGTATTGAATATCTAATTTTTGCCAGAGGGATTCAAAACTCGTGACGATGCGATCGCAATGTACCTGGGGCGATAATCCCTTTGTTTCGGCTGTCCGTTGAATTTTTTGGCCATGTTCGTCGGTTCCTGTAATCAGCAAAACAGAATACCCCTGAAGTCGCTTAAAACGGGCGATCGCATCGGCCACCATTGTGGTGTAGGCACTCCCCAGGTGGGGAACATCATTAACGTAATACAGGGGAGTTGTAAGAGAAAATCTTTTGATATCAGCGTTTTTAAAGGGGGTCATATTGTCAAAAATAGAATACAAGCAAACCAAAACCGTTATTGATAACGGAATAATTTCAAGTATCCAGCCTAATTATTATTTTTATATTGTTCTAATTTAAACGAAATAGACTAGTAGATATGATTAAAACTTTGTGAAAATTTTTGATGAAAGCTCTATTATTTTTACCGAATAAGCTCTCTAATGATAGCGTAAAATCCATTAAAATCTGGAAAAATAGAAAAGAATATCGGTATATTTACTTAATATTTACTGATGAAGCTGAGAGAAAAAACTTATCAATAAACCAGAAAACATTCCTTGGGCTAATCTTGCCCAGGAAGAGTCACCTCTGGAAAGGGTAAAATCGGTAGGCGATCGCCCCGAAAAACTTCTTCACTCAATTTTCCTAATTCTATAATTCCCTCAGTTAAGGGACGGGAAAGACTTAATCCCACCAGCAGAGGAAACGTCACAAAACTTAAGCAAATTTGGGGATTCATGGGTTAATTGATTCTTAAATAATCAGGAATTAAAGCTTTATTTTATGCGGGGGATGAGGGATTGACAACATCCGATTCGGAATGAGTTTTAGAAATGGTTCGGGTACAGCACCAATTACTGGGCAAGGCCGATGGCCATCCCATGCGAATCGCTTCAGGGCAAATCGTTGTCACCGTTAATTGACAATCAATCAGTTGAAAACCCTCTTTGTCACATTGTTTTAAACTGTGTTTTAAAATCGAATCATTATTAAATTCAATGGTTCGGTTGCACTGCACACAAACAATATGATGGTGATGGTGATGGGCCTGATGGAGTTCGTAATGTTTATGACCTTCGGCCAGTTCTAGCTCCCGTAAAATGCCCATACGAGACATTAATTTGACACTACGGTAGATCGTGGACAAACTAATGCCTTCCTTGCGCTTTTCTAACAATTCGTAAAGTTCTTCCGCACTGAGATGATTACCCTTAGGTAAATTTTGAAAGACGTGAAGAATTTTTTCTCGTTGGGGAGTTAATCGCCAGCCTCTGGAATTTAATTCTGATTTGAGGGAATTAGCGGTATAAGTCATGATCCGCGACTTGCTCGCAACACTAGGTAGATTCCTCATCATAGTCTTTAGTGATGGCTATTTGCAACAAAAAGCCCTAATTGCCAATAAAAAAAGCCCGCCGAAGCGAGCTAAAACGAGACACAATAGTTATTAATCTTTATTGATCACTGAAAACAGGCTTTCTGTTAGAGGAGTGACGATGATTGTTGTTGTTATTGTTGATTTTGTTAGGTTTGCGTTTGATAGCTGGCTTGTTCATGCCACTTTCAGGAACTTCCCATTCGGTTTTCATCCAGTTAGGACAATTTTGGTCGTAGATCATTTGTAAGGCCGCTGCCGCGATCGCCTGGGGATCATAGTCTGCGCTCAGGTCACGCACCAGGGGTAAGAAAGAGGCCATCCGTTCACCCGTTAAGGCTTCTTGGATTTGATTTTGTAATTTTTCTAAGCGTTTGGCTTCAACCACCGAACGAGTAGGGATTTCATGAATTTCAATCCGTTGTTTGAGACGTTGTTCAATTTGACGGAGTAAACGACGATCAATGGGTTCTACCAAGGCGATCGCGGTTCCTGTTTTTCCTGCCCGTCCCGTCCGTCCAATACGGTGAATATAGGTTTCCGCATTATCAGGTAAATCAAAGTTAATTACATGGCTCAAATTCGTGACATCTAAACCCCGTGCGGCAATATCCGTCGCCACAACTAATTTAACCTTATTATCCCGAAAACGTTGTACTAGACGCTCCCGTTGGGATTGGCTCAAATTACCGTGATATTCATCTACACTTTGGCCCGATTCCTGAAGTTTGCTGGTTAGTTCCGCCGCCGTTTGCTTGGTTCGGACGAAAATAATCGCTGATTCAGGACTTTCAATTTCTAGAATCGGTTGCAGAGCTTTCAACTTCGACCAACCACGAGGAACAAAATAAAGTTGTTGCTCAATTTTTGTCGGAGCGACTTCCAATTGTTTCACCGAAACCGTTGCGGGATCTTTCAAGAACTGATTAACCAATTCGCGAATTTCGCGGGGCATGGTAGCCGAGAAACAAGCCGTCTGACGGGTTGCAGGGGTCTTTTTCAAAATGGTTTTCACATCATCAATGAAACCCATACTGAGCATTTCATCCGCTTCGTCTAAGACCACCCAACGGACTTCTTCAAGGTTTAATTTTTTGCGGTCAATTAAATCAATGACGCGGCCAGGAGTCCCAACAACAATTTGCACACCGCGTTCTAAACTACGGATTTGGCGTTCGATGGATTGACCCCCATAGACCGTTAGAACAAATAAACGACGTTGATTCGTGAAGTCTTTCATCGCTTCAGCGACTTGTTGAGCCAATTCCCGTGTGGGGGTTAAAATAATGGCTTGGATACCAGGGCGACGGTCAATTTGCTCTAGAATCGGTAAGGAATAGGCGGCGGTTTTTCCAGTCCCTGTTTGGGATTGGGCTACTAGGTCTTTGCCCCCTAACATCAGGGGAATGGCCTGGGCTTGAATTTCCGTTGGCTCCGTAAAACCTAGTGATTCTAGGTGCTGGGTATGTTCATCGGATAATCCTAAGCTTTGAAAAGAAATAGTCATGGGGAACGTTGTATTTTTCAGAATTTGACAAGGGTTAATAAAATTTGAGTTATCGGAAGAAATATATTTTTCATACATCCCTATGGATAACGCTGGTCGAGTTTTCACAACTCCGCTTACACCACTTCTCCATAGAGATCGTAAACATCTGCTGCGGTAATGGTGACGGGAACAATGACTCCCAGGGGAGCCTCTCCTTTGACATAGACCAATCCATCAACTTCTGGGGCAAAGCGGGCAGAACGCCCAATCAATTCCCCTGTTTCAGGATTTTCTTGTTCAATCAGAACCTCAACCGTCTTTCCAATAGACGCTTGATTTTTTTTAGCAGAAATCGGTTGCTGAGTCTGCATTAAAAGATTACGCCGCTCGTCCATCACCTTTGCTGGGACTTGATGGGGCATTTTGTAAGCAGGGGTTTCTTCTTCGGGTGAGAAGGTAAAGACCCCTACATGGTCGAACTCGTGGCGTTGAACAAAGCTAAGTAGGTGGTTAAAATGTTCTGACGTTTCGCCTGGAAAACCGACAATAAAAGTAGTACGCAGGATGGCGTTGGGAATTGCGTTTTGAATCTTTTCAATGATAACATCATTGACTTGACCTTGCCAGGGTCGATTCATGGCTTTAAGGATCTCCGAGTGGGAGTGTTGGAGGGGTAAATCTAGATAGGGCAGGACGTTGGGAGTTTCCTGAATGGCTTTGATTACCTTGGGGGTGAGTCCTGTGGGATAGGCATAATGGATGCGTATCCAGGGAACATCGACTTGACCCAAGGCCCGTAGCAATTCATCTAATTTAGGTTCGCCGTACAAATCTAAACCATAGTTAGTGGTGATTTGGGAAATAAGAATGATTTCCTTGACTCCCTGGGCTGCTAATTGCCGTGCTTCTGCCACAATCGATTCAATGGGCCGCGATCGCTGATTACCCCGTAGATGGGGAATAATGCAAAAAGCACACCGATAGTCACACCCTTCAGCGACGCGCAGATAGGCCACGCCTTCGGTCGTTGTGCGATAACGGGGCGTATGTTCATCGGCAATGTAGGTCGGCTCGGCAGAAATCGCCTTAACTCGCTCACCTTGCTCTACTTTTTCAACGATTTCAACAATTTTTTGATAATCGCCCGTACCGACGACCGCAACTGCTTCGGGAATTTCTTCTAAAAGCTGTTCTTGAAAGTGTTGCGCTAAACAACCAGAGATAATAATTTTCTTATCGGCTTCTGCTAATTCAACGAGGGTACGCACCGATTCCTTTCGGGCATCCCCAATAAAGCTACAAGTGTTAACAATGACGTAATCTGCTAGTTCTTCGTTGGCATCAACGGAGTAACCTGCTTGTACTAGCAAGCCTAGCATATGTTCTGAATCGATACGGTTCTTTTCGCATCCCAGATGGGAGATAGCGATCGTTGGCTTGTTGCCCATGCGTTTCTTGGTATCACCCTGTTATCACGACTTCGGGGTTGCAAACCAAGAATGCTTTAACGTTCAGCCGAGTCGGACGATTGTTAGTTAGGATTTGGTTTTTCCCCTGTATTGTAAAATATTGTAACAGACAAATGCCGATTCTGCCGAATGAGTTCAACGACTTTGATTAAATTCTCATTATTTCTAATGATTTTTTAAAATCAAACGATACATTTACTCCTGAAAAATACTGAGGGGATTCCTAATGTCAGATTTGCCTTTAAATTTAACCGCGATCGCTGTTTTTGTGATGATGCTCTCCGTTTTAATCGGGCCGTTGATCCATCTATCTCCTTTTGTGACGGCCCTGACGACCATTTCTTTGTTGGGACTGATCACTGCCGATCAATTTGCCTGGCAGGGTCGGGGAAGCAATTTATTCCTCGATAGCCTAGCTTCCAAAAAGCAACGAAAAAGAATTTTGCACCACGAAGCAGGTCATTTTTTGGCGGCCTATTACCTGGGGATTCCCATCAAGGACTATACCCTCTCGGCGTGGGAAACTTTCAAGCAAGGAAACCCAGGGCTAGGAGGAGTGCAGTTTGATACGGAACCGCTCGAAAACCAGTCCCAAAATTGGCAGAATTTTCCCCTGATCCTAGAACGATTTGCAACGGTGTGGATGGCGGGGATCGCGGCAGAGCAATTAATTTATGGTCAAGCCGAGGGAGGAAATGATGATCGTCAAAAATTATTAATTTCTCTCAATCTGTCCCAATTACCCCAAGCTATTTATCCACAAAAGGAGCGTTGGGCTTTAGTACAGGCAAAAAATCTGTTGGAAAGTCATCGTGCTGAATATGACGCATTGGTTCAAGCCATGACCGAAAGACTGCCTGTTGTCGATTGTTGTCGCATCATTCAGGAAAAACAGGTCTAATTGTGCGTCAGTCCCTCTGGTCTTTACAATATAGAAGAGCGGTCAATTTAATGATGCCGCCAATGGTATTAATTTTCGATTTGAGGCTAAATCTGTGGATGCAATGGAATTCTTTCAGAAAAGTTCGGGAAAATGGCGATCACAGCGTACCACCCACCATCTGGCGTTTCGACGAGCCGAAATCGGAACATCAGAAATTTATGTCGAAGCATTGGGCGCAGATAATCCCAAGGTGATTGAAATTTGTGAACTCCATGAATTTGATGCGGCTTTGGCTGTCGGTGGAGCCTTTGTCAGTTGGGAAAGCGCGATGTCCTGGGATCAAGAAGGGGAAAATCACGAAGGAACAACGGTGTTTGCCCTGATCCCTGATACAGACAATCCCCAATCGGGAACGCTTCTGCGAGAACGGGGTTACGCGGAAATTGTTCCGATCGCGGGAAGATATCACATTGACGAGGAAGAAGCTTTAGTCCTGGTGACAGACTACGAAACCATGACGACCATTGAGCGATTCTGGTTTGCCAATCCTAATTTACGCCTGAGAACGAGTACGGTGCAACGTTTCGGGGGATTCAATACAGCCACTTTTTGTACGGAAATGCGGGCGTTAGAAGAATCGGAGTCAGAATCCGACAGTGTTTCTGCTCTAACGTCTGATGCGATCGCCTTTGATGCCATCAGTGGTTGGTAAAAGGGAATTACCTAGTCCTGATTGAAACCATGATTTTGGGAGAAATAGAGCTTTTTTAAAGTTAATCTCGAAACCCAAGGCCTAACTTTGACCAGAAATCATTAATGTTTGTAATAAATTGTAATATTTGGCAATGGGTAGGCCCCGACTCCCTTATCATTTAGGTTAATTCAATTTAAGCTTTTCTAATATTACGGAGGTTTTAACTTGGCTATTCCGCTTCTAGAGTACGGGCCAAAAAGTCAGAACGTGCGCGTTGAAGGGTTTGAAGTCGGTAATGACGAGACACCCCCAGTGTTTACGACTGAAAACCTACTTTCTCCTTCCGAAATGGGCAACTTGATCGAAGCCGCCTATCGTCAAATTTTCTTCCATGCCTTCAAGTGGGACAGAGAAAAAATTCTGGAATCCCAACTCCGCAATGGACAATTGACCGTAAGAGACTTCATTCGGGGACTATTGCTCTCGAATACCTACCGCACGAGTTTTTATGATAAAAACAGTAATTACCGCTTTGTCGAACACACTGTTCAAAAAGTTTTAGGCCGCGCGGTTTATAACGAACGGGAGAAAATTGCTTGGTCAATTGTTGTGGCGACTAAAGGCATTCAGGGCTTTGTCGATACCCTGCTCAATAGCGATGAATATCTAAATAGTTTCGGTTATGATACCGTTCCCTATCAACGTCGTCGCAATCTACCTGGAAGAGAATTAGGTGAGCGTCCCTTTAACATCACCTCTCCCCGTTACGATGCGTACCACCGTCGTCAGTTGGGCTTCCCCCAAATTGTTTGGCAAAACGAAATTCGTCGTTTCGTTCCCCAGGACAAAAAAGCAAAAGCAGGCGATCCCAGTCTTTTCTTAGGAATGGTTCGGAGCATCAATCCGACTGTCAGTCCTACGCCTAAAATTTCGGCTCTCAATATTAATATTGAAGCGTCCGTACCCCGTCGGCGTTAATTTGGTTTTAACCAGACTTTTTTAAGGAAAGTTATTGATTGGCAAGATGATTAGGTCTTTTTGATTTGATTATCCTGTGGATCAGTGGCTTTCCTTTATTTTGGGGTTTGCCCCCTAACCCCGAATTTTGGGGATAATAAAGCCCTTTAACTCCCAATTTTAGGGAAAATAAAGCCCCCTAGCCCCCAACTTTGGGGGAATTAGAATTAGTTAAAAGCGGTGTTCAGCATAATCCAAATTCTTGCAGAGCTGGATAAAAATTATGGTTTTCGTGACTGGCTCGACTGAGTTTGATCAGGGCAAAGCGTTGAATTGGGGTCAGCGATCGCCATTGAGATTGGGTTAAAGTTAATCCTGTTTCGATCGCCTTGGATTGAACACTATCAGGAATAATGTCTGGATCTAACCAGGGAGGATTAGAGGCGATCGCAATTTCCGTTGCGGGTTCACCTGTTTTTTGAGTAATTAAATCCTGTAGAAACTGCCGATAATTCTCGATTTCATCAGACGTTGAACAGGGAAGTTGAAGTAAAGATTGACGTTCCTCTGAATTGAATTGATTCCAATGGACTAACTTTAGTTTGACACCGCAGGTATCTAAATTTAACCTGACCAACATGGGAATACAGCGCAGAGATTCTACAAAATCTTGCTCGAATTGAAAAAAATAATCGGTCATATTTTAAGTTGATTTTTCGGAAAATAATAGGTCTCAGGAGCCGCCCGTTGTAATAAGGCGATCGCCAATGTTAACCAAACAAAACCCACACTGTAACCCGCTATAATATCGGTTGCCCAGTGAACTCGACAATAGGTACTACTTAGTCCAATTAATCCTACCCACAACATTGCTCCTAGATAAATATATTTTTTAAGATGGGGAAAATGAGTTGACAATAGAAAAGCTATATAGAAATAAAAAACCACACTCCCCGCCGAATGGCCACTCGGAAAACTTTTACCATCGACATTAACTAAACTGGCAAGAGATTCGGAAAAAGATCCTGGACGAATGCGACCAAAGATGGGTTTTAGGATCTGATCAATTAATAATAAAATTCCCAAAGACGCAAAGGCTAAATATTTGGCTTCTTCCCAATAACGTTTCCAAAAGAGATAACCTAAACTCCCTAAGACGACAAAAGCCGTAACATTCGCTCCTGTCATTATATAAATAATTTTTAAAACTTCACCTATACTAGGCGGAATAACGGTATGTAACCAATTTAAAAATTGGATATCCCAAGGAACTTCTCTTGTCCCTTTTAACTGGGGGCCAATAATCGCGATCGCAACAATAATAATCAGACAAATGACTAATCGAACCTTGCCTATTACTTGAATGAAAGGGATTTTATCGTGTTTTTGAGTTAGCTTCATTAACGATACGCCAAGAGATATTATTGAAAAGATTTTAACACAATCAAGGTGTGTCTCTTCTGGACGTATTCTGGGATAAATAACGAGATAAAAACCTCTTATTTTTCAATTTTTAAAGGTTCTGCTTGTTATCTAGGATGCTATGGCAAAAAATCAGAAAGCACAATCATCATCCAATTGTACATCCCATTGAGCAGAAAGAACTTGAGTAACCATCGCTTCCAGGGCTTCAACATCCAGGTAACTATTCGGCCCATCTTCTTGTAGTGGGCTAGATAGGGGCGTTAACCGTAAATGACGATTTTCTTGGACGAGTTCAAAACAAGTTTGCGCTTGGTCATCACTATCGAGTATCAGATAATCAAAGCTTTGGAGATTCAGATAGAGGGAGTGATTGGCGACGAGGGTGGCTTGGGTGGCATCAGCAAAAATTTCCATGATCCAGCCCTCCCCTTCACTCTGTATAAATCCGTCTAAGGTATGCAAATAATGAACTCTACCAATATCATTAAGCAAACGACGCATATCTTCCTTATTGACGATAATGCCCGAATCAATGATGCAAGGAGCAGGCAACGGCTGGGGAGACTGGGATTTATTCATAAAAAAAATGCCTTGGATTAAAGACGAGGTCGTGTTCTGAAAAAGTACCACGAACCTTAACGTTATGCTGAAATACGATAGATTGGCATACCATTTAATCTTAGCTCAATAAGTCCTAACGACTGTGAATTTTTTGTGAACAATAATTTATCGAAAGGTAACAAAAATAATAAAAACTTATCCGAAGCAATTTCTCCAGATTGGACGGCCAAATGGCGGGGATTTGTTGGGTCTTTGGGCGGGGCAATGATTTTCTATACTTGTATGCCGTTGCCTACTGCTTGGCCGATTCAGTTTGACCGTATTGCTCGTTGGTGTCCCTTGATTGGCTTGATTCTGGGGGCAAGTCTGGGTTTGCTGGATGGAGCTTTAGACTGGTTGGGTTTTCCGAATTTGGTGCGGTCAATTTTCATCGTGGCGATCGCGGTGGGATTGACGGGGGGATTACATTTAGATGGAGTCAGTGATACGGCAGATGGTTTAGCGGTGACCGATCCCGAACGTCGTTTGGTGGTGATGAAGGATAGCCTGACGGGAGCGTTTGGAGTGATGGCGATCGCGTTGGTTTTATTACTTAAATTTGCGGCTTTGAGTGAATTGGGATCGGAGCGTTGGTTTTGTTTGATGATGGCGATGGGTTGGGGACGTTGGGGACAGGTGGCAGCGATCGCGTTTTATCCCTATTTACGAGCGGAGGGAAAAGGAGCATTTCATACTGAAACTTTTAAATTTCCCCAGGATTTGCTTTTCGGCTTATTTTTTTTGCTTCTATTCAGTTTAGGCTTTGCTTTTTGGCAACCCCAATTTTGGTTATTAATTCTTCAATCTACTCTTTTAGGATTCGCGATCGCCCTTTTAACGGGATGGTGGTTCGCAAAACGTCTCGGCGGTCATACAGGAGATAGTTATGGCGCGATCGTGGAATGGACAGAAGCCTTAATTTTATGTGGATTAACCGTCTGGTTTAATTAGCTGGGCGCAACCGACTCACTTTGAGCGCGAATTTTCCGCCCCCTGCGACACCAAAGGTTCTGACTCGCACAATATATTTGTCCGTTTCCGCAATGCGAGCAAACAATAGGGAATTGGTTCCCCCATCAGGGCCATCATCATTCGATCCGACCGTTGAACCATCGGCACTAATTAATACAATCACCGTATCAAATTCATTAGAGTTTAGATCAATGGCAACCTGATCGCCTTTTTTCAATTCCACCACATAATCTCGCGCAAATCCCCCTTCCCCCGTTGGAATATCCTGATCCGTTAGGCGATCGCTAATCTCTGTATTAAGACTTAAAGGGATGGGATTATATAAGGGATTGTCTGCCTGGGATTGGGAAGTAATGAGGAGAGATAAAATAGAAATTAATAAAGCGGTAAAGCGAGAAGAAAATTTATAAGGAATGAACATGATATTTTTTAAAGTTGCGATTAATTATCTTGTAAATATTTTGCAAATTCCCTGAGAGATTCATTTCTTGCGAGAGTTTGCTGATTAATTTCAATATATTTTGCAACTTGAGGTGAATCACTTTCTTCATAACGTTTCTCCTTTAATTTTTTGCTAAGAATAGGATTGATTTTAAAATTAATTCTGTCAGAAAGAATTTTTATTAAATATTCTTTAGCTCCTTTACCGCCTGGAATTGCTTCAACAATTAATTCCGTATTTCCGCGCTGATTTTTTTTGGAAAAGTCTATCCAATCTTTTTTAATTCTAGTATTTTCATCTTTAGTAAAGTAACAACAGATTCCTAAACAATCAATTAATAACCATGATTCAAGCTCTTGTTTGATATAAATCAAAATAGCTTTATCATTAGAGTTAACAACTTTTGTAATTCTGTTAACTAAAGAATTGGGTTCTCCACGACGTTTAAAATGAGATTCAACTCCGTCATAATCAATCAGAAAAATAACTAGATCACTCGTTTTGAGGTAAATATTTACCTGCTTTTGTAATCCATCTTTTTGATTTTTCTGGAATGCCTGATTATAAGCGTCTTTCGATGCTTCTAAAATTTTAATGTCACTGCCATAAAATGCAATAATTTTTTCGGCTATACAACGAACTGCTTTACTATCATAATTTGATTCAGGAGTCCAAATACGAATACTAGGCATATTGAGATTCTAATAACTCCTGTAATAAGTTACTATGATAAACGGCACTACCAACGCCAAAATCCCGCATCCATTCGGCTAAATCTTCTCTTTCTTGACTTAATTGATCTAATCTAAAAACTTGAGTTCCAGAAGTATCTTTTTTACTTAATAACAAAACAGAAATATCAGAATTAATTTCATCAGAACTAAAACAATCTAGTAGCTGTGAACTGTGAGTTGTAATAACAACTTGAGTTCTCTGAGAAAGTTTTTTTAAAATAGAGGCAACAGTTGTTAGAATAGCTGGATGTAAATTTCTTTCAGGTTCCTCAATCCCTATTAACGGAGGTAAATTATCGTTATGTAGTAGGACATAATAGGCAATGATTCTGAGTGTACCATCAGATAAACCAGATAATTTCACTTTTTGTCCATCTATTTCTTTTACTCTGAGATCACTTTTTCCAGAAACCTCTAAAAGTATTCCCAAACAATCTTGTAACGCTTGATTAACTTCATTAAACTTTTCTTGTTCTTTTGATTCCCAGTATAACAAGACCTCTTCAAGATACTCACCATCAATATCTAAAGTAGGCATTTTTTCTTGTTCACTTTCCATTATAAACCTCACACTCCTTCTGTCTCTCCTCATCATACGTGGATCTAAATCATAAAACTCCCATGATTTCATAAACTCAGATAATTGAGCTGTTAGAGGTTTATTCCCAAAATCACCCGCCGCTTTTAGAGCTAAACTCCCTTCTTTTGATTGGTAATTTTGAGTGTTTTCTCCATCTTCATCTCGAACTTCGCCCTGATTTTCGTGAATATTAATTACGGTTATTTCTCCAGTTTTTAATACTTCTCTAGAAAAATTTACTTTTTTATTATTTCTTGATATACAAACTTTATAATCTATATCTTTATTATCTACTTTTGTAATAATTTCTAGTGTTAATGCTTGGTCAGTACTATTTCTGAGTAAATCTTCAATCAACTTCATGGGTGGTGAAGAACTTATTTGGACAATTTTGCCAAACAAGCGAAGAGCTTCTAAGCAATTAGATTTTCCTGTCGCATTAGCCCCGACAATAATTGTTAAATCCCGAAAATCTAACTCAACATCTTCTAAACTTTTAAAATTTTTGATTTTAGCTGATATAAGTCGCATAAATCTTACTCAAATCCGATTTTAAAATAATCTTATTAAAATTGTATCCCAAAAGTTCCAAGAATTTTTATGATGAATTGCCTAGAGGCAAACGCTGAAGTTCAAAAAATCTCAAAATCTACTGGCCGCCATACCATCGTAATAAAACCCGCGCTAATCGATGGGGATCATGACGCACCCTGCCCGTTTCTTCATTTTCGCTCATAACATTAGCGATTACAATCCGACAGCCCATTGCCCCTACCGTTTCGCGGTCTAAGAAGACGGGGTGACAATTTTCTTGGGCGTAGTGTTTCAGGGATTCGGGAGATGGAGGAGTTCGTTGCACTAGAACCGCGTCAAAGAGTCGATATTCGGAAATAGCATCGATCGCGCTCAAGTGATCCGAGACTGTATAATCATCGGTTTCTCCTGGTTGGGTCATGATATTGCAAACATAGATACGAGGCACATCGGCCCCTGCGATCGCGGCTCGAATATCGGGAACCAGTAAATTGGGAATCACACTGGTATAAAGACTACCTGGCCCGATAATGATGTACTCAGCTTCCTCGATCGCCCGAATCGCGGCGGGTAAGGCAATGGGATTTTCGGGACGGCAACCAATTTCCTCAATTTTTCCTCCTGCGCCTGTGATATTCGATTCTCCCTCGATTAAACGACCATCACTCAATCTTGCCCAGAGACTCACATCAGTCAGGGTTGAGGGCAACACTTTTCCTCGCACGGCTAACACCTTAGAACTAGCCGCGATCGCCTGCTCTAGATCCCCTGTAATCGCTGTCATCGCCGTCAAAAACAAATTACCAAAACTGTGGCCGACTAATCCATCACCCGCTTCAAATCGGTATTGAAATAATTCGGTTAATAATTTTTCCTCATCTGCCAAAGACGCAATGCAATTCCGAATATCGCCTGGCGGTAAAACGCCAATTTCTCGTCGCAACCGTCCTGAAGATCCGCCATCATCGGCTACGGTGACGATCGCCGTAATATTGGCACTATAGAGTTTTAAGCCCCTGAGCAAGGTTGAAAGCCCCGTTCCGCCCCCAATAACGACAATCTTTGGCCCTCGATTGAGACGACGATGGGCTAATAAAACATCCACCAATTCTTCATTGCTTTCGGGTTGCAAGACTTCCGTGATCGCATTCATCGTGCGACTTTGACCCCAAAGGACAAAAAATAAGCCCCCAAAAAATAGAACGGGGCCAGAAATATAACTGGGAAAAAATTGAGAAAGCTTTTCGATAGTTTGGGAAACAAATCCTCCGATCCGATAAATAGGGGTCAATTTTACCCAAATCGCTAACCCCAAAATCAATAAACTAATGCCTACCGAACTAATCAACAACCAACGTTTTACAAATAGCCCTGGAGCTAACCATTTAAACCAACGATTCACCCGTCTGGGAGTGTGCTGACTCATGGCAAGCCCCCATTTTCGCTTTTCAGCGTTAAGCTTCCGTACAGCAGATTTGAAAGGACTAATGGGCATAGAGAATGGGGATTCGGCGTAAAAAGCAAGTCGTCTTCAGTTTAAACCAACATAGGATTAGCGGTAACAAGATTGACAAAATCGATGCGGGCAAGGGCGGTCTTCTGAAGTATTTTCGTTTAGGATAGAGGCTATTGGATTAATCTCAGAAAACCCCTCAATCATCATGGAATGGCAAGAAATTTCTGGCAGTTGGGTCTTAATTCCACGACAACCCATCGCAATTATTCATTTTTTGGGTGGTGCCTTCGTGGGAACGGCTCCTAGTGTGACCTATCGCTGGTTATTGGCCGAACTGGGTAAGCAGGGTTATGGGATTATTACGACTCCTTTTGTGAATACCCTCGACCATGCCGCGATCGCCCGCAGTGTTTTGAACCGTTTTGAAAATATCCTAGAACGTCTGCAAACGAGAAATGCTTTATCTAGGGGATATTTGCCGATCTATGGAATGGGCCATAGTATGGGCTGTAAATTACACTTGTTGATCGGCAGTCTCCATGATGTGAAGCGGGCAGGCAATATTTTAATGTCTTTTAATAACTATCCCGTGCGTCAGGCGATTCCTGGAGCAGAACAATTTGCCCAACTCGATTTGACGAACTTGAATAAACTGTTTAATTCGGTCAAGCAACAATTTGATATTAAAACGAATTTAAACTTAGATCTTAATTTAGAATTTAGTCCTTCTCCTGCGGAAACGCTGGATTTAATTACAGAACACTATGAAGTGCGTCGGAACCTTTTGATTAAGTTTAGAAACGATGAAATTGATCAAACTCTTACCCTCAATCCTCTCCTCCGCGATCGCTTTAATAATATGACGGCATTCTGTCAATTACCTGGCAATCATTTAACCCCCTTGGGTCAAGAAATTAATTGGAAAACAGGCGAAGTTTTTACGCCTCTCGATGCGGTGGGTCAGTGGGTGAAAGAATCCTTTTCTAAGGATTTATTGCAATTAAAACAGGAGATTTTACACTGGCTCAATCCTGGTGTAATCCCGATTTAGATAACCAACAAAAAACGCGATCGCTTTTATCCAGGGTAACCCAAGAAATTAACCCAATAAAAACCCAGAAACTAAAAACTAGGCGCGTTTTTTAACTGGTCTAAATCTAGTTCCAGCAAATGTTCATAGGCGTTACTAATCACCCTTTTGCCCCGCAGAAAACCCGTATTTGCACCAGGACAAAGATAAGCCAAAGTTTCATTACTAAAGCGATCGCGTAATTTGCCCACACTCGCTAATTGTCGCCACCAATGAAACGTTTTAGAAAGTCTTAAAGGAGTGGGTTTTCCCTCTTGATTCGGTAAAAGATGACGACCCGTGAATAAAATGCCGCCTTGGGAATCAAAATAAAGACAAGCTGAACCTGGAGTATGGCCAGGAGTCCAAATTAAATTAATCCCAGGACTAATCTCGAATTCCTCAGAAAAAGACGCGATCGTCAAATTAGGCAAAAGATAGGCCTCTTGTTCTTGAATGATAATGTCACAACCGAGATCCCGTTGAATGCCCGAAATAGCGGGACTGATTCCCCCTCGGTGGGTGAGAAATAACCAGCGCACACCCCCTTGCTCTGTTAAAAAACCTTGATTTTCAGCGTCCCAAGCAGGACAATCCACCAATATATTGCCCGATTTATTTACAATGAGATAAGCCGTTCCTCCTAAAATTTCTCGATTAGGGGGAAAAGCATAAACATCTTCTAAGATTAATCGGGGAACTTTCGGCGATCGCGTTTCTACCAAAGGAATAGTAGGGTTATTAACAGGAGGTTCGGGACTAAGGGATGACATAAATTCAGTGCAAGTAACGAAATAATCTTTTTCCACTCCCGATAATCATAGAGTGACAGGGGAATGAACGAGAAAGACTCTTTATATTAAAAACCATTAAAAACTTACTGTTGAAACTAAAAATGTGGTTACTTTTATCTCTGTTTGTGTCGTTAGGGCTAATTACTTACTTTATTATTCAAAAAAACGTCTCCCATATCACTAAAACGCCGATTTGGTTGTTGTGGCTCGTGCTAATGACTCCATCCTTTGTCTGGATGAGTTGGTTTTTAATCTATGGCGAAAATAAACCCCTACCTATACTGCTGATTTTCGGCCCCTTTTTGATTTGCCCTGGTTTGTATTGGTGGTTAGTTCAAAAAGGACGAATTGTTCCCCCATCGGAAGAAAATAGTTCAATTTTAGGGGAAAATACTAACGATGCTGATACGAGTTCAACGGATGCGGCTAAAGTTCGTCCTATCAATGCTACTGAAGAAAAATCCCTACGAGATTGTTTTCCCTTTGGTGTGTATTATCTCCAGCAATTAGATTATCGACCCCAGGCGATTCTCTGTCGGGGAAAACTGCAAACGGCTCCCGAAACGGCCTATGATCGCATCAAAAAAAATGTAGAAGGGGTTTTCGGCGATCGCTTTTTAGTGTTATTCCAAGAAAGCTTACAGGGACAACCCTTTTTTGCTCTGATTCCCAATCCCAACACAGAAGTTGCTGAAGAAAAAAACCAAGAAGTTCTCACTCGACCCTGGTTAGCCGCCTTTTTATTAATCGTCACCATTCTCACCACGACCATTGTGGGCGCGGAAATGAGTGGCGTGACCCCCGAACAACTCCAGGACAATTGGATGGTTTTATTTCAAGGTTTACCCTATAGTTTCGGGGTGATTGCCATTTTGGGAGTCCATGAACTCAGCCATTATTTTACCGCCGTTCATTATCGTGTCCGCACGACCTTACCCTATTTCATCCCGATTCCCTTCTTCCTGGGAACGTTTGGTGCGTTTATTCAAATGCGATCGCCGATTCCCCACCGCAAAGCTCTCTTTGATGTGGCGATCGCGGGGCCATTGGGGGGATTAGGGATTGCCTTGCCCCTGCTTTTTTGGGGTTTATCCCTCTCTGAAGTGGTTCCTTTGTCAGAAAAAAGTACCATGCTGCAATTTAATGCCCTTGATCCCCGTTTTTCTTTATTGTTTGCCCTGATTAGCAAATTAGCAATGGGCGCAACCTTTATCAAGGGAACCGCGATTGATCTCCATCCCTTAGCGATCGCAGGTTATATCGGTTTGATTGTGACGGCTCTTAACCTGATGCCCGTCGGTCAACTAGATGGGGGACATATTATCCATGCCATGTTGGGTCAACGTGCCGCGATCGCGATCGGTCAAATTGCACGAATTGGCATGATCATCTTAGCCTTTGTGGAACGGGATTATTTTCTCTGGGCGATTCTTTTATTATTAATGCCCGTCAGTGATCAACCTGCGCTTAATGATGTAACGGAATTGGATAATCGGCGAGACTTTCTAGGAGTATTTTCAATGGCAATTTTAGTGATGATCCTATTGCCTTTGCCAGAGATATTAGCTAAATGGTTACAAATTTAGATTGCTTTTAAGAGTCTCCGTCGCAGTTGATCGAGGGCATTGGAGGCACTGAGGTAGCGTATTCCTGACCGTCCCCTAGTGTCTCCAAATTGAAACTTGAGACTTTCGACGTTTTCCTGGGGATCAGCAATGCCAAGATAAACGAGTCCAACTGGTTTACTCTCCGTTCCGCCCTCTGGCCCAGCAATGCCTGTGATACTCAGTCCCCAGTCCGTTTGGAGAGACTGTTTAACGCCCAAAGCCATTTGTTCAGCAACTTCAGGACTAACTGCTCCAAAGGTTGCGATATCTTCAGGATTTACGCCCAAAAGTTTAATTTTTACCTGATTATGATAAGCAATAATTCCACCATAAAAATAGTAAGAACTGCCTGGGATTTCGGTAAACATTGCCCCCAAACCGCCTCCCGTACAGGATTCTGCCACACTTACGGTTTGTCCCTTTTCGAGTAATAATTTACCCACTACAGAGGCGATCGTTTCTTCGTCTTGTCCAAAGTAATCTAATCCTGCAATCTCTCGAATTTGAGTCGCTACGGGTTCAATGGCTGCTAGGGCTTCGGCTTCGGAGGTTGCTTTACTAGAAACTCTCAGACGGACTTCTCCCAGGGCGGCATAGGGCGCGACGGTGGGATTTTTGAGTTCAAAGAGGGGCGCAACTTTTTCAGCGAGGGATGATTCCCCAATTCCTCGAAACCGCAAAACCTGACTATAGATGCGTTCCTTTCCCCAACCCTGGCTCTTGAGGTAGGGAACGGCGATATCTTTCCACATCCGTTTCATTTCCGAGGGAACCCCTGGAAAGGTCAAAAGGGTAATCCCAGGACGGGGTTGCCAGATTAGTCCTGGGGCCGTTCCTGTGGGATTCGCTAAAATATCTGCGCCTTGGGGCAATAGGGCCTGTTTATAGTTATTTTCAGCGATAGGGCGGTTAATACGGGTAAATTTTTCGGTAATGTCAGCGATAATTTCGGGACGTTCAATTAAGGGCGTTTCAAAAAAATCCGCGATCGCCTCAGTGGTCAAATCATCAGGGGTCGGGCCGAGGCCACCAGTAAAAATGAGGATAGAAGAGCGTTGAATCGCCGTAGCAATCACCTGATGGATGCGTTGGGGATTGTCGCCGACGGTGGTTTGATAATAATGGGGAATGCCTAATTGAGCGAGTTCTTCCGCTAAAAATTGAGCGTTACTGTTCAAGATTTCGCCTAGCAAAAGTTCTGTCCCGACACAAATAATTTCCGCGCTCATAAATTCTGATTAAATTAAATTTTTCGCGATCGCGTTTAAATTGACCTAACTAACGTTTGCCTATCTCGTCTATCTCACAAAACATCAATCTAAAATATGAACGGAGAGGGGGGGATTCGAACCCCCGTTAGGTTTCCCTAAAACAGATTTCGAGTCTGCCGCATTCAACCGCTCTGCCACCTCTCCAGTATCTGGCTTATTTTAACTTAAATTGGCATCAATCAAATCAATGGTTGTCTGAAAACAGGCGGATGGGTTGATTTATTCAACAAACTCAAGCCTGGAAAGACGCGATTTTAAGATTTTTTGCTCAGTCCAAGATACGGTAACTCGTCGCCCTAGTCCGCTATAGAGAAAAACTAAGGGCGATCGCTTTGAGTCCATTAAATCGCGGGTGAGGCGTTTTCGTTTTATCTGCTTAAGTTTTTATCATCAGGAATTAGAATGGCTTTCTGAACCACTAATCTGCCAACAGTGTTCTAGGAGTTGAATTTGATAAAGATACCAAAAATGGTTTGGATTCCAAATTGCCTGTTGTTTTGTAGCAAAAATGGGTTGATTCAAATATTGCCAGACAACTCCTCCTATTTGTCTTGTTTTCCAAAACATAATTGCATCCTCTCCTAAACAAAAAGTTAGTTAAAATAAATGAAGGTAATAGTAAATATTTTTTGGGAAAATCGCCCATTCCGTACTGAGAAATGATCCTTAAGTCTTAGAGTATAAATTATTTGAATTAAACTCTTAGGTGATCATCAGGAAAGGAATTTTAGAACCTCTGAAAAGTGGATAATTTTATCCTTTTCTCAGTAAACTCACTTCACGCTTTGACTATCGCTTGTAACCGATCAATGAGTAGTCTCACACCGTAATTTTTTAGGATTAACAAGCTTAATCCCTACTTTAAATTTTCCCACTTGCTCCAAGATCCATAACACCCTCTTTACAGCTTGTAATAATTAAAGATTAGTCGGGCTGTCCTTCTGAACAATCACGGGTGATATCAATCACGATCTGTCCCCCAAAGTCGGGAATCGGGGGAGCAACCTTGGTGAGTTGGACTCGGACTTTCTGCACTAGAGGGAGGGTTAAAACGGCATCGGCGATCGTTTGAGTGAGTCGTTCTACGAGGGCAAACTTTTTTTGGGAGACCAATTGTTTAACCAGGGCGATCGCCTGACGATAATCAACGGTATCGGTAAGCTGGTCAGTTTTCCCTGGTGGCAACAGATCAACCCAAATCGTCAAGGTAACGTCAAACCACTGTCCCAAAATCTGCTCTTCTTCCAAAAATCCCGTATAACCATAGCAACGAATATTTTTCACCTGAATTGTATCAGTCATTTTTTAAATATCACCTATAAGTTTTTTATTTTGTGCATTAATGAAACTCTAAGTTTCGATGGTCAGGATTTTAGTCATTCTGATGTATAGTTTATCAGCAAATTAGGACTCACCGTCTATACCGTAGCTTAGTTGATTATAACCCATCAAAAAAACTAAAATGCTGCGGAGACAAAAATTTTCTGGAAAAACGTCGGTTGGGAATGACAACTTCCGTATCTTAGCAAGGTCAGAATTTAATCTGTTAGGATAATATTCTAATCTTTAAGAATCAATAATTCTTTTGATTTCTTAATAATTCCCAGTTCAACATTGCAAAAGTTGCACAAAGGTACTATGAAAAAATCTTTGGTGAGTGGATTAATTGCCCTAGTATTTCTTTCCATATTTGTTAAACCCGCCTCTGCTGAATGGGATTACGCCACCCTAGAAGTCGTGAGCAATGCCTTGGATACTTTTTGGGGATCTTTTTTTAAGAGAATGAAAATTCGATACCGTTACCCCGTTGTTTATCCCCATCAGCGAGTGGTTCGGACTCCCTGCGGCCCTGCTGAACTAGCCCATTATTGCGCCCAAGACAACACAATTCACCTCAATATTCCTAGAATGACCCGTTTAGCCAATAGCCAAGGAGATGCGGCGGCTTACTATGGATTAGCCCATGAATATGGTCATTCAGTTCAAAATCAGTTGGGATTATTCAATCAAAATATTCCTCTCGTCCGATTGGAACTTCAGGCAGATTGTTTAGCGGGAGTTTTCTTTGCGGCGACGGATCGGGTGGGGGTATTAGAGCCAGGAGATCTCGAAGAAGGAATGATTACCGCCAAAATGATGGGAGATTATGATTATCACGATGTTCAACATCACGGAACCCCGAAGCAACGAATGAATGCTTTTATGAAGGGTTTTAAAAATCCTCGTAATTGTTTTTAAAATAGATTTTTGTGGATTTCTCTTTCATTAAAAATCACTCATTTATTGGGGATCTAAGAGCGTTGAGTATTTTGATTGATTGGTAATAGATAGATGAAGTGAAATCAAAGTTCTAGCTTTGTTCGAGATGTATAAAAGGCAATTATTTTTTGACAGTTTCTAGCCACTGAATGACGGTTTTTCCCAAGTTCACTCCTTCTAGGCGATCGATTTCTCGAATTCCCGTTGGACTAGTGACATTCACTTCGGTTAAGTAGCCTCCAATGACATCAATGCCGACGAGATATAAACCATCTTGGACTAATTTCGGGCCAACGATCGCACAAATTTGCTGTTCTCGGTCGGTAATTTCGGTTTTTGCCACCCTTCCACCCACGGCCATATTGCCGCGAAATTCTTGCCCTGTGGGAATGCGATTCACCGCACCAATGGGTTCGCCATTCAATAAAATAATACGTTTATCACCGTCTTTGGCTTCGGGTAAAAATCGTTGAACCATGACTGGCTCCTGTCCCTGTTGGGTACTAACTTCGATCATGGAATTAAAATTGCGATCGCCTGGTTCAAGGAAAAGAATACCTTCTCCTGCCTTTCCTCCTAAGGGTTTAAGAACGGCTTGCTGATGTTTTTCCACAAATTGCCGAATCAAAGCTTTATCTTGACTCACCATTGTTGCGGGCATAACCGACAGAAATTGAAAAGTGTACATTTTTTCATTGGCATTGCGCAATCCCTGGGGAGAATTAATCACTAAGGTTTTGGCGGGATCAATCAAATCCAAAATATAGGTGACATAGAGATAACGCACATTAACAGGCGGATCTTTTCGCATCAAGACCGCATCCATTTCTTCCAAATTGCGAACCACAGGCTCAGAAACCTGATACCAATCAGGAGCCGCGACCCAACGCCCTTCTACCAATTCAACGGGGGTTAATGTTAACTGTTGTAATGACGCGCAGGCTTTCCCATCCATCACACTCAATTGATGAATTTCTGTCACCCAAACTTCATGACCCAATATTTGGGCGGCTTCCATGATGGCGACACTGGTATCATGGGTGGGATCGAGCAGGGAAAGGCGATCGATAATAAAAGCAAGTTTCATAGAGTCTAGCCCCACATTCTATAGATTGATCAGCACATTAAATAATAACCTTGTTGGGTCTTTTCTCTATTCTTCAAAATTACAGAATTGACTTTATGGGAAATCTTTCAGGATTTTTAATAATATCTGTACTTAAATCAACATCTAAATCTGGCCAATAAAAATGATTAGGAGAAGGTTCTTGCACATTTAATATTTGTTTAACCGAAGCCTCTTTAAACCAAGGAAAATTTTCGTAATCAAGAAACATTTCATCATTTTCGGCAAGTATCCATATTCCGTGAGAGGATATATGGGTAACTTCAACTGTTAAAATGTTTTTTCCAAGCGTTTCTAATTTCATTTTGTCGTTCCTCAATGATTTTTTCAATAGTTTTAAGTTGTTGCCGAGATAATTTGTAGTTACGAGCTAATTCAATTTGGGGTTCGAGCCAAAACTTCGCTTCTCCATCTCCACAATAAACATGAACGTGCATTCTTAGTTCTTCACGAGAGAAGAAAAAGAAACGATAGTTATCTTCTCGAAATATTGTTGGATTCATAAATATTTTATTTTAACGGTTAAAAGTCACCTTCAGCGACCTGTAAGCAAGTTAATCCTAATTGTCGCCACATTTGTACTACTTGATTTCTATCATCTAATACAAAATCAATATTATAAAAACCTCGAATTTGAGTGTCAAATATTTCTTTCTTGATAATAGCATCTTTGCGAAAATCTCCTGTCTCTCTCATGATTAATTTTTCATAATTAATTTGATGTTTATCTAAAAAATTAATCGTTTGTTCTCGATATTTATCTTCTCTCCCTGATACTAATAGCACTAACTTATCTTTAATTAAGGAAGCTACAACAGGATTTAAGATATCATTTTCACACCTTGAAGCATCGTAGGGACTTCTACCATTCAAAAGAGCTAAGGTTCCATCAAGGTCACAAATAATGGCATGGGGTAAATTGGGGTCAATAACAATTTCCTCTGGCTTGGGAGCCAAAAAATCGTTATACATTTGTCGAATAACTTTTTCCCCAACGGAATTTAGGCGATTAAGATCTCTTTTAATGCACGTTTCAAGTTCAACATCAGTAAAATCTTGAATAATAACTTCTGCGATACCCTTAGTTAATTCTCGAATTGTCTTTTCGTGTTTGGGATGCAAATTAGTATCATCAATAATCACGTGCTTTCCTTCTTCGAGAGCCATTAACATGATTTGATTCCGAATTTTTAGGACAAATTTTTCTGCATCTTTAGAATGCTTGGAATTGTCTAGCATTGCTCTCAAATCATCTTTATTGATACGTTTATATTGATTAGGGTTTTTATCAATCAGTTTTTTTGCCCAGGTAGATTTTCCGCTTCCTGGCAATCCCTTAGTCATAATCACTTTTTTCATATTTCTAGTTTAAAGGGTTTACTATGCTCAGGTTTAATCATTTTCCAAATTAGCTCGGAAGGATCTTTTTCATCTAATAGGCGAAACATGACGTGGGGATATTTTTGAGTTAAAAAATAGGCGGCTGTTTCCTTGCGAGTCTCAAAGGTTTTAAAGGCAGATTTTGCTTCTGATAAAATCGCGTCAAATTGCTGGGTTAATTCCATTTTAGTTTGTTTAACCCATTCATAAAATTCATCGGGAACTTTTTCTAGTAATTCTTCAAAGGATTTTCCTGTGGCGAGATTTTCCCAGACAACGGTGCTAGAAGTTTGAGTAATAATACGATGGAGTCTGACGTATTCTGAGAATTTGACTTTGACCCGAAATCCATTTTTAAAACGAATGACAAAACCTTCCTGATTTTCTTTTTCAATTTCTCGTAATTGGCTTAAATCATTAATGCCATTAAATTTTTTGACGATGGGAAAACCAATATCGGGAATCAATAAATCTTGACCTGTTTGAGAGTCTAGGACTGCCAATAAAATGAGGTCATCTAGGTCGCCATAATTAACCACAATTCTGTTTTCGGGATAAATAATTTCAAATAAATAGGTATGTTCCCGATTGAGTGAATTAAAGGTATGGCCATAACGATCGCGTAATAATTGGGTAGCGTGCAGGGCTTGATCGCTGCTAAAACTTCCCCTAGTGGCGATCGCGGGCTTATCATTAATCCAATAAAGAATTCCTAGAGAACCATCTTCTTTATTAAAAACATCAAAGGCTTCCTGGGGAATTTCTTCAGGAGAATGTTCCTCTAAATTGAAGAATTTTTTAAAGGGTCTGGCGACAATATTCATTTCTTTGTCGAGAATTAATCCTCGCGTCATGAGGGTGATCTCATTCCAAAGTTTTTGATATTGAACCAAGGGAGAATAGTTATAAATAAACAGATCAGTATCAGGATGTTTTTGCACTAATACTAATTTTTGTTCGAGCATTGACTTTAATAAATCTTTGTCCATGCGTTTTTTTGTAATGCTAAATTTTTTTTGCAAAACTGAAGTAATTTACAAATTTATCAAATACTTTTTGGAACATAAGTTTAAGGACAAAAGATATTCTGTCCCTACGGCTGTGTTGTATTTCTATTAGTTTTGGATTTTTAAGGCCTATCCCAGAATTGTATTGAAATTAGACAGCCAATAAGGGATCTAGTTTTTTTTGTCTTTCTAGAGCATGGAGATCGTCACAGCCACCGATATGCTGATCGTCAATAAAAATCTGGGGAAGACTCCTGCTTCCGTTTGCCCGATCTGCCATCTTGTTTCTGGCTTCATTATCTCCGTCAATGCAATATTCCGTAAATTCCACATTTTTTCTATTTAATAAAGCCTTGGCCCGAATGCAAAAAGGACAGGAACTCCAGGTATAAATTTCAACTTTGGCTGCCATATTTTTTGTCAATGTAAAGTAACGTTTCTATTTGTGATTGTAAACTGTGGTTAAGATAAAGAGCAATATGAGCGGACAAGAAGTGACAATTTATTTTCTCTTGGTGGGTAACATTCTATCAATGAAATGAGTTCTTCTAACCGCTTAAAATAATCTCCTCAAAACGGTATTTAGCAGATCCTATTGGTAACCGCTGCATAATGATAGGGCAAAATCCAGACCATCAATCACGAAATTACTAAATCACCATAATGTCTCAAAATATCCTTAATTCTGAGATTAGAGGCTAAATCTTAGTAATTCTTGTCATCAAGTTGATGATCGTCTGTTCTTCTTTCGTTTAATGGGAGAAGAAACCGCGATCGCCCAATCAAAGCAAGAAAACAGAGATAAAACGCGATCGTTGAATTACTATCAAATTTATAAAAAAGTTAACAAAGCCTATAAAATAGTTAACAAACGCCTATCAAAAGCAAAAGGTTCAATTTTTATGACTCCTACTTTAGCGAATTTCCTCTGGAGCCTAGTTTTGGGTGCCGTAATTGTGGTAATCCCCTTTACCGCCGCCCTGATCTTCATCAGCCAGAAAGATAAAATCAAGCGCAATTTCTAAGTCGTATTATTCCCCACTCTTAATTTACTCAAGGGTGGGGTGACTAAAGCAAACAAGTGAGTAAAAACTCGCTACCATAGAAGCAAGAATGAAAGGCGATCACATCAATGGTAAATTTTGGGCTAAACTCAGCAAGTATTTTAGGGATTTTCTTGGCAGTCGCTGGAGCAGGGTTGTATTTCTTGCGTACTATTCGCCCTGAAGTTTCTAGGGATTATGATATTTTCTTTTCGGCTGTCGGTCTGCTGTGTGGTTTAATCCTCCTCTTTCAGGGATGGCGACTCGACCCAATTTTACAATTTGGTCAACTTTTGCTCACGGGATCAACCGTATTTTTTGCGGTAGAAACCATTCGCCTACGGGGAATTACCACCGAACAAGCCCGACGCAATAGCCCGATCGCCGATGATCGCCGCGTTAGTAAAACCAGGGTTTATACCGAAGCTGAATTAGACCAGATCGAACCCTACGAGGAAGAAGAAGAGTATAGCAATAACAGACGTTTACGGGGATATACCGAACCGCGTCCTAGTCGCACCACAAGGACTGAAAACGAGCCTCCCCGTTCTAGCCGAAATCGTCGTCCCGCTTCCCCTCCAGTAGAGCCAAAAAATAGTCCGCGCAGTCGTCCTTCTCGACGACCTGAACCCGATAATTATAATAATTGGGAGGATTCCTCGGATGTATGGGAAGAAAAACCCGCCCCTCGTCGTCCCCGCCGTCCTCGTCCCGATGATGAGTCTACCGAAAATACCTCTCGTCCCCCCCGACAACGTCGCCCCCGTCCCGAAGAAAATCCTTCTCCCAGACAATATGAGGATGAAGCCCCTGCGCCCTATGTAGATTATCAACCGATTGATGAGTCTGACTCCGATCCAGATACCTGGGAAAATTCTTCTGCCGATAACGAACCTCCCAGACGCGATCGCCCCGATGCTGAAGCGACCTCCCGTTTTGATTATTAGATTGAATCAGAGTGAGACAAAATCCCTGGTGGCGAGCAACACTTTTTCGGGCAGTTTCTTGCGGATTCATTAGCCTGCTGGCTTCCTGTAGCTTCGTTTCCCAAGCTCCCGTTTCTCCCCGCCTCAATAGTCGTTATAACGATGAACAACCCAGTTTGAGCGGGAATGGTCGTTGGTTAGCCTTTGTTTCTAATCGCAATGGCAATCGGGAAATTCTGGTCTATGATTTACGGGAACAACGCTTGATTAATTATCCTGGTCTGAATCAGGGTAACGCGATCGCCGAAAGTCCTAGCCTCAGTCGGACAGGTCGATATTTGGTTTATTTATCCAGTTTACAGGGACGACCCGATGTCGCATTGTATGACCGAGCGACCCAACGCACAGAAATTTTGACCCTTAACTATCGAGGTTGGGTCAGAAATCCCCAGATTAGTCCCGATGGCCGCTATGTCGTCTTTGAAACCTCTCGTCGGGGTCAGTGGGATATTGAAGTTCTCGACCGAGGCCCCGCCATTGAAATGGATATTCCCAACGGTAGTCCCGTAATCGTTCCTTCTCCTCAGCCTTGATTTTTAAGAATGTGTTTGAAAAAATTTAGCCAAGCCCAAATTCACCGCAAGACTTTTGGGAAAATTGCTTTTTGAGAAAACGGGCGTTGCTGATTTTAGGTATGTTTTGCCCCCCTAGCCCCCCAAATTTGGGGGGAATCAATGCTTGGAAGTCCCCCAGAATTGGGGGATTGAGGGGGCGATAAAAATGATTGTGATAGGTTTCTTTCATACCCTGATTAAGCAACGCCAGAAAACGCGATAGGAAAATTTCAAGATCCCGTTTTTGAATTGCTTGCTAAATCAATGTATACGGTATACAATTTTCTTGATTTATCCTAGAGTGTTGGACGACTAAAGAATATGAGTAATAATCCCGAAACCATTCGCTTCTTCATTTGTGGCTCTGCGCTACGAGGCCAGCCCGATCATCAAAATTTGCAATCCGCCCAATTTATTAAAACTGCCCAGACCCAACCCAACTATCGTTTGCATTCCGTTGGCAATGGTTGGCATCCTGGCATTTATGCTGTTACCGAAAATGGCATTTCTATTCCTGGTGAAGTTTACGAAATGACGCGATCGCAGTACGAACATCTTTTAGCCACTGAACCCCCCAATATGTATCCAGAGCAAGTCGTTCTCAGCGATGGTGAAGTCTTGTTAGCGATGCTCTATCCCCGTGAATTAATTGAAAAACAAGGCGATCCCGATATTTCCCATCATGGCGGTTGGGCGGCCTATAAATTAGCAACAACACCCGTCACCGTCTAATTTGCCTAGCTTTTCTAAAACTTTTTGAACTATAAGGATTATCAAAACCCAACCATGACCTATCCCCGCGATTTAATTGGCTACGGCGCCAATCCCCCCGACCCTAAATGGCCCAATAATGCTCGTTTAGCGTTACAGATTGTCCTCAATTACGAAGAAGGTTCAGAATATTCTATCCCTGATGGTGATAATCGCTCAGAAACCTATCTCTGGGAAGTACCAGGGGCTTCAATGGGAGACGGGAAACGAGATTTAATTGTGGAATCTATCTATGAATATGGCTCCCGTGCGGGGTTTTGGCGATTAATGCGGCTTTTTAAGTCCCGTAATATTCCCATCACCATTTTTGGGGCAGCTTTAGCCCTAGAACGTAATCCCGATGCGGCCCGTGCCATTGTAGAAGCGGGTTACGATATTTGTTGTCATGGTTGGCGTTGGATTGGTTTCCAGGATATGAGTGAAGTTGAAGAACGTCACCAAATGCAGTTAGCGATCGAGTCTCTCAAAAAACTCACAGGCGATCGTCCCTTGGGATGGTATTGCCGTTACGCGCCTAGTGTCAATACTCGTCGTTTAGTCGTGGAAGAAGGCGGATTTTTGTATGATTCCGATGGTTATAACGATGACTTGCCCTATTGGGATGTCGTGGAAGGTAAACCGCATTTAGTGATTCCCTATACCCTGGATAATAACGATATGAAGTTTTGCGTTGCGCCAGGCTTTAATAGTGGAGATGACTTTTTTACCTATTTGAAAGATGCCTTTGATGTCCTTTATCAAGAAGGCGAAACGGCTCCTAAAATGATGTCTGTCGGACTCCATGCCCGTTTAGTGGGAAGACCAGGAAGAATTGCCGCCCTCACCCGCTTTTTAGATTACGTCCAGTCCCATGAAGATGTTTGGATTTGTCGTCGTCTGGACATTGCTAACCACTGGATTAAAAATCACCCCTATCAATAGCTATGGCAGGAAAATTAACGACTCACGTTTTGGATACGGCTCATGGTTGCCCTGCCGCGAATTTAGCCATTGAATTGTGGTCAATTGATGCTGTTAGTGGCGATCGCATTTTGATGAAAAGTTTAACCACTAATCAAGATGGCCGTACCGACGAACCATTGCTGATCAATGAAAAGTTTAAAATTGGTCTCTACGAATTGGTTTTTACCGTAGGAGATTATTTTGCGATCTACGGAGAAAATTTGCCCCAACCTTTATTTTTAAACCGCATTCCCATCCAGTTTGCGATCGCTGATCCTGATAGTCATTACCACGTGCCTCTCTTGGTTTCTCCCTGGTCTTATAGTACCTATCGAGGTAGTTAATTTTAAGCATTGTTAGGGGTGCAAGGTTTGCATCTGTTTAACCTTTATTTAAAAAGTAAGTTAAATCTAAAATTCAATATAAAACGTTACGTCAAAATGCTTTACGCGATCGCCCAATTAAATCAAATGTCTGAAGGGGAATTTACTGAATCTTTAGCAAAAATTTTTGAAGATTCCCCCTGGGTAGCTGAAAGAACTTGGCCAAAAAGACCCTTTAAAAATGTGAATGATCTCCATCGGGCAATGGTTGAAACCGTTGAGGAAAGCTCCTTAACAGAAAAACTACGCCTAATTTGTTCCCACCCTGACCTGGCAACTAAAACAAAAATGGCCGAAGCTTCAGTCAAAGAACAGGCAGGAGTTGGCTTAGACCGCTTAACTTTAGAAGAATATAACCAATTTCAGCAATTAAACCAAGCCTATAAGGATAAATTTGCTTTTCCCTTTATTGTTGCCGTCAAAAATCATACCAAAGAGAGCATTTTAGAAGCCTTTAAACAACGTTTAGAAAATTCCCTAGAAACAGAAAGAAAACAGGCTTTAATAGAAATCGCTAAAATTGCACATTTTCGTTTACTAGATTTAATTCCAACCTCTCTATAATTCCTAAATAGCCTAATCTGACCAATTTTAGGGTCTTTTTTCGTAGTTAGAACAATCTTCACAGGGGCCACTGGGATTAATAGCACAACGCAAATAGGGAGACTTGGCATTATTGCGACAACTAATATCGCCGATATAATCGCCATAACGTTCTAGGGCATCAAAAGGGACAGGAAAAAACTCTCGGTCTAAACGTCGTCGATAGTTATTTAAGGCCCGAATACGTCTCATTCGTTCACTGAATTGTCGCTTTGCCCTACGAACGACAATAAAAGAAAGCAAAGCGGGGAGTAATGCTGCAAGGAGAAGAATAATAAACCCTGTCACTTAATTAACCCAGATGAAATAATTCCAAGATTGGTTGATGATTTTATTTTAGTGCGAGATCCCAGTCTCGAATCAAAAATTACCCAGAGCAGAGGCTATTAAAACCAAAATGACCTGGGTAAAGCTATCTATCATGATCAAACTTAAACAATCGCTTAGGGTCTATTCATCGCCATTTTTGCGGGGCTGAATTACACCATAACCCCCATGATTACGGATGTAGATCACATTGATTTCATCGGTGTCTTTGTTGCGGAACATATAGAAATCATGATCGACCAGTTGCAGTTGCTCCCAGGCTTCTTCAATCGAGATGGACGGAATGGCAAAATATTTCATTCGCACACTTTCCGAGGGAAGTTCTGCGGTGCGATCGCCGATGAGATCCTTTTCGACGGGTTTTTCTTCAACGATCGCGCTGGTTTTGACGTGATTTTGGCTTTGATCGACTAAACGCTCTTTATACTTGCGGAGTTGACGGGCAATTTTATCAGCAACGAGGTCAATACTGGCATAGAGATTTTCGCTACCTTCCTGGGCTCGAATCACTGTACCATTGGCATACACCGTAACCTCCGCTTTATGCTTGTTGGCAATACGTGCATTGCGAGCAACGGATAGATGCACATCGACCTTGGTGGTGATTCCTTGAAAATGTTTAACGGCCTTGTCAAGTTTTTCCTCCACATAGGAATGAATCGCATCGGTAACGGTAATATTATTGCCTTGAATTAACAGCTTCATACTGAATTCTCCCTACTCAATTTAATAGTAAATGCTGTGTTAATTGAAAAATTTGGACTAAGTTCAAACAGGATTGAGTCAATAAAGATTGCTATTTAAAGAAACAATCTATTAACGAAATATTCCATATTTGGGTGGATTCATACTCATTAATGACCTAAGTACAAAATAGTCACACACCTGATATTGTCATAGTCGCAAAAAAGATTTTCATCTTTTTCTTGAACCCTTTAGACTTGAGAGGAACTGGTGTGATTTTGAGGTTCGCCTCAAGGTGGCTTTCTCCTTCTCTAATTTACTTTCTATTTTTAGATTAGCACCTTGTATTGCTTAAAACATAGTCTTTGTCATCATTCTTATTTTCCTTTGCATCTCTTTACATTTCCTCCGTGAAAATCAGGAGAATTATATGATTTTTAACGCTGCTTCCGATCCAACTCCGAGAATTTGTCGATGGGAGGCATTAGGTTTGGTGGCCTATCAGACCGCTTGGGATTATCAGCGATCGCTGGTGGCCGCCCGATTGGCTGATCCGATGTTGGAAGATGTTTTGTTATTGTTGGAACATCCCGCCGTCTATACCCTGGGAACGGGATCTAGTCAGGATTTTTTAAGATTTGATCCCCAAGATACATCCTATGAAATTCATCGCATTGAACGGGGCGGCGAAGTGACTTACCATTGTCCAGGTCAACTGGTGGGTTATCCGATCTTGAATTTACGCTACTACCAACAGGATTTACATTGGTATCTCCGTCAATTAGAAGAGGTTATTTTACAGGTTTTGCAGAGTTACAGTTTACCCGCAGAACGGTTATCGGGACTAACGGGGGTTTGGGTAGAAGGTCACAAAATTGCGGCGATCGGGATTAAGGTGAGTCGTTGGATTACGATGCACGGTTTTGCGATTAATGTTTGTCCTGATTTAACAGGATTTACTCGCATTGTTCCCTGTGGTATTGCTGATAAACCCGTCGGTAGTTTGGCCCAATTTTTACCCACAATTACCGTCAAACAGGTGCAGGATGATATTGTAAGAAGGTTTGCCCAGGTCTTTCAGGTTAACCTTTTACCAAGGTCAAAAAAACTAAAATTGAATGACTAATCAGGCGATCGCCGAATTTTTAGAAGTCTTTTTATGGGGATGATAAACTTCCCTCATTACCGACTTTGAGAAAAACAGTGATCGCTGTGGAACTACTTTATTCGGCTTCTCCTTCCTCTTCTCCTTCCGCTAAAGGAGGCACTAAGGCAACCGCCGCGATCGCATCATCCGCATCCAGACGTTGAACCCGAACCCCAGTAGCCGTCCGAGATTGGGTGGAAATCGCATCCACCGCTTGACGAATAATAATGCCCCGATTAGTGACGAGCATTAATTCATCTTCAGCATTGACTACATGAATGGCGGCTAATTGATCACTGGGGGACTTAAAGCGAATGGCCTTCACGCCCATCCCTGCGCGACGTTGCAGACGGAACTGAGTCACAGGAACCCGTTTCCCAAAACCCCCCGTTGTGATGGCTAAAACCCAGGGGCCAGGGGTGGTTTCTTCAACAATTTCTTCCGTTTCCAACAGATCGCTAGTTTCCTCTTCGGGTTCGTCTTCCGCACTGGCAATATTAGCCACCACCTGACTCGGTAAAATATCCATGCTAATCAGTTCATCGCCCGATCGCATTTTCATCGCCTTAACCCCCTTGGTTGCTCGTCCTAGCGGTCGTAACTGTTCACTATCGGCGCGGAAATGAATAGTCATCCCTTTACGAGACCCGATAATAATACTGTCTTCGGCCTTGGCTAACCGTACCCAACGCAGTTGATCTCCATCGGCAAGGGAAATGGCAATCAAACCATTGGAACGAATATGACTAAAGGCAGAAAGGGCCGTTTTTTTGATCGATCCCCCCTTGGTCAACATGATCAAATAGGTGTCATCGGTAAATTCTGAAACAGGGAGGATAGACGTGATTTTTTCATCCTTGGGAATGGGCAACATTTGGATAATGGGAACCCCCCGCGCTGTCCGTGAAACGACAGGAATTTGATAGGCATTGATTCCATAAACCACACCGCGATCGCTGAAAAAGAGAATTTGATCATGGTCGCAACAACTGAGGAAATGCTCAACCCCGTCATCCTCTTTAATTTTGGCGGCGGCTTTCCCCCTGGTGGCTCGGCTCTGAGTCCCAAAGGTATTAGCGGGCATCCGTTTGATATAACCCTGTTCCGTGAGCAAAATCACCGCTTGTTCATTGGCAATTAAATCTCGGTCATAAATCTCACCATCATCCAGCACAATTTCCGTGCGGCGGGGTGTGGCATAGAGAGTTTTAATTTGTCCCAATTCTTCTTCGATAATGGCATCAATGCGTTCTTTACGAGCCAGAATATCCTGCAAATCGGCGATCGTTAGCTGTAATTCATCGTGTTCGGCGTTGATTTTATCGGCTTCCAAGGCCGTTAACCGTCGTAGTTGCATTTGTAAAATCGCATCAGCTTGCACTTCCGACAGTCCAAATCCTTCCACCAATTCCGCCTTAGCTGTGGCCGTATCTGCCGCCGCCCGAATGAGGCGAATCACCGCATCCAGATTGCCCAGGGCGATCAGTAAACCCTGTAATAAATGATCCCGATCCTGGGCTTTCCGCAATTCATAGTTCGTGCGTCGGGTAATGGTGACAACGCGGAATTCTAGGAAGACACGGAGAAATTCCTTAAGGGTCAATAATTGAGGTTCTCCACCGACCAGGGCCAGCATATTTGCCCCAAAATTAGACTGGACGGGGGTTTGTTTATAAAGATTATTCAGGACAACACGGGCATAGGCATCGCGTTTAAGTTCAATCACGATCCGCATCCCGTCGCGATCGCTTTCATCCCGAATATCCGAGATCCCCTCTAATTTCTTATCGTTAACGAGGTCAGCAATGCGCTCAATCAGGGAAGCTTTGTTGGTTTGATAGGGCAACTGGGTAATAATAATCGCTTCTCGGTCTTGTCGTCCCCGTTGCTCTAAAATCTCAATCTCGGCGACACCGCGCATCGTAATCGAACCGCGTCCTGTTGTGTAAGCGTCCTTAATGCCCGATCGCCCTAAAATCTGCGCTCCTGTAGGGAAATCGGGGCCAGGAATATATTGCATCAATTCCAAATCCGTTAAGTCGGGATTATGAATGAGCGCGATCGTTCCTTCGATTAACTCACCCAAATTATGGGGCGGAATATTGGTTGCCATACCGACCGCAATTCCCGATGAACCGTTTAAAAGTAATTGGGGAATACGAGAAGGCAAAACAACGGGTTCCTGTTGCGATCCATCAAAGTTATCAATAAAATCAACGGTATCCGATTCAATATCCCGTAATATGGCGTAGGTCGAAAGGGGTCTGAGGCGACACTCGGTATAACGCATGGCGGCGGGCGGGTCATTATCCACCGAACCAAAGTTTCCATGCCCATCAATCAGGCGATCGCGCATCGAGAAATCTTGAGCCATCCGCACCAGGGCATCATAAACCGCCGTATCTCCATGCGGATGATATTTCCCTAAGACTTCCCCCACAACCCGCGCACATTTGCGAAAAGGCCGTTCTGGCGTTAATCCCAACTCGTGCATGGCGAAGAGAATGCGACGGTGAACGGGTTTTAAGCCATCCCTCGCATCAGGCAATGCCCGTCCGACAATGACGCTCATGGCGTATTCTAGGTAAGAACGCGACATTTCGTTTCTCAGGTCGGTGGGAATAATCCGTTCAAGGGAAGAGGTCATGGAAAGGCTCCAAACTAAGTAAAAATTGTAATCTCAGGTCTTCAGAAAGCGAAAAAGTGAGCTTTTTTTAAACCTTTGGTAAAATTGGGACAAGATTACCAACAGTTTAACATCTTTTGGGTATGGCATAGAGTATTCATGGGTTATTCAGTCATGAGTTTGAGCCATTTTTATATTAAAAATATTTTCAATTAATTTTCTGCAGGATGTCAGTTTAAGCCAATCTAAATAATTGTCTTTTTAAAAAAATTATTATGAGTAACTATTCAGGAATTTTTGACGCGATCGCGATCTTGTTATTTATCAGAAGTGTTGAACGTCAAAAAAAGTTCAATAGATCGAGTATTATAGATAGTAGAAGAAGCTCAAATAAGAATAAACAAAGAGTCAAAATTATGTCAACAAAATTTCCTAAACTGCTCAAAGATATTCTCAAGCCATTGCCCAAAAATGATCGTCCCGTAGTAAATACATTTTCTTTGTATCGTGCTGGATAGGTTTTGCATTATTTTCTAAGGTGAGTAAGATTCGAGAAATAGATGTATTTGAGAAAATCATTGCTAAACTAAACAAAAGATTGTCAATTAAAGAAGGAGTGGAAAAAGCAAGAGCGTTATTTCCAATCGATTCGATAGTAATTAGCTTAACAAGTAAACTATTATGACAAAAAAAATGGCATCAAGTAAAATTATTTTGTGGACTAAATAGCATAACAAGCGAAGTGGGAGGGATTCAGTATTTCTGGCTTTTCAATGTTAGTCCGATTTTTTTCTTTATCCCACTCCAACTTAGTTTTTATCATTAAATAAGGTATCCAGAAACTCTAGTATAATAACGAAAATCAATAACAGATGGCTATGATAAAAAATTCTAAAGCATTTGATCCCCTAATAAGTATTGCCGAGCAATTTTCCCATCAGGGCAACATCACCGATATTCAAGCCTTGGGAAATGGCAATATTAACGATACCTTTTTGGTGAGTTTGGACGATCTGGAGCAGACTCGCTTTGTTTTACAAAGGATTAATACCAACGTTTTTCGGCATCCCCAACGGGTAATGAAAAATATGTATATTTTGACCGAACACGTCCATAAAAAACTGCAAAATACCCCCCAAACTCGTCCCTGGGAAATTCCTAGAGTAATTTTAACTAAAACAGGCCAAGATCACTGGAATACGGTAGAAGGTGATTATTGGCGAGCCATTAGTTTTATTGAAGGGTCGGAATCCTTTGATCTGATTGCCGATGTTTCCCATGCCCAAGAGGTCGGTTATGCCCTGGGAATGTTCCATAACCTTATTAGCGATCTGCCCAGCGAACGATTAACCGACACTCTCGAAGGTTTTCATATTACGCCCCTTTATTTAGAGCAATACGAAAAGATTTTAGCCCAAAACACGGTTAAATCTTCCCCTGAAGTGGAGTATGGTTTAAACTTTGTCCGCGATCGCGCTGAATGGTGTTTTGTCCTGGAAAATGCCAAACAGGAAAATAAATTGCCCCTACGTTTGATGCACGGTGATCCGAAGGTCAATAACGTCATGTTTGACAGTAAAACGGGAAAAGCTATTAGTGTCATTGATTTGGATACGGTGAAACCTGGTCTCGTTCACTATGATATTGGCGATTGTCTGCGATCGGGCTGTAATCCGATGGGAGAAGAAACCCAGGATTGGCAGAATATTTATTTTGATTTAGAGCTTTGTCGGGGAATCTTAACGGGTTATTTAGAAGTTGCCAGAACATTTTTAATTGACAATGATTATGCTTTTCTTTTCGATGCTATTCGTTTAATTAGTTTTGAATTAGGATTACGTTTTTTTACTGATCATTTGGCGGGTAATATTTATTTTAAAGTTAAATATCCTGATCACAATTTAGCAAGAGCCTTAGTCCAATTCAAATTAACCGAAAGTATTGAAAAGCAAGAATCCCAAATTCGCCAATTAATCACTGATTTAAGATGACTCACTTTTCCCTAATTCCTTTTCCTGATAATCGTCCCCATCCTGAGATAGAAATTACTGGACAGATTGAACGTCTAGAACAACAAGTCAACATTACCTTTGAATTAATAGGCGAAATCCAACAAGTCGCGGTTACGCCTCCTGACGGGAATCCCTCTCGACGCAATGAACTGTGGCAAACAACCTGTTTTGAATTTTTTCTAGGATTAAAAAATAGTCCAAAATATTGGGAATTTAATCTTTCTCCTGGGGGTCATTGGAATATTTATCGCTTTGATGATTATCGACAGGGCATGGCTGAAGAATTAGCCTTTGAATCTTTACCATTTTTAGTGAAAGTTAAACCGAATAGTTTAACCTTATCTTTAAGTTTGGATTTAGAGCCAATTATTCCTTCAACGCAATCTCTAGAAGTCGCTATTACCACAGTGATTGAGCGTAAAATTAATAACCTAATTTCTAAACAAGATGCAATCACCTACTGGGCGTTGACTCATGTAGCAAAAGAGGCAGATTTTCACCAAAGAAAGAGTTTTATTCTCAATTTATAATAACAATTCGGTGTGATCGCTATTCGATCATTCTTGTCACTGTAAACTTACTGAGATTCTAAACGTTTTTGCCATTCTTGATCAATTTTGTCAGAACGATTAGCTTCCTGTTCTAACAAATCTTGATCGGTAGAATAGGTAATATCTGCCGCCGTGATGACGGTTTGATTGGCAAATTGTTGGGCGAATTGTAATTTTTGGCGCAGGGTTGCAGTGGGTTTAAGAACTTTTTCTGCCATCTTTTGACGTTGTTGATTACGAGATTCAATCCGTTTATTTTTATTTTGAATCCAAAAATAACGAATGAGAGGAATGGTTAAAAAAGCAATTCCATAGGTTAATAGCGCGGGATAAATTCCCTGGACAAAGGTAATTAAAACCATATCAACTAAATATTTTTGCAGAAGATTTCCTAATACCAACGCCAAAATAATGTAGAGTCCCCCTAAGCCAATAGACAACATGATTTGACCGCTTTCAGCTTGACTAAATTTCCAGAGTTTTTCTTGTAAATAGTTGGTGATGTCATCCGATCGCCGTCGTTTGGCCATGACTTGTAGTTCGGGAAAGGAATAAATCAGATTACCTTCAGGGGAAACCTGAGGATAACCATTAAAACGAGCTAGAACGGGTAGAATATAATCTTCTGTTTCCTGATTAAGAATTGTCACATTATCTAAATAGGGTGCGATTTGTTCGGCGGTCACAGCTCCCTGATTATTACGAATAACGGCTCCAATGTCTTGCCAACGTTTCTCTTCTAAATTGTAGTTAGGATTGCCGTCTCCAAACAGAAAGGAAAAGACAGATTCGAGAAAATTCATCTGACTTTTTGATTTTTGAGACTTTTCTTCATAACGGTTATAGCTGTCTCCTGGAGTAAAAAACCAGAAAATATCCGTTGGAAAAAAGAAAAAACCACCGCCACGATCATCACGGGAATCATTATCTTTTCCTGAATTGACTGCGATCAAAATTGCCGCGATCGCCACCATCATCAAAATAATAGACGCAACTAAAACAATGCCAAAGGAAATGCGAATAATATAAAAAAGTACCTTCCAAATCTTTTCCCAGGTTTCCTGGAGCCGTAATCGCCAATATTTATTACGCAGAACCGTGCGATAGTTTTTGGGAAACTGGAAAACAATTTCCCCTGAATCTGCAACCTGTAAATGCCCTCCCACCTCTGAGGCGAGGGTCATTAATCCCTGTTGGGCAAAATTAATTTCTAAACCCGCTTTAGCGGCTACATCTCCGACTGTTACAGCATAATCTAGCTGTTCAATCGATTTCATGATAGCGGGATTGGGAGTTACCGTCATAGCGCATCCTCGGTGATGTCCATTCTGTCTTTCTATCTCTTAGTATAGGGGTTGGGACATTGAAGTGAGTTCCCTTGTTATTTATTCAGCTACTAGAGACCATGAAATCTTGGATTTTCCTATTTTCCGTCATCGGCTCCCTGGGGGCGATCGCCCCTGTCCAAGCCGCAGAAAAAGTTATTTTAAAATATAACGTTTTACAAGAATCTATTTCTGTCGCGCAATTGAGTACCTTGAGCCAAACGGGGGAAGCTTCTCCTGAATTGCATACCTATCTGGATTTGGTCAATAAAAAACCTGAAGAGTTGCGACAGATTCTTAATCAATCCATTACCGTTACACCAACGGTTTTATCCAATCTCCTCGATAGCTTTGCAGGAAAGTATCTCTTAAATAAATTGACTGAAGTGATCAGTTCACCTTCATCACAAAACAGCAAGGAATCCCTACGGAACGCCCTCATCGCCTCAGTCAACACCAATGATGATATTCGGTTGATCGAAGTTTTGGAAAATTATCCCGATCCCGAACTCCAGATCGAAGGCGATCGCCTGATGGAACTCTACCAACAAGTCAAAGCGATCACAGGGAATCTTTCAAATCTTCCTTTTTAATTAAATTAATCCAGATTAAAGCCAATTTTGTTGAAAAATTCAGTTTCTCAAAAATACTTAAATAGGCTCCCGTTGTCTTGGAGATCGGTTAAAAATTGAGATTTTAAGATTTACCTTAGATTTTAAAAATGTAATTTCTGAAGCCCGATTAGATAAGATGCGTTAATGATACAAATCTTTATTAAACCCCCTAAATACTATAAACTAACCAAAAGCGGTTTTATTTTTCACGGATAAGGAGCATATCAGCGAGATGCAGGCGACCCAAACGCTGCCAACTGTCCCCAAGGAGTTTTTAAAAGCTCAGGGGGGAATTAATCCAAATGTCATCATGTTTTTTACGGCGTTATCGCTGATCACTTGCTCGATCTTCGCCTATTGGCAATGGGGTTGGCCCGATTGGATTTGCTTTAGTGCGGATGTGCTGGCCTTACATATTTCGGGAACCGTGATTCATGATGCGTCCCATAATGCGGCCCACCGTAATCGGGTGATGAATGCCATTATGGGTCATGGGAGTGCTTTGATGTTGGGTTTTGCCTTTCCCGTCTTTACTAGGGTTCATCTCCAACACCATGCCCACGTTAACGATCCTGAAAACGATCCCGATCATTTTGTTTCAACGGGTGGCCCGTTACTGTTGATCGCGGCCCGTTTCTTCTATCATGAGATTTTCTTTTTTAAACGAAAGCTGTGGCGCAAAAATGAATTGTTAGAGTGGTTTTTGAGTCGTCTATTTCTCTTTACGATTGTTTTTCTAGGAATTCACTACGGTTTCATCGGTTATGTGATGAATTTTTGGTTTGTTCCCGCCCTCGTCGTGGGTGTCACCCTGGGATTATTTTTTGATTATTTACCCCATCGTCCCTTCCAAGAACGCGATCGCTGGAAAAACGCCAGAGTTTATCCCAGCCCTATCTTAAATTTGATGATTTTTGGTCAGAATTATCACCTCATTCACCATTTATGGCCCTCTATTCCCTGGTATCAATATCAACCCGCCTATATCACCACCAAGCCCCTTTTAGACTATAAAGGCTGTGATCAATCCCTGGGATTATTAGAAGGTAAAAATTTCTGGAATTTTCTCTATGACGTTTTTTGGGGAATTCGTTCCCATGAAACCCATGAAAAAGAAACTGTTAAGTCTGTTAAGTCAGACAAAGACTGAGTTGATTATTTGGGAACAACCCGTCGTAATCAGCCCTATCCACTAAATCCGACATCTCCCCGTTTCCGCTGATTTTAACCGTTCTTCCCGTTCCGCCAAAATTGTCTTCAGATCAGGTCGTCCCGTTAAAGCCAATCGCCAATCAGCCCAAATACCATAAAGAGCATCGACAACAGGGCCAATAATCGGCCATTTAGTCGCCCCATAGATCCAACCGATCCCCAAAATTTCATAGACACAACGAAAGACTTCCACATTTTGAATCACAGAACCATCGGCTAACACCGCATGAATTCGTCCCATTGCAGTGGCAAAATCTACGCCACCATTTTCTGCTGGATCATAATCATCTTCGGCAATATCCACAAAACTGACTAATCCTCGGCCGCGATCGCGCTTTTGCAAAAAATTCACTTCTCGCACACAGAGGGGACACTCCCCATCATAGAGAAGCTTGATTTGCCATCGGGTTGACGGCGTTGATTGTTCCAGTTCTGGATTAGTTTGCATCATAAAATTGAGAAATTGCTTCACCTTTCATTATGCAATATTATACCAATTTAAAATCATCACCAGTAGGGGCGCAAGGCTTGCGCCCAAAACTTAGCTTATGTCCAAAACGTGGCTATATCCAAAACGTACCCTTAAACCCTTGCCTCTTCCTGAACTAATTTTTCCCAACCCAACTCTTTCAAGTTGTTATTACGACGGAGAGGACGGGTCGCTAATTCCAAAATATCGCGAGCGTTAGTAAAACCGTGAATTTGGGCAAAGGTAAACTCCACAGACCATTTTGTATTAATGCCCCGTGCTTCCAAAGGATTCGCGTGAGCCATCCCCGTAATCACTAAATCAGGTTTGAGGTCATAAATCCGTTGAATTTGATTATAATTATCGGGTTTTTCCACAATCGTCGGTAAAGGAACGCCCATTTCTTGACAAGTTTTTTCCAGTAAGGCCAATTCAGCCGCCTGATAGCGTTTATCCATGTAGGGAATCCCGATTTCGTGACAAGTCATGCCACAACGGATGAGAAAACGAGCTAGGGAAACTTCCAGCAGATTATCACCCATTAAAAACACCGATTTACCCCGAATTAACTGGATATAGTCCTCTAGACTTTCCCAAATCTGTGCTTCCCGTTCAGCCAATCCTTTGGGTTCTACGCCTAACACGGAGCAAATTTTTTCGATCCAAGCACGGGTTCCATCGGGGCCAATGGGGAATGGTGCGCCAATCAGTTTGCATTTACGACGACGCATTAAGGTTGTCGCAGTGCGGCTGAGGAAAGGATTAACGCCTGCCACATAGTAACCTTCATCAATCACGGGTAATTCGGTGTAACGTTTAGCAGGAAGCCAACCTGAGACTTGAATACCTTGTTTTTTCAGTTCTAGGGTCAAATTGGTGACAACGGGATCGGGCAAGGAACCAAACAGCACAAGAGGCGGATGATCAACAAAAGCCGTATCTTCTTTGATGTCTTCTTTTTTGCGGCCAAAGTTGAGCAATTTTTGGATAGAATTACGCTCTTCTTTTTCGCCTTCTGCTTTGACCTGAACGGGACTGGGACATTTATGCACCATTGAGGCGAGAACGGTATCTTCTCCCTGGGTGAAGGCATAATCTAAGCCATTAGCTCGTGCGGTAACAATAGGAATACCAATTTCAGCTTCCAATTTAGGAGCCAATCCTTCCAAGTCCATTTTGATAATTTCAGTCGTACAGGTTCCAATCCAGACAATCACACTCGGATTGCGATCGCGTTTAATTTGCAGACAAAGGCGTTTGAGTTCGGCGTAATCATTCAGTTGGGCCGAAATATCCCCTTCTTCCAGTTCGGCCATCGCATAACGGGGTTCGGCAAAAATCATGACTCCCATTGCATTTTGTAGGAAGTAACCACAGGTTTTTGTGCCGATGACGAGGAAGAAACTATCTTCAATTTTTTGGTAAAGCCAGGCAACACAGCTAATGGGGCAGAAGGTATGATAATTACCTGTTTCGCATTCAAAGTTAAGTTCAGAAGGGGCGGTATTTTCGATAGCAACGGTCATGATGATTGAATTCTCCAAAGGGTTGATAGTGTAGGGGCTTAATATATTAAGCCATTAAATTTTTGCTGTAATTAGGAAATATTTAACAAGAGAATTTTAAGAAGAGTTTTCTTGTTTATTTTGTTCTCGAATTTCATCAAAATGCCTTCGAGCATCTTCATATTCAGGATAAACTGTTGTTGACTCATTTACATTTTCGGCAATATCTTTTGTTTCGCTTATAAGTTTCTGTTTTTGTATTTTTTGCTTTTTCCGTTTTTCTAATTCTTCAACGGGATCAAAGTTCAACCCTATAGTCTTTAAAACTGAATACATATCAGAATTAAAATCTAACGCTGTTGTTATAAAATTTGTTGCTTCTGGGCATAAAGCAACGACAATTCCTGCTAAGTAGTAACTATTGAAAAAAGCTCTAACCTGATAACTATTTGGGCTATATTCAGTAAGATTAGCTTTTTCTTTCAATTGTAAATTTTTTTCTACTACAATAGGATTTTTCTCATACGCATTAAGAAGTTTTTCTTTGATTAAAGTTTTATAATCAATATCGAGGTTTATTTGTTCATTCATATTCAACAAAAAATAATGTTTGTAGGGGCGCAAGGCTTGCGCCCAAAAGCTAATTTATTTAACTTCTCTACATTACTAACATATATATTAGGAGGACAGAACTCAAAAAGTTACTAATCATTGAACCTTCTTAACTCCGTAAAGGCTGATTTATTTACGTAAAATGTTGTTAGAGTTTTATTCATAAGATCTTCTAATTTTCCTATTTCTTTTAGATTTAAAACCAAACTATACATAAACTACTGAAGTTTATTAATTTGGGTTTGTTGAAGACATAGGATAAATCAATCTCAATTAATCGAAATTTTTGGGCGCAAGCCTTGCGCCCCTACAGCCCCTACAGAAACTTAAACCATCATCAATTCCAACTCTTTTTCAGCAGCAGGAACCGCAGGTTGTTCAGGATTGAGATAGAAATCAGACAATAAACTAAACAATTCCCGATCTTGAGCATCCTTGGGAACCACGCCTTCAGGTTGAGACAAAATTTGATCAGCAATATTCAAATAATAATCACAAACATAATTCAAAGAAGGATCGGTTTCAGCCATTTCAAATAGGGTTTTACCCTTGACACGAGAAACCCGAATATCTTCAATTAAGGGCAAAATTTCTAACACAGGCATGGGAACAGCTTCGATATATTTATCAATCAAATCCCGTTTCGAGGTGCGATTGCCAATCAAACCTGCTAACCGTAATGTGTGTGTCCGCGCTTTTTCCCGAACGGAAGCGGCAATGCGATTGGCGGCAAATAGGGCATCAAAACCATTGTCTGTGACGATTAAACAATAATCCGAATAGTTCAAGGGAGCCGCAAAACCACCGCAAACTACGTCACCGAGGACATCAAACAAAATCACGTCATACTCATCAAAGGCATTTAATTCCTTGAGTAGTTTGACCGTTTCGCCGACAACATAGCCGCCACAACCCGCACCCGCAGGAGGGCCGCCCGCTTCTACGCAATCAACGCCTGCATAACCTTTGTAGATGACATCTTCGGGCCAAATATCTTCGTAGTGGAAATCTTTTTCTTGTAAGGTGTCGATGATGGTGGGGATGAGAAAACCTGTCAGCGTAAAGGTGCTGTCGTGTTTGGGGTCACAGCCGATTTGTAAGACTTTTTTACCCCGTTTTGCCAAAGCTGTGGAGATATTGCAACTGGTTGTGGATTTGCCGATGCCGCCTTTTCCGTAAACTGAGAGTGTTAAAGTCAAAGTCTTTTCTCCTAGTGATGTGTGTTGGTTTTGTTTTTATGTCATTAGTTGCATTATTGACTAAGTTTTCGAGAAAGGAAAGCCTTGGATAATCTCAAAAATGGCTTAAATAAAAGTAAATAAGATTATATAAACTTTTTTACCATTAAATATCTATTTAAAACTCATAAAAATCCTAAAAATAGACTTTAAACTAATTTATAATTTTATTTATAGTAAAGCGGAACAATAGACAAATTATTGTAGGTGATCGCATCAAATCCCATGAGTATTTTTTCTCAAGACCACGCTATAGCAAGGAAAATCGGCGATTAATCTGACTGGGATCAATTCTTTGGATAGACTTTAATCTATGGAAAAATTTCAGAAAAACCTGTTCAAAGGACTTTTGGGGTTGGGAAAAGGCTGGTCAGGATGACTTTGTTAAGCTTTATAAATTTTTTGAAAAACCCCAGTTTTATTACATTCTCTTAACGTAAACG
>QBMS01000060.1 GCA_003249095.1 Snowella sp.
ATCTTTGTCAGGAATATCTAAATTAATGGATTCATCCGAGAGAAGCGGCATAATTTCCACCCCTGCAAAGCTGGTCTGACGCTTATCGTTCGCATTAAAGGGAGAAATACGAACTAAGCGGTGGGTTCCTTTCTCGCCTTTGAGATAACCGTAGGCATACTGACCGACCATTTCCAGAGTGACGGATTTAATACCCGCCTCATCTCCCTCGGATAATTCAGCCAAATGCACTTTATAACCCTGTTTTTCGCCCCATCGGGTGTACATCCGCATTAACATTTCTGCCCAGTCTTGAGCATCCGTTCCCCCTGCCCCTGCGTTAATGGTCAAAACAGCTCCCTTCGCATCGTAGGGGCCAGCCAGCAGTTGTTGCAGTTCCCAACGGTCTAATTCCTGTTGGAGGATATTGAGAGTTGTCTGAGCTTCATTGAAGAGGGCTTCATCGGTTTCTAGTTCCAAAAGTTCCACAATACTTTTAACGTCCTCTAGCTGACTACTCCATTGTTGAGATTGGGTCAGTTGGGATTTGAGGTCATTCAGCTCTTGTAGAGTTTTTTGGGCATTTTCAGGATTATCCCAAAAATCAGGTTGGGCGGCGATTTGTTCTAAATCCTGAATTTGGGCGTTGATAGCAGGTAGGTCAAAGATAGTCCTGGGCTTTACCCAGGCGCGGACTGACTTGCTCTATTTCCCGTTTAAGGTCACTGATTTCCATAGCTTTAGATTGCTTTATTTTCTATTCTCTCATTTTTATTGCCTCAAGTTCTTTTTTTAAATCTCGTAACATTAGGCGAGTTCCTTGATAAATTGCTTTTTGAATAAGTTCAGGAATCATGGTTGTCAAAGGCAGACGGGGAAAATTCGGACTAATCGGGGTTTCCTGATAGCCTTGTTCAGAAAAGCGATACATTTTAAGTTTTGACCGTTGATAAATCCAAACTTCTGCAACTCGGATTGCTTGGTAAGCATTCAAACTGGTTTTTGAAGTAACATCGGATTCGATCGCGAGATCAGGAGGCGGATAGTCATCTAGGTTCAAGTTGGTGCAACCTTTGACAAAGGAAGCATTATTGATATAAAAACAGGTATCAGGTTCAATTCCTGCCACTAAAGGACGTTTGAGAGTGGTTGAGCCAAAATCTTCCCAATCCCGCTCTTCCGTTTCCAAAATAGCTTTGACAATATCACCAATAATGCGGTGGGGTCTTTCGTGAATAGCCAGAGGAGACATGATTTCCAGAAGTCCCTGATAATAAGCGACGCGAGTATTTCGTTTTTCTCCAAGATCTATCAATATTTGTTCAAAATCTTGCCAGGTGACATCAGGGATAGAAATGTGACTCCCTGGCGTAAGTTCAATCGTTTTTAGGGGGATGGTAAGGCTCATTTTTTGCCCAAAAAAGTTAGTTTACTTTTTCTTAATTCAATTTGATCGGCGATCGCGTTAATCAATATTGTCAATTTCACCTAAATTATCTAGCAAGATAAGCATTATTTTGATGCTCTTCGGCAAGTACTAATTTTGCAATAATTTCTAATATTTTAATTGCCTGCTTTTCTAAATAAGGGAAATCATTAATAAATTCAGTTAACCCTTCTGTTCCTTGCAAATAATCAAAAAAGGTTTGCAAAGGGACGCGACTTCCCATAAAAACAGGGATTCCACTCATGATTTCTGGATCGGAGTGAATGATTGCTTCGCTTTTTAATTGGCTGATGAGTTCCATCTTGCTTACTAATTAGGCTCCAACGATATTGTACTCCATCCATATTATCTAAATTATCTAAGCAAAAAATCCAGGAACGTTAAAGATTTTAATTTAAGTCTAACCTCATAAGATTAACGTCCCTTTTTATCTTTTTTAACTTAAACGCAGAATTAGAGCTTCTCTTGCTTGTTCTCGGTCATCAAAATGGATTTTTTCCGTTCCTAAAATTTGGTAATCTTCATGGCCTTTACCCGCGATTAACACTCCATCTCCCGATTGAGCTTCTCGAATGGCATGACGAATGGCCGTTGCGCGATCGCCGATGACAATGGGTTCTACGGTCGCAGGAATTCCCGCTACCACATCTGCCAAGATTTGCTCAGGATCTTCGGTACGGGGATTATCAGAAGTCACGACGGCAATATCGGCTAACTCGGCCGCAATTTTACCCATGAGGGGCCGCTTAGTGCGATCGCGATCGCCACCACAACCAAAGACACAGATCATTTTGCCCTGAATAAAAGGCCGCGCCGCCTTGAGTAAATTTTCTAAACTATCGGGGGTGTGGGCATAATCCACAATCACACTAATATCCTGTTCGGGTTTGATGTGTACCCGTTCCATCCGTCCAGGCACTCCCGCAAAGAAGGGCAGAACCTCGATCATTCTATCGAGATCTAAGCCTAACTCTAACCCTGTGGCGATCGCGGCTAACAAATTCGCTAAATTAAATTGACCGACCAAAGGAGAACGGAAAGCCACTTCTCCAACAGGAGTCACCAAAATTCCGCTCACACCAGTGGGTTCATAGGTCAAATCACGGGTATAAAAATCCGCCGTTTGATCCTCCACACTATACGACCAGACCGCATCTTTACTTAAGCCTGTGATTAGGCGTTGTCCGTAGGGATCATCCCGATTAACCACCGCACGACCTTTTAAATATTGAGCATCAAAGAGCAACGCCTTGGCCGCAAAATAATTCTCCATTGTTTCATGGAAATCTAGGTGATCCTGGGTCAGATTGGTAAAAACGGCGACCTTAAAATGGCATTGTTTAACTCGTCCCTGGGCTAGGGCATGGGAACTCACTTCCATCACCCCGTATTGATTCCCCGCTTTCACCGCTTCTGCCAGTTGTTCCTGTAATTCCGCCGCAAAAGGGGTTGTATGAATGGCTGTTTTTTGAAAACCTTGCCAGCGAGTATAAAGCGTTCCTAAAATCGCCGTTGGATGACCAAATTCTGTCAAAAAATATTCAATTAAATGGGTCGTCGTCGTTTTTCCATTGGTTCCCGTCACCCCAATCATGGTTAAATTTTGGGTCGGTTGGCCATAAAAAGTGGCGGCAACTTCAGCGCAAGCCGTCACCATATCCTCGACAGCAATGACGCAAACTTCAGAACTAGCGGGATAGTTGACCAATGCCTGGGGACTTACTAACGCCGCGATCGCGCCCGACTCCATCGCACTGGGCCAAAATTCTCCGCCATCCACACGAGTCCCAGGCATCCCTAGAAAAAGCGAACCCGACCCGCAAGCATGGGAATTAGTTACAATACTGTTGATTTCTTGATCAAGGACAGGGTGATCGGGTAGGGATTGTATTGCCGAGACCTGGGTTAATAGTTCACGTAAAGTCATCATGATTAATCTGGGAGCGGGTTTTTGCCGTTTATGAATACGAAGGAAACCATTAAGTTCCGTCTCCTTTGCAAAATAGTCTAAACCGTCACTGTTCTGTTTGATCTATCTTTCTCTATAAAAATGATCTATACAAAAGATTGGCGATCGCCCTGATATCCCTTGCGGTTGGCCCAAACTTGCAACTTCGATGATGATTTGCCTAAGAGGACGTTTGAAAAGGGTCACAGGTAGTGTAGTGCGTTTATGCCAATCGTCGTAACATCAGACGAGTCATCCCGATATAAATGAATGCCTCAGAAGTTTCAGGTAACACTTCATAATCTTTACTTAAACGTCGCCAATAATTAAACCATCCAAAGGTTCGTTCTACTACCCAACGTTTAGGTAAAACGACAAAACCTTCCATCTTATCCGACCGTAAAACTGCCTCTAGAATGAAACCAAAAGTATCCATTACTAGACGCATAAAGTCTTTACCCGAAAATCCTTTATCCACAAAAATTCTAATTAATCGGGGATATTTCTCTGGATTTTCTTTCATTTTTTCAAAGACTTTTTTAGCCCCTTCTCTTTCAGGAACACTGGCGGCCATCACCTTGACCATCATTAACAATCCAAAGGTATCTACCAAAGCAAACCGCTTTCTTCCCTTTATTTGCTTTCCCCCGTCATATCCCACTTCTTTACTAACCATTGTTCCTACTTTCACTGTCTGACTATCTAAAACTCCTGCACTGGCATCGGGATGACGACCCTCTGTTATTCTTACCAATGCTCTTAATTGATCATGTATTTTTACCCACGTTCCATCTTCTGTCCACTTTTGAAAATAATAATAGACCGTCCCTTTTGGAGGGTAATCATGAGGAAGCCATGCCCAAGGACAACCTGTACACAACACATAAAATATTGCGTTGATAACCATTCGTATATCTACTGTTCTTGGACGGCCTCCTGGTCATGCGGTCGGAACCAAACTTAGCAATAATTCCGCTTGAGCGTCTGTCATGTCTCCTGGATAACTTTTTTGATTGCTCATCTTTATAACCTCCTTTGATTTATCGAGCATCTATGCTATCACACTACCTATGGTGGTCTCTTGACTTTTCAAACGTTCTCTAACACTCCGACCCCAAAATAGTGACAGATCTTTTTTCGGTCACAGAGCTAAAGCTTCATACTTTTTAATCTATAAACCTTTTCTGTCTTTAAACTTAGTTACAGAGAGAAACAAGATTCAGTACAATCACTGACTTAAATGATCAGAAAATAACAAAGTGTTCCCTGATGTCGTAGAAAATGGATGAAAAGACTAAGTTTAATGAAGTTGGGCATTGAATTGATATTGTTGGGTATTAAATATCAGTGCAAAAAAGATTATTTTTCTGAAGTTTTGTTCGCCAAAAATACAACGTTTTGTAACAGATTAAGTCATAAAATTCTAGTTTCGTGTAACCATCTAGGATAAGTAAAGAAACACCACTTTAGGAACAAGTTAGATATTGAAAACCTATTTTGATCTTAATTGCAAAATTGTATCTTAGGATATGGTTTTAAAATTATTTCCTTCCCAATGGAGCGATCAACCGTTAATTTTCGACTGATGATTCCCTGTTCCCAGGTCTTTCAAAAAAGCTAAAATACCTAGTGGCGTTTCAACTTTACCTAAATTCACAACCAACCTGTCTTAAACGAATTTCCTTTCCCTCTCTCCTTTCTTAGCCACTATTCGATGACCCAAATATTCCCTCTCAGTTTTTTTATCTAAGTATAATCACGAGATCTCCCAAGACGGGAATAGGATATTTCCTGAGAACCACAGAGGAATTGAGAAAAAGAATTTGTTTAGAATACGGACAGGTTAAAAAAGATTGCTAAGTTTTATTTTAATTAACATTGTTTTGAGGATATTGAATCTATGGTTTTGACCTCAATTGATTCGTCTATTATTAAGCCACAAGGGTTGATACAAGTAGAACACAGCCTGAGAAAAGTTCACCCCCGCAAGCACCACCACTACCAAGTAGAAGATTTTTTCTGCTTCCAGATGGGAACAGGAACCATTGTGGACTGGAATAATTGTCGCAATGTTCTCACCAGCGAAGATTTTATTATTGGGTTAATTGAAGGATTACAGGAAGAAGTCGGCAATGCGTCCAGCGTTGTCATGTATAACATCGGCAAGGAATGGGGACACTATGATGCGGATTTTTTCCATAAGTGGTTTCTCACAGAATTTGGTTATACCTCTTCTTTGAATGAATTAAATCTCAATTACGTCCTAGAAGGCTGGTGGTGGCCGTTCACTGCCCAAGGTTGGGGTAACTGGGCGATTGATCTGAGTGAACAGAAAAATGGCTTTTTGTTTGTGGATATTTTTGATTCCGCGATCGCGCGCACCCTGGGAGATGTGGGCAAACCCGTCTGTCATATCTATGCAGGATTACTTGCGGGCTTCTTCAGTCGCTTAGTCAAAAAATCCCTCAACTGCATTGAGATTCAATGTTATGCAATGGGCGAAACCTACTGTAAATTCTTAATTGGCAAACAAGACCGCATCGATTCAGCAACTTTCTGGCTCAATGAAGGAGCGAATGCCACTGACATCGAAAGCCGTCTCAGCCAAGGGGCGTATCTGAAATGACCAGCCAGACCCTCTGGGCAGGGTTGAGCGTTCAAGATTTTTTTCAAGGTTATAACTGGACGGGAGAATCCCCCACCCTAGAACCCACCGTCACCGACGAAACGGCCGATGTGCCTTCTTTGCTTTGTCTCAAGGTTCAAGATTTTCTCGGTCAAGCTAACTGGCGAGGAGAGGTTATTACTTCCAAAGCCGCTTCTCCTGCTCAACCCCTACGACCCACCGCCGAATTTTCGTTAACCTTACCCGTTGCGGAGTTTATGGGTTTTATCAATTGGCGGGGAAATAGGAACGTGGGATCGGCGATCGCGCCCGAAACGACGAAAAAAGTCCCTAGCTTTGCCCGTCCTTCCTCTGAAATTGATTTAGACCATTTATCTGACCTATTTTAAAGTTTTAAAGAATTTAAGGAGTATCATGCAAAAAGACTTTGAACGATTATTTCACCGCGCCGAGGATCACTACCTGATTCCTTCGGAAATGATGGCTCTGAAAAAACATATTGGTCTTTTAGGTAAACGGTTAGAAACCTATCGCTATTTACGGGACAACGAAGCAGAGATTTTTCAAGCCGTAGCAGACCGCCTCGAAGCAGACTTTCCCGAAGAGCCTTCCCAAAAATTAGAACAGTGTTTATGTCACTGGATCAGCACCCTCCGCTATAGTTCGATGGCGATGTTACTCAGTAATCCTGAATATCTCCAATATCGACTCCTAGAGTGGTTGACCGAAATGATTGAAGCTCACGAACTCAGGGCGATCGAAACCCGTTTATCCGAAATTTTGACCGAACACCTGCAAAAAGTGTTATCTGCCGAAGGGTTTAAGTTACTAAAACCCTTTTTGACCCAATCAGAAACGATCCTATTGGCGAAAGCTGCCCCCCAATCCCCCGAACTTGCAATGGCAGGAGATAAAGCATGATAGACATTAACAACCTCCTCAAAAACCGTCCCCTCAAGGGCAATTACTTTGCGCCTGATGCCTATCTCCAGGGAGACAATGAATTTGGTTTATTAGAAAACCGTAGTGGTGCGCGTTTGTTAGCTATTCCTGACACTTTGCTCAAAGGACTTTTTACCGCCCTAGAAGCAGAATTAGGTTCAGGTTCAGGGATTGCGCTATTTAGCTGTGGCCGTTCCTGGGGAAAAAGTTTTTATAATCGCTTTGCCGATGAATTGGCGGGCTATTACGAAAAACCCCTCGCCCAAATGGAGATGATCCAGTTCCTCCAATGTTTGAAAGAGTGTTGGAAAACTCACGGTTGGGGTGTTCTCGACATTGATCTCAAATATTATCAACAGGGTTTCATCGTTGCCAAGGTAATGAATTCTGCCTATGTTGCGAACGCTCCCCAGGGCAAACGACCAATGGGCTTTCTGGAAGCTGGAATTCTCAGTTCATTTTTTAGCCAGTTAACGGGTCAAGATCTCCACTGTGTCCAAACAACCTGTGAATCCTTGGGGGCTGAAAGTAATACCTTTATTATCGGCATGAGAGATCGTGTTAAATCGGTTTCTGCTTGGCTAGAAGAAGGCCACGACCATGCAACGATTATGGAACTACTTTGTCGCCAACAAAATTGAAATCATAGATAATAAATTCATCCAGAATTTTTTCATCTAAAGCGAGGAGCATCAAACCGTGGCTAAACTCATCAAGCTCGATCCCATTAACGTCGAAGTTTCTATCCAAACCAACGATAACTTACTTTCCGCACTCCTAAAAAAAGATTTGAGTGTCATGAAAGAATGTGGGGGTCGGGGAATGTGTGCCACTTGCCACGTCTATATTACCGAGGGGATGGAAAGTTTATCTCCTGTTAACCGACGGGAACTCCGTAGCCTAGAAGTCATTACGACCTGTACTAAATTTTCTCGCCTAGCCTGTCAAGCGCGGGTTTTGGGTGAAGGGGTTGTGGTCGAAGTGCCTTCAGGGATGTATATCAGTGAAATCGAGAATATTGAAGATTTGATTGGCCGTCGGGCTGAGGACAATATTCTCCATCCGATTACTGGTACGGTTCTGGTCGAGAAAGATAAATTGATCACTCGCTCGATGATTACCCAACTTAAGGATACCCAGGTAGAGGCTTCCGATTATTTAGCAAAAACCCGTGATGCTTAAAATAATCTGACGCTGGATGAATCAATCAATAACGGTTTACAGATTTTTCACATTGCGTAAAAAAGGAATGAAGGCTGATGTTTAAACAACTGACTCGCTTAAGTATTGATGCTGATGGACGGTATGCCACAGACGATGAATTAAAGTTCCTAGATGATTATCTGGCTACGGTAGAAACTCGCGTCAGTGCCTATGAAACTATTCGGGAAAACGAAGAGCAGATTATTTACCGTTGGGAAGCGGCTAAACGAGGCATCAAGCAAGATGTTTTCCACATGGGCGATCGCGATGTTTCTGAGATTTGCCGACGGGATATGACCAATGTTTTCCGTTGTTCGGCAACAGCAATTTTGTTTAATGACCTAGATCGCCTACGGGAAGGACTTTTGATTTGGTATCAAACCATCGTTCGTGCCTTTAAATACGATAAGTACACGAATATTACGTATTCCGTTATTCAGGAAACGATTAAGGAATTTCTCAAGCCTGAAGAGGTTGAACTGATGCTCCCTGCACTGAAACTCAATCATACGATTCTTAGTAATTAATTCTTTTTAAAAATTATGAGTTCGATTTTTTCCGTCACCTTAATCAACGAAGCTGAAGGCACCAACCACACGATCGCGGTTAATGAAGATGACTTAATCCTCGACGTTGCCCAGGAGGAAGGATTGGATCTGCCCTATTCTTGCCGTGCGGGTTCCTGTTTTGACTGTCTAGGAAGATTGGTTGAGGGAAAGATTGACCATACGGAAAAAGCAACATCGTTCCTCAAACCGAAGGAAATTGATGAGGGGTATGTGTTGCTCTGTTCGGCCACTCCCTCATCGGATTGCAAGATTGTTACTCATTACGCGCAAGTGATCTTCGATTAATTATCACTAGATTGCCTCAATAAATTTATTGTTTTCTTTTTGAAAGGAACTGAAGTCATTATGGAAAATCAATTAGAGAATCAAACAACTCCCGCTAGTTCTTCTGCCAATATGTTAGATGGTTTATCGGCAGTTGGCTTAGTCGGTGGTGCGATCGCGTCCTTTGTCACGAATAATGTGGCGGCGGCGGCGGTTCCTTTGGCCATTGCGGTGGGTTTACACATCAAAAATCGTCGAGATCTGGCCCTAGAAGTTTCCCAAAAACAAGAAACGGCGATCGCCCAGGTGGTACAAAAGATTGAGCAACATCAAGCCGCTCTGACGGAATATTTACAAAAATTCCAACAGGAAACCCAGGGACAACAAACCCAACTCCGCCAACTTCAAGAAGCAGGTCAAAAACAACTTGCCCAAAATCTAGCGGATCAGGTGACTCAGTTAAACCAACTGATCGCAGGATTAACCCAAAATACCGAAGCCACTACCCAAAATCTCGATCATCAACATAAAGCGTTAGAGGTGATCGTTAACGAGTTGCGTCAGATGGAAAGTGCTTCCCACGTCATTGAAGTTGATCCCAAGGCAGAAGCCTATTATCAACGGGGTCTCAGTCGTCAGCGTTTAGGCGATCGCGCAGAAGCCATTATTGATTACACTGCCGCCCTCAATCTCAATGCAGAATATGCCGCCGCCTACTACCATCGGGGTGTGGTTCACGCCGAACTCGGTAATCGCAAACCCGCAGTGGAAGACCTACGACAAGCCGCTAAACTCTACTTTGAGCAGGGAGATTTAGATAATTACCATCGGGCGAGGGATTTGGGTAAAGAATTCTATGATTTACAACACCCCTTCCCTGGAGAAGAGGGACAAGCCGCCGCGATCGCCCAGAAAGAACTCGCAAAAGCTAGTGTTGTCAGTAGTTCTGAAGATAATGATGAAGGGATAAAACCCTTAGAGGGAGATGACGGCATTACCGTCGGCAGTTTATTTGATTAATTAGATTAAAAGCGTTGCTGATTTGAGACATATTTTGCCCCCCTAGCCCCCCAACTTTGGGGGGAACAATGAATGAAAAATCCCCCAGCATTGGGGGATTTAGGGGGCGATAGAAAATCTTGGACATAATAAATTTATACTCTGATTCAGTAACACCCAATTAAAATGCAATCTTAATCAAGTCTCCTATCTTTTCGGTAGGGGATTTTTATTTGTATTCATATCTGCGTGATAATACTGATTCTAATTTTTCATAAAAATAGTTCAAAGAAACTTCTATTAAGTTTGTTATTAATTGTCATTAAAATATGATTATTTTTAACGAAAATGATCATTTAATGATCATTATTATTAATATTTTTTAAATTTTTTTAAAAGATAGTTTGGTAGTGTAGAATTATTTTAAAATTACTTCTAGAGTAAACTATCTATTTTAAACTATCTATTTAAGTAGTGGGACATCAAAAAAGAAAATATCGTGACAGTCTCTAGATAACGAAGTTGAAAGCTATCAGAACCCCAAAATATTTTTCTTCATTGTGCCGTCCGTCTCAAGTCAATCCATAACTTTGATCCCAGAATAATCTCTTCAGAAACAGGGAGATGCGATCGCGGTAATGCTACTGGGAAAATTTAGAATTATTGGGACAAAAACCTAGTCTTTTATCAATTTAATTATTATTCTGAAAATTAAACGTAGAGCAAACTATGAGTACCTCAACCGATCCGTTTATCACTGATTTGACGAAAGATTTAGACCGTTTGCATCAAGAAAAGGCAACGGGCGAAATGATTCTGAGTTATAGGGATATGTCCATTACCCTTTATTTGCTGGCGGGAAGATTGCAGTACGCAGTGGATAAAAATTATCGTGTTCGGCGTTGGAAGCGGGCTACTTTGCAACATTGTCGTGATTGGCAAATACCGACTCAAATGTTGAATAGTCAACCCTGGGAATACGATTTTCTCTATCAAGGGCTGAGTAAAAGTCAAATCACTCTCGAACAAGCCAAAGCCATTATTAAATCGGTGACGGAGGAATGTTTGTACGAAATGGGTTTGATGGCCCAGGCAGAAAAAAAATGGGTGGCTCATGACCGCGTTAAATCCACATTTTCCTATTTTCTGAGTTTGTCCCTCGCTGAAATTCATCCTGTTTTGACACAAATTGAGGAGATGCACACAGAATGGAGTCGAGAAAATTTACAGGCTTTGAATCTGAGTTTGTCCCCTGTTTTGACGGAAAAAGGTAAGGCGATTCCTAATCCTGCTCTACAAAAATATCTTAATGGTCAATTTACACTCTGGGATGTGGCTTTGCAGTTGAAACAACCCATTTCACGGGTGGCGCGATCGCTGATTCCTTGGCAAGAAAAGGGACTCTTGGAATTTAAAACCATTGCCGATTTACCTGCCCCCGTCGAAGAAATTTCGGAAACGGCTCCCAGTGTCTCGAATGTTACCCCCCTTAAGGCGATCGCTCATGATTCCAAGGGAAATAAGGAATATCTGATTGCCTGTATTGATGATAGTCCCATTGTCATTCATAATTTGAAATCTATTCTGACCCCTGCGGGTTTTCGAGTGTTGAGTATCCAGGAACCAATGGCGGGTTTTGCGCTGTTGATTGAACAAAAACCTGATTTAATTCTGTTGGATCTGAATATGCCCAATGCCAATGGTTATAGTATTTGCAAATTTTTACGGGAAACCCCAGTTTTTGGAAAAACGCCGATTATTATTCTCACTGCCCAGGATAGTTCCATCGATCGCACCCGTGCCAAATTAGTCGGAGCCAATGATTTTATCAGTAAGCCCCCTAGCACTCAAGCCTTAATTGATCTGATTAAAACCTATCTGCCCCAAGCGACAAAAACCTTAGATCATTTGGCGGGTTAAGAATTCGTTTTCAGTTTTTCAAATTTTTAATTTTACCTCAAAACATTAGGGCGGTCATTGCGATCGCCTTTTTTTTCTAAATTTCTCAATCTTTAAAGATCGAAATACCCCCAAAAGCTAGGACAGGCTTGCTTTCCAAATCCCTAGAGCTTGAAATATAAAATATTTTAACCCATAGATTTCATCGGATTTAAAAGAGAAATTCATAAAATCAATCATTATCTTGCTTGCCCACTTATGAGAAGTTAAATGCTATTTCGATACAATACTTAATGCCTTAATCAAACTTTCTTTTTGAAGAAATATAAAAATTGTGATGAAATAATGATTACGTTAATAAACATAAACTTTTTAGCACAAATTCAAAAATAACCTTAGAATAAGATGCAGAGATAAATGAAACGATTAGAAGAGCAACTTTAGAGAATTAATCATTATCTAATGACTCTTTTGATCACAAGCTTCTCACCGATCTAGAGGTCATAAATCGCAAACTAAGTTTAGATAGCACCCTCCAAGATTTATTAAACCCTTTATTGTTAAAACCCTTATCTTCTCAGTAATTCTACTTATGCTTAACTGGTAGAAATTTAAAGGATGAAGGTTAAAAAAAGTTCCCAAGTAAAGAGGTCAGTTTGTAAAATTTATTGAAAGAAATATTTTAGCCTCAATAACACTAACTAAAGGATTGGGGATGTACACACTAGCTTTATTGAGTTCGTTCGTTATGAGAAAACAGCCATGATTGAAGATCAAGAGCTACGGGAAATTTATCAAGTTTCAGGAGCCGAACACGTTCAAAACCTTGAAACGGGATTATTAACATTAGAAAAAGATCCAACCAATGTTGAGCTTTTGCAAACTCTCCTACGGGAAGCCCACAGCTTAAAAGGGGACTCGCGAGTGATTGGAGTTAAGCCAGTGGAAGCTCTTTCCCATCGGTTGGAAGAAATCATTGGACGCATCAAAAATGGTCAATTGTCCTGGTCGAAGGCGTTGACTCAAACGATGTATGAAACTGTTGGAGCTTTGGGGAAATTAGTCCATGAAGCGGTGACGGATGAACCCAGTAACGTTAATCCTGATCAGTTACTAAGCCGACTGAGTGAATTTTTACCGAATGTAGAAGTTCCAACCTATGCCCCCGAACATTTCCAGCCGATTCAAACTAAACAAAACGGTCATAATGGGGGGCGCACTTTACTGATTGCCGATGAAGATTTGCGGGATATTTATCGGATTTCTAGCGAAGAACATCTGAATAAACTGCAATCGGGCTTGATGGTTCTGGATGAAAATCCTGATGATCAAGTTTCTTTAGATGAATTATTAAATGAGTCCCAGAGTTTTGAATTAGATTCTCGCATTGTGGGCCAGGAATCTCTAGAAATCCTCATTCATAGGGTGGAAGAGATTTTTGAGGGATTGAAAGCTTCTAGCCTGAGTTTTCCCCAGATTTCAACTCGTCTCCATGAAGCGATTGATGCGATCGCGTCCTTGGTGAATGAAGCGGTCACAGGAGATAAGGCGACCGTGGATTTCCAGCAAGTTTTACAGAGTTTAAATAGTTTAATCGCTGACAGCAAGGGACAGGAAGCAACGGTTCAAAAAACAACTTCGCCCAATCCTGGGGGAGTGGCTAAAAACGTGGCTGATATGGCCCGTCTCGATACCATTCGTGTTCCCATGCGCTATTTGGATGCGTTAATGACCCACACAGGGGAGTTGACCGTCACAAAAACCCGCTTGGCCCATACCAGCGATAAGCTCCGCGATCTAATTCATCTTTGGGATGACTGGAAAACTCACAAAAAAGGCGGTGCAGTACAAACCGAAAGGGTGACCGAAGAAAAACTGGATAACATTATCCATTATCTCTACAGCAGTGTTGGGGAAAATCACACCCGTTTGGACGCTATTTCCCGCGAGTTGGATGAAAAAATTCGTACTCTACGGTTATTACCCCTTTCCACGATTTTTCTGCTCTTTCCTCGCCTGGTTAGAGAATTAGCTCAAGACGAAGGAAAAGATATCAACTTTGTCATGGAGGGAGCCAATCTCACCGTTGACAAACAGATTTTGGAGGAAATGAAAGATCCCCTCTTGCATCTCTTGCGAAATGCGGTGGATCACGCCATTGAAACCTCTGCCGAAAGGGAACAAGCGGGCAAAAATCCCACTGCCCAGGTCTGGTTAAAAGCCAGTCGTAACGGTAGCAATATCGTGATCGAAGTGGGGGATGATGGGCGCGGTTTGGATCTGGAAAAGATCAAACAAACTGCCATTAAACGCAAACTCTATCGGGCTGAGGAATTGGCCACGATGGGAGCAAATCAATTGCGATCGCTGATTTTCTTACCTGGTTTTTCGACTCGCGGCTTCATTACCGAAATTTCGGGACGGGGCGTGGGTTTAGACATTGTCCGAACCAACGTGGAACGGTTGAAAGGCAATATTCAAATTGACTCTAATCCCAATCAAGGTTGTATTTTTCGGATTCAACTACGGAGTACCGTCGCCACCCTCAACGTCATGTTGTTTGAGGTACAGGAGTTAGTTCATGCCATGCCCCTAGAAGCGATCGAAAAAACCCTGCTGATTCATCCCAAGGAGATTTATTCCCTAGAAGGACAGCCGACGGTCAGCGTGGATGGTCAACCGATCGCCCTGGTAAAGATGTCCGAATTACTAGAGTTGCCCAACCTCAACCCCAAGGAAGCTCAAAAACAACGTCAACGCCAGACAGATACCCTAAAATCAGCTATTTTGTTAACGGTAGAAGGCCAGAGCCTTGCTTTTGAAGTGGATCGACTTCAGGAAGTGCTGGATGTGGTCATTAAGCCCCAAAGTAAATTACTGAAACGGGTGCGGAATGTCATCGGCGCGACCATTTTGGGGACGGGGGAAGTCTGTATGATTCTCAATCCCAATGATCTGATGAAATCTGTCCGTAAACGTCATCAAGCGATGGGACTGATGGACTCGGAGGATCTAGGCGCAGAGTCCGTTTCTACCCAAAAACCTGTGATTCTGTTGGTGGAAGATTCCATCGCAGTGCGTACCCAGGAAAAACGCATCCTCGAAAAAGCGGGTTACGAAGTGGTTATTGCGGTCGATGGTTTGGATGGCTACACCAAAGTGCGATCGGGTAAATTCTTTGATGCGATCGTCTCCGATGTGGAAATGCCCAATATGAACGGCTTAGATTTTACTGCCAAAGTTCGTCAACATCCCGAATATCGAGAATTACCGATTATTTTGGTCACTTCTCTGGCAACGGAAACCGATAAACGTCGGGGGGCGCAAGCAGGAGCCAATGCCTACATCGTCAAAGGTCAATTCAATCAAGAACTTTTGATCGAAACCCTAGACCGCTTGGTGTAAAACCTCTTTGAGTTTTTTCTCTTCAACTTTTTTAAACAATCATTCTGATTAGGAGTCTCTGTAATGTCTATTCTAGAAAGCAAAAAACTGAAAACCCGCATTCTCTTAGGGTATGCTGTTCCCCTTGGTATTTTGACTTTATTTGGGGTGTCTATTGGGGTGGTATCCCAAATTATCAGCAATTCCTCAGAAAGGCTCGCTATTGCCAATACAGTGGTGGATAATGTCCGAGATACGGTTATTCATTCTTCGCGGATGGTACGGTCAGCGCGGGGAGCCGTCATTTTTCCGACCGATCCTAGCTATCGAGAATCCTACAATACGGGGGAAGAACGATTGGATGAAACTCTCAATAATATGACGGGGTTAATACGGGATGAACAACAAAAAGCCAATTGGGACAAGTTATTGAAAGAAGTAGAAGATATCCGCAAGGGTAGCGACAACGTGATGACGTTGATAAAAGCAGGGCAAGTGGGGCAGGCGAAAACAGCTTTAGGGGATGTCAGGATCGCCTCGTTTGACAAAATTAAAGATGTCATGCTCAAACGCCAGGGGGAGTTGATTGAAGAGTTTCGTGGCAATGAAAGTAAGGCTCTTTCCTTTTTACAAATCCTAGCCGTTGTAGGTTTATTTGGTGGCGGTGCGGTCAGTCTCTATTTGGGGAATCTGATTGCCTCAAAAATTACCAACGATGTTAAAAAAGCCATTGTGGATGTGACGGCTTCTTCTAATGAAATCGCGGCTACGATGGAAGAACAGGAACGGACGGCTAATTTACAAGCGGCTTCGGTGAGTGAAACTACCACCACAATGGATGAGTTGGGGGCATCGTCTCGTCAGTCGGAAGAACAGGCTGAATCGGCTTCCCAAGCGGCTCAAGAAGTGCTACAACTGGCCGATAATGGCAATCAATCCGTTGAAGAAACCGTTTCCACAATGGTTGACCTGAAAAATAAAGTGGCCGCGATCGCCGATCAAATTGTGCGGTTATCGGAACAAACCAACCAAATCGGTAACATTTCTTCTGTCGTGAGCGATCTATCCCAACAAACCAATATGTTAGCCCTCAATGCTTCGGTGGAAGCCGTCCGTGCGGGAGAACATGGTAAAGGGTTTGCGGTGGTTGCAGAAGAAATTCGGAAACTTGCCGATCAAAGTCGTCAATCTGCCGCCAATATCGGCTCATTGGTTTCGGATATTCAAAACGCGATCAACACCACTGTTATGGTGACGGATGAAGGAACAAAAACCGTTAATGCGGGTTTATTAGTCACCGAACGCACCGCTAACGCCTTTTCTGGGGTACTGGAATCGGTTAATAATGTGGCGATGAATAATCAACAAATTGTTCTCAATATTCGTCAACAAGGTAAAGCGGTTCAACAAGTTTTACAAGCAATGGATAGCATCAACCAAGGGGCGCAACAAACCGCCGCTAGTTTATCCCAAATTAAAGCAGGAACGGCTACTTTAGCCCACACTGCCAAGGATTTAGAAGCGATCGTTTAAGTTAGAGGATTGATCCCCCTGCCTACGGCATCCCCCTTATCAAGGCTATTGTGTACACACATCTTCCCCTAAACCTCATTCTGCCCCCCCAGCCCCCCAACTTTGGGGGGAGTTCGGAGCCTTTTTGAGTTCAAAGTCCCCCAGAATTGGGGGATTTAGGGGGCTAGATAAGGTTAAACAGAAAACCAAAAACTTATGTGTACACGGTAGCTTAAAAAGGGGGACTCTTGTTACTGATAGGAATTTAGCCCCCCTTATCAAGGGGGGTAGGGGGGATCAAAACTTAAAACTGAAATAAAGAAACGTCTGTCTGTAGGGATTTTCGGAAAACCCATTTTTTATACTTCGGCAACCCATAAACCTATGACCATTAAAGTGCTATTAGTAGAAGATTCTCCTCTGGCGATCACAATCCTGAAACGGATGATCGGCAAGGCTTCTGATATGCAGGTTGTAGGGACAGCACGGACGGGGGTTGAGGCAATGGAACTGATTCCTAAACTGAAACCCGATGTGGTCTGTACTGATTTATTAATGCCGAAGATGAATGGGTTAGAGTTGACCCAAGCCATTATGGAAAAGCATCCTAAACCCATTTTGGTGATTAGTGCCTCGGTGCAGGATGAGGATAAAAATAATGTCTTTCAGTTGCTAGAAGCAGGAGCCGTTGATGTTTTCGCAAAACCCCGTAGCGGGCAAATCGAAGATTATGAAAGTCTGACGGAGAAACTGTTAGGAAAAATTCGGGTTTTGGCTGGGGTCAAGGTGTTTACTAAACGCTCTAAAGGCTCCATCTTAAACCCTAAACAAGCAACCATTTCTACCCCACGACCGACCACGCCCCCAGTCTCCCTACCCACTTCGGTTAAGATTCTGGCGATCGCGGCTTCTACGGGCGGCCCCCAAGCATTTCAGGAAATTTTGCGCCATCTTCCCGCTAATTTTCCCGTTCCTGTCGTTTGTGTTCAACATATCAGTACAGGTTTTTTAGATGGATTTCTCCACTGGCTCGAACAAACCTGTCCGCTAAAAGTGGCGATCGCCAAAACGGGAGATTCCCCCAGGGCGGGAACAATCTACTTTCCCCCCGAACGAAATCATCTGCAACTCGATGTCCAGGGTCGCTTTTATTGTGTCGATGGCCCCAATGTGGACGGTCACTGTCCCTCGGCAACTGTCCTTTTCCAATCCGTCGCCAAATATTATCGATCCAGTGCGGTTGGTATTCTACTTTCTGGCATGGGAAAAGATGGAGCGGCTGGCTTATTAGAACTCAAACAAAAAGGCAGTTTTACGATCGCCCAAAATGAAGAAACCTCTGTAGTTTTTGGGATGCCCCAAGAAGCCATTAAATTAGGCGCAGTCAAACTAATTTTAGGACTACCCGACATCGGCCCCAAAATTCTCGAAATAATCCCTTAATTTTTATCCTCCTAAATCCCCCTGAATTATTCGATTTCCCCCCTTTCAAAGGGGGGCTAGGGGGGATTCAAAACCTATTAATTATTAGGACTAAAAACAACAATGACAGAAACGATTTCACCAAGCTTGCGAGAGGATTTTGTTTCCCTAATTGCTAAACAAACGGGTATCGAAATTCGCGCTCAAAATTATGGCTCGATGGGCGATAATATCTTCACTCGCATGAAAGCTTTGAAGTTAGTTTCTCCCCAAGCCTATTATAATTTATTAGTCAGTTTCACTCCAGATAGTGAAGAAGAATGGCAAAAATTTGTTTGTTTAGTGACTAATCGCGAAAGTTATTTTTTCCGAGATAAAGGACAATTTTCTTTACTGCGAAATACTATTTTACCCGAACTCATTCGGCGTAATCAAAGAACAAAAACGCTGCGGGTTTGTAGTGCGGGCTGTTCTACAGGACAAGAACCCTATTCTATCGCTATTTTACTGCGAGAATTAATTCCCGAATTGACCCAATGGAATCTCACCATTTTAGGAATTGATATTAACCGAGAATCCTTAGATCACGGTAAAAAAGCCCTTTATAATACCTGGTCTTTTCGACAAGTTGAAGATGATATTAAAGCCCGTTATTTTAAAAATTTGGCAGGTTATTATCAACTTAATGAAGAGATTCGACCGTTAGTTAAATTTCATCAAGTCAATTTGACCCGTGATCCTTTCCCCCGTCTTAATTCCGAGTTGCGGGATATGGATCTGATTATTTGTCGGAATGTGTTTATTTATTTCACCGATCAGGCGATCGGTCAGGTTGTCGAAAAGTTTTTTCAAACCCTCAAACCGAACGGTTATTTAATGTCGGGTCATGCCGAATTGGGGAACCATCATGTTAAAGCTTTTCAAGCCAAGTTATTTCCTGAATCTGTCCTTTATCAACGTCGAACGGGAGATTTCAGCCAACTTTCCAGTCAACCTACCCTGAGCAAATCCTATAAACCTGCTTCTCCTCCTCTTGATATTCCTATTCCAGAAAGGGAAGAAACAAAGCCAATGGTTGCCCAGACGACGACTTTTTTTCCTGTCGCTCCCGTTATTACACCAAACAAAACGATTCCTCGACAAGTTAATCCCAAAACTCCTGGATTAGTTTCTACTACCACAAAAGCCCCTGTAAATTCCGATGAAGAGGCTTTATTAAAAGAGGTTGAACAACTGGTTAAACATAAATCCTATCATCTCGCCCAAACTAAATTAGAACAAATTCTTAAGCGATCGCCGAATCATTTTCGATCTGCCTATTTAATGGCGGAACTTCAGGCCAATTTAGGGAATTATGAGCAAGCAAAAAAATGGTGTCAAACGGCTATTGGTTTAAATGCTTTTGCCGCCAATCCCCATCATTTAATTGCCCATATTGAAGAAGAGCAGGGAAATTTTGAGGAAGCCAAAAAAGCTCTAAAAACGATTATTTACCTAGAACCGAATGGCGTAGCTGCCTATATTAGTTTAGGAAATTTATATCAACGAGAGGGAGATTTTAGCCGTTCCCAAAAAATGCAACAGTCAGCCCTCAAAATTCTCCAAACCTTACCTCAGGAAACTAAAATTTCTGAACTAGGAAATATCTCTGTAGAAGCGTTAATCTCGGAATTACAGAATAGTTTATAACGCTTTGAGATGTTGCATGGGTTTTGCCCCCCTAGCCCCCCAACTTTGGGGGGAACAATTAATGAAAAGTCCCCCAGTATTGGGGGATTTAGGGGGCAATTAAAATTGATAGAGATAACAAATTCACACCCTAATTTAGCAATGACCGCTTTAATTCTTAGCCATAAAATTTAATCAGGATCACTCATTATGACTTACTATCTTACTTTTACTCAAAATAATCTCCGTTACGGTGTGCCAGCGATCGCCGTCCAAGAGGTATTTTTCTTACCTGAAATTACCCCCATTCCCGAAGCTCCTGCGGATATTATCGGATCGGTAAATGTACGCGGAAAAATTATTCCCGTCATGGATCTCAATTTACGCTTTGGTTATCCTCCGATTCCCTATGCCTTGAATGACAGTATTATTATTCTCAATTGGCAAGAATTAACCTTAGGAATTCTCACCAATCAAGTCCATGAAGTTAAGGCGATCGCCGATCAAGGAGTGACAGCCGAATTACCCCATGATCAATCTTCCTTAGATTTTAAACAAGAAAGATTTATCAATGGATTTTTCCAAGAAAACGAAAATCTCTGGTTTTTATTAAATATCGAAACCCTCCTGCGTTATACCGAAGCACAAAATTTAGATCTGGAACTAGACCTAGATGTCTTTGATTTAGATGCCCTCAGTCTGCCTGAAGATGCAACAGAAAATACAGAAGAATTGGGTGAGTCAACAGAAATAGTTCCTGCGGTTAAATCTCCCATCTTTTTTGCTCAAGCGACGGAATTTGAACGAAAAGTTTTACAAAAACGGGCTGATAATTTACGGCAAAACAGCAAGCTTAAAGATTTGACAGGCTTAAAACCCCTAGCAATTTTTACCTTAAATCAAGAATTTTTTGGTGTAGATTTATCTCTCATTCAAGAATTTTTAAAGTTTACAGAAGCAACCGCCATTCCCTGTAGTCCTGCTTTCATTATTGGGAATATTAATTTACGAGGAGAAATTATTACCTTAATTGATATTCGTAGTCTTTTTAATTTACCCAGAGCGATCGCCTCAGAAGAACGTCAAGCTATGATTATCAATGTAGAAGGAGTCGTTGTGGGGGTATTAATCGACTCTATTCAAGATATTTTTATGCTCAATTCTAAAGATGTTTTAGATGCTTCTGTCATGGAAAATGACTTAAATCAGAGTTATTTACAGGGCGTTATTCCCTATCAAGAAAAAATGTTAGGACTGGTTAATCTAACGGAAATTATTTTAGGCGGAAGTTTGCTAGTTGATGAGGCAGTTTAACAACAACTAATCGGCGATCGCGACAGTCAGAAAATACAAGGATTTAGCTTGCTAGGCGTTAAAATAAAGATAACGCTCTGGTCGGTCTATCTCCTTTTTTTATGTCATCTCAACCTGACTTAGTTGAAAAATTTTCACCTCAACGTTCCCATTACCGCATACTAGGATTGATAGGTCAGGGGCAATTTGGACGAGTTTATTGTGCCTTGCATCGTCAATCAGGTCGCATTTACGGACTGAAGGATTTAGAACATAAAGTTTTTCCGACCAATAAGTTTTTACGGGAATTAGCCTATTTAGTTACCCTCCGCCATCCCAATATTGCTACCTGCTATGCGGTGGAATATCATGCTCGTGGTCGCTATTTGGTGATGGATTATTGTGAGGGCGGAACCTTACGGGATTTGATGGACAACGAAGGCGAAGTGAGTCTCTTGCAAAAATTAAAATTAATCACTGATATTTTAGCGGGACTCGATCACGCCCATAAATCTCAAATTATTCATTGTGATATCAAACCCGAAAATATTTTATTAAAAGTGACCGCAACGGGTTGGGATGCAAAGATTTCGGATTTTGGCATTGCCCAATTAACCGCCGTGACAGGCAATCCTAATTTTGGCAAGGGTTACACGGGATCACCTGCCTATATGGCCCCCGAACGTTTCTATGGAAAATTTTCTGTTGCGTCCGATCTCTATGCGGTGGGAATTTTATTGTATGAATTAATTGTCGGCGATCGCCCTTTTTCAGGATTACCAGGTCAAATCCAGGCGGCCCACTTCAATCAAAGATTAATCATTCCTGAGAATTTTCCTGCCCTGGTGCGTCCCATTGTAATTAAATCCTTGGAAAAATTACCCCAAAAACGGTTTGCGACGGCGGGCAAAATGAAAGAAGCCCTAGATAAAGCGATCGAAGAAATGAGTGCAAATTCCCCAACTCAAAATTCCCCCACTGCTTTTTTTCGCTTTACTGCATCTTCCCTAAAACAACATTCTGTCACCGAAATTTCCACCGATGCCCTCGCCTTTCCCGTCCATCAATTAGCCGTATTGGGCAAAAAAGTTTATCTCGGACTAGATCATCAACTTCTTTGTCGTTGTTATGTGGATACTGACCTCAAAGGAAACTATCTCAATCAATGGGATGTTTATTTACCTTTTCCGATCATTGCTCTCCATGTCCATGAAAAAGGCAGTTTCGTCCTGACCAAACAAGCCGTTAATCCATCGAGTTCCCAGGAATTTCAGTATCATCTCTATCGTTTTGCAAAAGATCAGCCGATTCATTCCGTCGCCCCCAAACCCTTGGGTTCCTGGCAAGTCAGTAAATTAGCCTGTAGTTTTGCCCCCAACGGAAAATGGTTAGCCCTCGTCAAACCCAGAACCGAAAAAGAAAGCCGAGGAAGTTTTCAAATTTTCAAGTTACTCCGCCTCACGCCCGTTGCGATCGCCCATAATAGTCTTTTTCCGTCTCAGTTAATTGCGATCGACAATGATCACGGCCTAGCGGTATTTTTAGCAAAAACATCTTTTCGTCAAGCAACGGTTTTTCGACTGTTTAACCGTCGGGGAGACTTGATGTCAGCCTTTACCCTCCCCCTACTGTTGACGAGCATTATCCTCAATAACGAGACTCGCAATCATTTATTTGCCCTAGAACTGACGAATCCCCGTATTGGGGTTTTAATCCGCCTGCGCCCCCTCAAAGTTACCCGCATTGCCCTAAAAATTAAACCCGATTTTATTCTCTCCTATCCCTGGGGTTATCTCCTCGCCGATCGTCAGGGAAATTTAAACCTATTAGACGCTGATGGTTTTTATATCGGTGAATTTAGCCTAAAAGAAACCATTACCGCGATCGCCGTTGCAGGGGAATTTCGCTGTTTAGTCGCCACTTGGTCGGAAACTCAAGGCATGATCAAATTTCTTGACCTCGGCTCTAATATTCGAGAAATCATTGATCAGATCTATGACGAAAGAGATTAACCATTGATTCCCGCCGATGGGTTGTCATTACGTTACAAAAAGATTAGAATTGTTTACATAACTTTACAAAAGGAATCCATATGATCATGATCATCTGTACCGCGATCGCGCTAGTAACTTTTGCCTTGATTCAATACGGCACGAAAAACCAGTCTCAGCCCGAAACCATTGCTATTCCTGTACGAGTTTCCGAAAATATTTACCCTTCATCGAGAACCTCTCGACGTTAAGAAATGTCAGAAAACTTAATTTCCTTTTTACAGGAAGAAATTCATTTATCGTCCGACCAAATTAAATTAGCCCTCAACAAAGTTCAGCAATCCCCCAATCAATTACCGATCGCCCTCTTGCAATACGGACTAATTAACTTAGGGCAATTAGACAAAATTTTTGATTGGATAGAAACAGCTTGATTTTGTTGAGACCTATTCAGAAAAATATTGAAAAAACTCTAGGGGCTTAGTAGATTAAGCCCTCAAGACATATAAATAAAAAACAGTGAAATAAGGCTATTGATTAAAGTTCACCACGAATCTCTTCGACGATCCCATCTCGGATCACCACTTCCACATTGAGTTTCGCGACCAAATTATCTCCCTTTTCAACGCGGAAAAAACTTTCCATCTGAGCCTGGGGAACTTCCTGGTGTAGGTCTAAAAACTGCACCTGTTGCATTTGTTGAAGAAATTGATTTTTCTGTTCCAAAATCTCGCTTTTCTGTTGATTCACTTGGATTTGAATATTATCAATTTGTTGGGCCGCTTGAGGTGGAAGCGGGGTCAAGCTCTGTCTCTGGATTTCCGCGATCGCCCGTTGACCTTGGGTATCTAGCTGTTGAATCTGAGAATCGATTTGAGCAATTTGGGCTTGGAGCTGTTGCTGCATTTCTTCTTTCCAGCGACTTGTCACAATAACTTTAATGGTTACTGGACGTTTTAATAAAAGGCTGGTTTGTGCGTCATCCATAAAAAGCAATTTCCGTCGTAAAAAATAGGTTAAAACTGAATTGTCGGGCGTTCATGGCGTTGCTTTAATCAGAGCATGAATTTGTTAATCAACATTACTTTCCTCGCCCCCTAAATCCCCCAATTCTAGGGGACTTTCAACTCAAAATTGTTC
>QBMS01000061.1 GCA_003249095.1 Snowella sp.
GTTGAACCTCTTGTATTGCAAACTTTCTAGCCTCCAATTAGACGATACCAGTGCCTTTCAGCAACCTCGGCAAATAAATCTTTTTCCGCCTGAAAAAAACCGTATTTCTGCATACTTTTGCCCTTATATCCTTTTAAAATCGTTTTAGATAAAAAAGATTCCCTCGGATATTTCGTAAAAGTTGCCAAGGTCGTACAGGTCAGTTGCATTCCCCCGACACGATGCAACATTCCTAAGCGGCTTAAAATCCGAAAACCCTGAGCATTCCCTTCAAAATTGTCTAAATCTGCTTTTTCTAAGGGATTAAGCAAACTTCCCCCCAGATTTTCTTTGCTATACCAACTCTGAAACGCATTTTGAATGGCATCTTCCCCCGCATGGCCAAAGGGCGGATTGCCGATATCATGGGCCAAACAAGCGGCGGACAAAATATCGCCAAAATCAGCCGCATCAAAGTTTTCAAGACGATGCCGTTTGATAATCTGATCGCCGACCATTCTCCCCAGCGATCGCCCGACACAGGAGACTTCTAGGCTATGGATTAAGCGAGTCCGCACATCGGCATTTTTCGACAGGGGAAAAACCTGGGTTTTATCTTTTAATCGACGAAAAGGAGTCGAATAAACCAGGCGATCGTAATCCTTGAGATAGGGAGTCCGCTCGAAGTTCGGATCTTCTGAATGCTCTTTGCCCAGACGTTTGCGGGTGAGTAGCTGTTGCCATTCCATCGGAATTGGGTCTGAAATTGATTTGTTTCTACTTTAACTTAAAAATTTAGTCACTCTAAATTTTAGAGGATTTTTCGTTTATCTTACTTGAAAACTCAACCTAATATTCTCATAATATAAAGTATTTTTATACTTTTTTTGGTCATTGTCTATGGATAACCTTTATTTAAAAAGACTTACTATATTATTTATGATAATAAAATATTGTTAAGTATCTATTTTCAATTATCAAAAAAAATTGTTAATATTAAGAAATAAAAGCTTATTTAAAACTTTTCATTCATTCAATCCATGAATAATTCCCAGGAAGCAAAAACCCTCGGTGATTGGGCAAAAATTGCCATCCAACAGCATTATCAGAAGATTTTAAAACATGAAGCTCTGGTACTCAAGGATAAAGATCCTGAAGAACTCCATCAAATGCGGGTAGGAATGCGACGACTCCGAACGGCGATCGCGGGATTTTCCTGTGCTGTGATTTTGCCAAAATCGGTAGATGAAAAAAAAGTGGGCGAAATTGCAACAGTTTTGGGAAAATTAAGAGACTTAGATGTGTTACAGGAAACTTTAAACACTATATATCTGCCCGAACTATCCAAAACTGAGCAAAAAAAATTGGAAAAACTCTTTAACAAAATCAAAAAAAGACGTAAGGGCATAGCAAAAATTACCAAAGAAATTTTACATAAGAATATTTATCAAAATTTTAAAAAAGACCTTAATGCTTGGTTGGAAAAACCAGTTTATACGGCGATCGCCTCTCTGCCGACGGAACATATTTTGCCTGACTTACTTTCGCCTCAAATTAGTGCTTTTTTATTACATCCAGCTTGGATTGTAGGGAGCCATGTCAATAAAGCTGAAAATATAATTGATTTTAACATTCCTGCTAAACCTTTAGAAGACTTATCTCACCAAGAAGAAATGACTCTCCATAGTTTACGAAAAGAAGCAAAAAGAACCCGCTATCTAATGGAATTGCTCCTCTCTTTTTATGGAGAAAATTACCAAGAAATGCTCAAAAAAATTAAGCAAGTACAAGAAGTCTTAGGAGAAATTCAAGATGGTTTTGTGTTAAGACAGATATTGGGGCAAGTTTACGGTCATGATCTCCAAAAGATTTTACCGATAATGGCTCAAAAAATTCGAGAACACCGTTCCCAAAATGGTTTGCGATGGGAGGAATTACGACAATTTTTTCTGTCTCCTGCTAATCGAACCCAGTTACGCTTGAGTATTCAGTCTCCTGAGCTAATCCTTGAAACGGTTGTCTAAACCTTATCCTAGTTTTCTTCTCCCAAAAGCCTTACTATTTAAACTATATTCACCGCCATTTACTGCGATCGCCGACTTATGACTATCGAACTACAAGCTACCCTAGAAAATAGCTCTAAATCCCTGCTTCTCACCCCCAATCCTAGTTCCATAAAGCCAAAATGGAGTATTGAAGATAGTGAAAAACTGTATCGTATTCAAGGATGGGGTGATCCCTATTTTTCCATTAATGCGGCGGGTCATGTCACCGTTTCTCCCCAGGGCGATCACGGCGGTTCTTTAGATTTATACGAGTTAGTAGAATCCCTAAGAAAACGCAATATTGGTTTGCCTTTATTACTGCGTTTTTCTGATATTTTAGCAGACCGAATTAATCGTTTAAATGCCGCTTTTGCGAGGGGAATCGCCCGTTACAATTATCCCAATGCCTATCGTGGTGTTTATCCGATTAAGTGTAATCAACATCGCCATTTAGTTGAATCTCTAGTCCGTTATGGCAAGCCCTATCATTTTGGTTTAGAAGCAGGATCAAAACCCGAATTAATGATTGCTTTAGCGACTTTAGAACCGATCGCCAGTGATAACTCGGACACTCCCCAATCCCTGTTAATTTGTAATGGTTATAAGGATCGAGAATATATTGAAACGGCTCTATTAGCCAGACGTTTGGGACATCGACCAATTATTGTGGTGGAACAGGTTTCTGAGGTAACAATTGCCATTGAAATTAGTCGTAATTTAGGCATTAAACCGATTTTAGGAGTTAGGGCAAAACTCAGTACCCAGGGCATGGGACGCTGGGGAACTTCAACGGGCGATCGCGCTAAATTTGGATTAACTATTCCTGAAATGTTATCGGTTGTCAATCAATTAAAAGCGGCAGATATGCTCGATTGTTTGCAACTTTTACACTTTCATATTGGTTCCCAAATTTCGGCTATTTCTGTGCTAAAAGAAGCCATGACAGAAGCCAGCCAAATCTATGTGCAACTTGCGAAATTAGGGGCTAATATGCAATATATCGACGTGGGTGGCGGTTTAGGAGTTGATTATGATGGTTCTAAAACTAACTTTTATGCCTCAAAAAATTACAATATTCAAAACTACGTCAACGATATTATTTCCGCCGTTCAGGAAGCCTGTGAAGCCGCAACGATTTCCTGTCCAATTTTGATGAGTGAAAGTGGAAGGGCGATCGCTTCCCATCAGTCAGTTTTAATTTTTGATGTGCTGGCGATTAACGATGTTCCTAATGAATTACCCGAAGTCGTCAAAGAAAAAGAGCATTTAATTATTCGGAATCTTTGGGAAACTTTAGAGACAATTACCAACGAAAATTATCAGGAAGCCTACCATGACGTAGTACAGTTTAAAGAGGAAGCCATTAGTTTATTTAACTTTGGTTATCTGAGCCTAAAAGAACGGGCTAAAGCTGAACAATTGTATTGGGTTTGTTGTCGAAAAATTCTCCAGATTTGTCGTCAGCAAGAATACGTCCCCGATGATTTAGAAGATCTGGAAAAAATCATGGCTTCTATTTATTATATTAATCTCTCGGTTTTTCAGTCTGCTCCTGATACCTGGGCGATCGATCAATTATTTCCCATTATGCCGATTCACCGCTTAGATGAAGAACCAACAAATCGCGGAACCTTGGCGGATATTACCTGTGATAGTGATGGAAAAATAGACCAATTTATTGATCTCAGAGATGTTAAATCGGTCTTAGAATTACATCCCTTTATGGAAGATCAAAATTCTTCAGAACACCGCGAAACGTCTTTACCAAACCATCAACCCTATTATCTAGCAATGTTTTTAGTCGGAGCCTATCAAGAAGTGATGGGAAATTTCCATAATCTTTTCGGGGATATTAATGTTGTCCATATTCAAATGAATCCGAAAGGCTATCACATCGAACATTTAGAAAGGGGAGATAAAATTTCTGATGTCCTAAGTTATGTACAGTACGATGCCGAGGATTTATTGGAAAATATGCGCCGTTACACCGAACAAGCGCTAGAAGATAATCGTATGAGTCTGGAGCAATCTCAATTGTTATTAGAGAATTATGAGCGGAGTTTACGCCATTATACTTATCTGGCTAACTAATATTAAAGGGCGATCGCGTTTTTATATTGAAACGGTAAAAGGCGATCGCTATTTTATGAAAAAAGGAGGTCATATAGCTTGCCAACAACTCAACAGGCATTACGGTGCTTTCAGTTATGTCAAAATTTAACCAATCTGTATCTCTCTGTTGATCTGGTACGGTTAGATCAGAGAACGGGGAATGTTATCATTCTCTCAGGGGAAGAAATTTTGATCGAAATTTACCAAAATGGGAATTGGAGGTTTGTTAATGAAGTCTAACTTTCAAACAATGACTCTGCGAGAGTTGAAAAGGTATGTGTTAGAGAATCGCAATGATCAAACTGCATTTCAAGCTTTGATGGATCGAGTTGATTCTCAGGTACAGGCTCAAGTCTATGAGGAGGTAGATATTCAACAGTTTTCTACGTTAGTTGATCAACATCTCAATTCTCAAACTGTCTAATAATTGCGACACATCAGTATAGGTTCGCTTTTTCTTATGGCGGAAAAAGTGATCGCCTTTAGGTTTGATGGAAATGCGTGATCTTTTTGAAGAATAAAATCGTTAATCCCTATCAATTATGTCAACCTCAAACAGTATAGAAATTGAATTGTCCGACGGCAAAATTTGGTCTGTAGCTAGTGGTCATCTTGGTATAAGGTCACTTGTCATTATTGTACCTATTAATCAACTTGATAATTTGTCTGATGCAGAAATTGGAAGTAATGTGCGCGAGGCTATCTATTATGCTCGTTTATGTAGCGCATTGAACAAAGCAGATTGGGTCACTATTTATGGTAATGATGTAAGAGAATGTCGTCATGAGTTAGATGATTTACTGGCAGCAAAAGTATTTTTGAATGAATTTGCACATGAATCTGACACCATTCAATCCGCTCTTCAATTTATCACTGAAGTAGAAGGTTACGCAGCACGGGGAGAATTAGAAAAAACCAAGATTACGACAAAAAAATCTGGTTATGTCTATTTAATATCAGGAGGAGGATATTTCAAAATTGGACAAACGCAATATATAGAAAAACGAATCAAGCAGGTTGGCACTAAATTGCCGTTTAAAATAGAGTATGTTCATTGGATTGCAACAGACGATATGGATGGCTTAGAGGCTTACTGGCATAAATATTTTGCAGATAGGCGGGAAGAAGGGGAATGGTTTACTCTTTCTGACGAAGAAGTAGAAAAATTTTGTAAAAAAAACATAATGAATTCGCCAAATTGGTAAAAAATACAATGGAGATAAAAAAAGTTAATTTTAGTTATTTTAAGGAGTGATTATCCTCAATTGCATATTTCAATCATGAATGTTAATCATTATTCTGCAACAAATTCTCTTTATTAAATTGCGAGGAAAACGATGCCTGAATTAAAAATTAATATGAGTGAAACCACTCATCACACATTGCTAAAATTGGCTAACTCTTCAGGAGATACAATCCAAGAAATTTTAGATAAAGCTATTGAAAACTATCGTCGCAATCTTTTTCTGGTACAAGCCAACGAATCTTTTCTTAGACTGAGAAATAACGAGACATTGTGGCAAGAAGAGATCGCAGAAAGAGAAGCATGGGATCAAACCTTAGCCGATGGAATAGATAGCGGTAGAGGTATTAACTAATGACTATTTTTGTTCCAGATCAAACTAAATCTACGTTGCTTTATGAAAACGATTTTGACCTATGGCTTGAGCAAACCATTAATCAACTCGAAAATCACCAATTTGATCAACTAGATCTTGAGCATTTAATTGAGGAGTTAACGGATTTGGGTAAGTCTAATAAGCGATCGCTGGAAAGCAATTTAATTATTCTCATCGCCCACTTACTCAAACTCAAAATTCAGCAAGATGCTCCTGAAATGATGAAAGGTAGTTGGTTGGATTCCGTCAGTGAACATCGTCAACGAGTCCTCTACGATTTGGAAGAGATACCTTCCCTCAAATCTCATTTAGAAACTGCGATCGCCAAAGTTTATCCGAGTTCTCGTAAACTGGCAATAAAGGAAGGAAAACGGGCTAAATTTGGCGTAAGAGTTCCCTTAGAAAAAGAATATCCCTTTGATTGTCCGTTTACCGTAGAACAAATTTTAGATGAAGATTTTGAAGGTTTAGAGTAACAGGCGATCGCCGTCATTTTTTTCCGTATTAATTATTAAACAAAATTGACTGTAGGGACATCACACTATTATGTCCTTAATTCTCAATAAAGATGATTAAAATGCCTAACTCCAACGAAAAATTTTCTTTTTTGTCGGGCAAGGAGCCTTGACTTTAAAGATCTAGCCATTGGAAAAGCAACAAAAATATAGTGGCCACTAAAAAGGTCGCGTGACATAAAATAAACAAATTTAAACTAGATTGAATTAATCCCTAACGCCCTATCTGTTTTTGAATCGCAATGAACCCTAACGAATTATTATCCAGCTACGACTATACCCTTCCCCCTGAACTTATTGCCCAAAGTCCTGTTATTCCTAGAGATAGCTCTCGTTTATTGGTTATTCAAACGTCAACCCACCACCATCATCAGCGATTTTATGATTTACCCCAATACCTAGAACCTAACGATTTACTGGTTTTAAATAATACGCGAGTCATTCCCGCCCGATTGTATGGCCAGAAATCCACAGGAACCTCCGTCGAAATTCTATTACTCGAAGAAAAATCTCCCGATCGCTGGTTGGCTCTGGTTAAACCTGGAAAGAAATTAAAAGTAGGTTCAGAAATTACCTTTTATCCTTCCCAAACGAGCGATCCGAATTTAACCTTAACCGCTACTGTCTTAGAACGTGACTCCGAAACAGGAGGGCGCATTCTGCAATTCTTTCCCCCGTCTGGTACTTCTTTTTGGGATATTTTAGAGCAATTTGGAGAAATTCCTTTTCCGCCCTATGTTACTCAGTCAGAAGCTCAAGCCGATCAATATCAAACCATCTATGCCCAAGAACCAGGGGCGGTCGCGGCTCCGACAGCAGGGTTACATTTTACTGATGAACTCTTAGAAAATTTAGCAAATAAAGGCATTCAAACGGCCCAGATTACCCTGCACGTCGGCGTGGGAACCTTTCGTCCCGTAGAAACAGAAAATATTCGGGAACATACTATGCACCAAGAATGGATTGAAGTTCCCCAAATTACAGTCGATAAAATTCTAGCAACTAAAGCAAAAGGAGGACGGATTATTGCGATCGGGACAACCAGTGTACGGGCCTTAGAAGGAGCCGCCCAAGCTAATTTGCCTGAATTATTAACGGCCTATCGAGGGAAGACGAATCTTTTTATTTATCCAGGTTATCAATGGCAAATTGTTGATGGTTTAATTACGAATTTTCATTTACCAAAATCGAGCTTATTAATGTTAGTCAGTGCTTTAATTGGGCGAGAAAGATTATTGAGTTTGTACCAAGAAGCCATTCAAGAAAATTATCGTTTTTATTCCTTTGGTGATGCGATGTTGATTTTGCCTACCGCTAGGCGATCATAATCCAACAAAAAGTAATCTCACTGTGTATTGATTTAGGCATCTAAAATTTTTCTTTTAAATTGCGGTTGTGTATTATGTTATTATTACATACCCAAAAAGACTATCAATGATTACTGAAAATAATGATCTTTCTCACACCAGTTTGACATCACTTTATGAGCAGGATTTTCAACTATGGATAGAACAAACCATTAATTGCTTAAAAAATAACCACTTTAATATACTTGACACTGATCACCTAATCGAGGAGTTAAACGATTTGGGAAGCTCGAATAAAGCCACTTTAGAAAGCAATTTAGCGATCTTAATGGCTCACCTATTAAAACTCACTGTCCAAGCCGATGCTCCCGATACGATGAAAAATAGTTGGTATAATTCCGTTGATGAACATCGCCAACGCATCCAAAAACAACTCCAAAAAACGCCTTCTCTTAAATCCTATTGGGATAGTGCCTTGCTAGAAGCCTATCCTGATGCAAGAAAATTAGCCATTAAAGAAGGTAAACGTGCTTCCTGGGGACTCAGAATTCCTGCTGAAACTGAGTATCCCCTTGATTGTCCTTTTTCCCAATTAGAAATTCTAGATGAAAACTTTTATGGTATTTTTCAGTCACTTTAGTTTTATTTGAGACAATTGTTAGGAGTCTCACACCGCAAGAAATCCTTAAAAAATAGATGATTGGAATTAATTGAATTTAGACAAAACTGGCCCGCGATCGCCCCAGGGTTTATCGTAAGAGATAGAACTGCTATTACTTACTCCCCCATGCTGACTCATCATCAACGCCCTGTCTGCCTGTCTCTCATGTCCACCGATCTGCCCATTCTCAACACGATTGAATCCGCCGCAACGTTGTATGAAAAAGAGCAGGGACGGTTCCATCTACTGATTAATCAAGCTCCACCTGAAACCAAACCCCCATCGCCTGAGCAAACCAACTCTAAACAATTACTCTGGCTAGAATTATCCTCTTCCCGCGTCATCCTTACCTTGCAAGGCAATAGTCAATTTTCCTATCGTCATTTTTGGGAACGAGGCGTGCATGGCATCAGCCGATATTGGCTCAATGAAGGGAATCAGCACCTCAGCAACTCTTTTCGACTGCGAAATTTTACCCGTGATTTAACGCTGACAGGCTATCCTCTGCCTGAATTTTTACGCATTGAATATGAACTATGGACGGGTCAAGTTTATTGTGGACACTATGTTTTGCATCTAGAAATTTATCATTAGGATTTATAGCGATCGCGTTTTGTTGCGATGAAACGATAAACTAATAGAGCAAACTTGCTAGTCTTTGGGAATAAGCGAGTCGCTATTTATCATTTTTTACTGTTTTTATTTCAATGACCAATATTCGCATCGGCAACGGCTATGACATTCACCGCTTAACGGAAGGACGCGCTCTTATTTTAGGGGGTGTCAAAATTGATCATCACTTAGGGTTACTAGGTCACAGTGATGCCGACGTGCTGACCCATGCCATTATGGATGCCTTGTTGGGAGCCTTGAGTTTAGGAGATATCGGCCATTATTTTCCGCCGACCGATCCCCAATGGGCAGGGGCAAATAGTTTAAATTTATTGACCCAAGTTCACCAACTCATTCAAAGTAAGGGCTGGAAAATTGGCAATATCGATTCGGTGATTGTGGCAGAACAACCCAAACTGAAACCCCATTTAGCGGCGATGAAAGAAACCCTGGGAAAGACTTTGGGGATTGATCCCGAACTCATTGGGATTAAAGCCACTACTAACGAAAAATTGGGGCCAGTGGGACGAGAAGAGGGGATAGCCTCCTATAGCGTCGTTTTATTGGTTAAATCGACATAAAATTCTATTTACTCTTGCCTAATTCCTGGGAACGACGACAGGCCGCCCGCACCGCTTCGATCATGGCAGAGCGCACGCCCATTTTTTCCATTGTCGCCACTCCTGCAATGGTGGTTCCCCCAGGACTGGTAACTCGATCTTTTAATTCTCCTGGATGCAATGACGTTTCTTTTAACAGTCGCGCTGTTCCTAAAACCGTTTGTAATGCCAATTGGTAGGCGATCGCCCTGGGCAATCCTGACGCAACGCCCCCATCGGCCAAAGATTCAATGATAATCGCCACATAGGCCGACCCCGATCCCGACAATCCTGTGACCGCATCCATCAAAGATTCGGGAACTTCGACAATTTCACCCACCGCACTAAAAATTGTTTTCGCCAGATCCATGTGATGGTGATCCACCATTTTTCCCCCCGCGATCGCCGTCATTCCCGCCCCGACCGTTGCAGGGGTATTGGGCATCACGCGAATGACAGGATGATCAGGAAACCCGAACTCTAAGCGACTAATGGGAATTCCCGCTAATACAGAAATGACTAAGGGCTTGAGTTGTCCCCCCGCTAAACCAGCTACCACCCTTTCTAAAGTCTGGGGTTTAATCGCCAACATTAATACATCGGAGGCATTGGCCGCTTCCTGATTATCTCCCGTGATTTGCACGCCATAGGTTTGTTTCAACCAATCCCGACGACTGCCCTTGGGATCACTAATTAAAACTTCATCAGGTGCGTAGAGTTTTTGTTGCAACAAGCGGGACAAAATAGCTTCTGCCATCACTCCACCGCCAATAATTCCGAATTTCACAGACATAAATTAAATTGCTTTTTGAAAATGAGTCAATACTACTCATTGTAGGGGGAATTCTGCACTGAGAAAATTAGTTAAAGTTTTGGGAAAAAGTAGGCAAAAGCTGCGCCTTAACATCAATTCTAAAGCGCAACTCTCAGCCAATCTCTAAAGGGCAATAACTCCCAATTATTGGGCTAAACGGCTGGAGTCAAGTCCCCAAGCAGGTGCGGAAAGCGGTGTCCGTGTTCCAGGGGTAGCAGTTTCATTAGAATCATGAACCGTTCCTGAGAGGGTACTAACCTTGACACTATTGGGAGTAAAGAGAAAAATACTTTCACCAATCCGCTCTTGATGGCCATCAATGGCATAGGTTCCGCCTGCCACAAAATCTACGGCTCTTTGGGCTTCTTCCGGATCCATCACATTGAGGTTAAGAACAACGGATTTTCTTTCGCGGAGGGTCTGAATCACTTGGGGCATTTCTTCAAAAGAATGTGGCTCAACGACAACAACCTCGGCCACAGTGTTATTAATTCCAGGCATTCCAATCACATTATTTCTCGCTGATGTTGCTATGGTGGATTCGTTATTTAGGGTTAAATTATCTCGATTCGGGCGGCGAAGAGACGAATTTTCTTCAGGGATCGGAGCGACTTGCTCCTGGGGCTGTTGCCAGTCCATTTCTTCGTAATCCTCTTCGTATTCGTCTCGTTCACTGATGCCGACAAAATCTTTTATTTTCGTTAGGATCATGGTATTAGAATTTCCTGTCAGGGTGAGTAATAAGAATTGTCGCACAGAGGTCGTCCAGTCAATGAACTTCCGATGCGCGGCGATCGCTAGAAGGGTTTAATCCAAAGGGTTTGTCCTTTACGGGCATGGCTCTGGAAGTGTTGAGTCCCTTTAGACTTATATAGAATAACAATAGACTAATTAGAAATTCACTAAGTTATCCCGCAAAAAATTAGACATTTTTTCCCAATAGTCGCAAGACTTCAGCAATAAGTTCCCAATTTTTTGTCATTCTAGGTAAATATCGATATTTAATTCTATAGGATTTAAGTTCAAATACGATATTTTCAAAAGTTTTATCGCCTTTTTTTTAGAATAGCCCGTTGGTTCATGGACTTGTTGGCATCAACTCCTGAGAGAAATTTTTAGAATCATTTCATAAAAAGGCTACTCTGTAAACAAAATTTGGCCTAAACGAATCATAGTAGCACCTGCTTTAACGGCTAATCCATAGTCATTGGACATCCCCATCGAAAGTTCCGTTAGAGCCAAGGAAGATTGCTGATTAATCTGTTCCAGTAAATTAGTCGTTGATTGAAAAGCCGCGAGGGATTGCTCAGGGGTTAAACCCAGGGGCAGAATAACCATTAATCCTCGCAATTTAACATTTTTACAAGCTTCTAATTCCGTTAAATGGGAGAATAATTCGGGAATTTGCCATCCGTATTTATTGGGATCGGGAAGAATTTTAACTTGTAAAAAAAGTTGAGGAGCAACGGGTAAATCCTTGGCCAACCGATCCAAGCGTTGCAGAAGAGCTAAATTATCAACGGAATGAATCCACTGAAAATGTTCGATGGTTTTTTTAGCTTTATTAGTTTGTAAATGTCCGATAAAATGCCAAGCAATATCTTTTAAATCGGTTAGTTGTTCTTGCTTTAGTAATGCGTCCTGGAGTCGATTTTCGGCAAAGTCTCTGATCCCCGTATTATAAGCCTCTCGTATGAGAGAAACAGGGACTTGCTTGCTGACGGCGACTAAACGGACAGAACTTGGAATTTCTTGACGAATTCTTTCAATACGTTGAGCAATAGACATAAAGCACAGTAACGATGTTTTAGATCTTTTCCAGTTGTTTTCCTAATCCTAAATGATCGCCAATCTTTTAATAGAGGTATGGACGGCTAAATTATTGGAAAGTGCGTTGATAAAGTTTTTGTAGCTCTAGATAGCCTTGATTATCTCCCACACGGCGTAGATGGCGGAGACGATTTTCGATTAAAAGCTTGGCATCGGCGCGAGTAATCGGCTCAAAACTCGTTTTATTGGCGGTTACTGTAACTAAAAAAAATAGACGCTGGGCATAGAGAGTTGTAAAAATATCCCGATTTTCTTCTAGTACACAGATTCGATATAAAAGTCCAAACGTCGGATGATTGATATAAATTTCTTTGTCCATTTAGATTCGAGACATAGAGAGGAGATCTCAGAAAACAACCAAAGCTTTAGTCTATGTAATCTTACCCTGTGATGGGTGCATTAATCTTAGGATTTCTAAAATAACGCGATTATCCCCAAATAGCTTTATCTTTTAGGTTTAGATCATTTTGTTTAATTAATGTTGTTTGTCAGTAGTTTGGTTAATTTAATTATCCGTTCATTCTGCGATCGCCTCGAAAACCAGAAAGTCTAAAATAAAGATAGGGAAGAAACCCCTTAAGATGATTGTGATCCGACAAACTAGCAATTGTTAAAACGGCATGGGTGACATAACGCTAGAGGCATCGCCTTTACGCTCTCTGCGATCGGGAAAATGGGTCAAACTGATCTGTGGCGCGAGTTTTCAGGATTTAGCCGTGATTCGCAATCTTGTCCTAGTCTATAGTTTGGCGGGGGTGGATTGCGTTGATGTGGCGGCGGATGGGGCAGTAATTACGGCGGCAAGGGAAGGAATTTTGGCCGCAAAAGCATTGTCGCAAGGTTCACACAATCAAGGTTTACGAGAATTCAGCCCGCCCTGGTTGATGATCAGTTTGAATGATGGCGAAGATCCCCATTTTCGCAAGGCCCAATTTGATCCCCATCATTGTCCAGCCGATTGTCCCCGTCCCTGTGAGATGATTTGTCCCGCCCAGGCCATTAATACCCAGGGTGTGATTGATGAACGCTGTTATGGGTGCGGACGATGTTTACCCGTTTGTCCCTTGGGACTGATTATCACTCGTTCCCAGGTTGTGACACCCAGTACGATCGCCCCTTTCTTAGAATTAGGCATAATTGATGCCATTGAACTGCATACCCAAGTGGGCCACGAATCTGAGTTTACACATCTCTGGAAGGCGATCGCGTCCTGGTGCGACGGGTTAAAAATTTTAGCCATTAGTTGTCCCGAACAATCGGGGGTTTTGGACTATTTGCATTTTCTCAATGATCTCATTCAGCCTCTGCCCTGTCCCCTCATTTGGCAGACCGATGGCCGTCCCATGAGTGGCGATATTGGCAAAGGAACCACCCATGCCGCGATTAAGCTGGCTCAAAAGGTTCTCGCGTCGGATTTGTCGGGTTATGTCCAACTGGCAGGGGGAACTAATGGGCATACGGTGAGTAAATTGAAAGAAATCGGATTACTGCAAAAATCATCAATTTCATTATTAAATGGCGTTAATCCGTCTTTTTCTATCTCAGGTATTGCCTACGGAAGTTATGCCCGTTCCCTGTTATTGCCGATTTTGGAAGAAATGGAAAATCAGAATCTCAAAAAAATGGATCAAAATTCGTTAGGATCAACACACCTCGAAAATTATCCTGATTTATTCTCGTCTGCTTTGTCCCTGGCCGATGCCGTTGTTTCTGACTTAAAACAGATTATTTAGGAGTTACGCAGAAACACTACCTGTAAGAACAATTCATGAATTGCCCCTACAAAAATACGTCATCTATGGCGGAGGTGCGTAAGTCCTATCATTGTTAAAAGTTAACTTCTCATAAAAAAACAGTTTTAAAATTAAAAGACTAAATTTTTATCTAAAATGCCACTAGAAACTTCTCACGTTCATTCAATGCAAATTACGGACGATCTCAGCCAATTACTTGATATTTTACCGCCCTCTATTCGTCTGGCTTTAGCAGATCATCCTCAACGGGACAGTCTCATTGAAGTCGTCATGGATTTGGGACGCTTACCCGAAGCGCGATTTCCCAAGGAAGCCATTTATCTGGGAGACATTCCTATTTCTAAGGAAGATCTACAATTTTCCATCCAAAGAGTAGGATATTTTAGCGGTGATAATCGGGCGGGAATTGAACGCACTTTGCACCGTATCAGTGCTATTCGGAATCGGACGGATGACATTATCGGCCTCACTTGTCGGGTGGGACGGGCAGTTTTTGGCACGATCGCGATGATTCGGGATTTAGTGGAAACAGGACAATCGATTTTACTGCTCGGTCGTCCAGGAGTCGGAAAAACAACGGCCTTACGAGAAATTGCGCGGGTATTAGCCGAAGACCTCAAAAAACGGGTGGTCATTATTGATACGTCCAATGAAATCGCAGGAGACGGTGATATTCCCCACCCCGCGATCGGCAGAGCCAGACGGATGCAGGTTGCTCGTCCTGAATTACAACATCAGGTGATGATCGAAGCCGTCGAAAATCATATGCCCGAAGTCATTGTTATTGATGAAATTGGTACGGAATTAGAAGCATTAGCCGCCAGAACGATCGCCGAACGGGGAGTTCAATTAGTCGGAACGGCTCACGGAAATCGCATCGAAAATTTAATTAAAAATCCAACCCTTTCCGATCTGGTCGGTGGCATTCAAGCCGTTACCCTGGGGGATGAAGAAGCTCGCAGAAGGGGTTCTCAAAAAACGGTTTTAGAAAGAAAAGCTCCTCCGACTTTTGCGATCGCGGTGGAAATGTTAGAACGGCAACGCTGGGTTATCCATGCCGACGTGGCCCAAACCGTTGATATTCTCCTGCGGGGCAAAGAACCCGGATTCCAAACCCGTTCCGTTGATGAGCAAGGTGAAGTGCAAATCACTCAAGAAACGCCCCAAATTCAACCCAAAATCCCCTCCTTTGGTCAACCCGATCCTTTTACGGGTTCTCCCCGTCCCACAGGTTGGCGAGCATCGGGACGAATGGCTCCTCTGGCTCCCGTTGATTCCGCGCCTTTAAAAACCGTCGAAAATCACGAATTTGAACAATTACTCGATAAATCCTGGGTACAATCCGAGGAAGAAACGGACAAAATTCGCGTGCCTGGCCCCAATGGAGAAGATTTACCCGTCTATATTTACCCCTACGGACTGGGACGAAGCCAATTAGAGCAGGTCATTGAAGTTCTCAATTTACCGATTGTTCTGACTAAAGATCTAGAAAATGCCGATGCAGTGATTGCTTTGCGGACGCACGTTAAAACCCATTCTAAATTGCGTCATGCCGCCAAAGGTCGCAATGTCCCTATTTATGGCATAAAATCTAACACGATTCCCCAGATTACCCGTGTTTTACGGCGTTTATTAGGAATGGATGACCACAAAGATCCAGAGGGTGTGGATTTGCGGTTGTTTTCTCGCGGTGGCAACGATGATGAACTAGAAGGACTCGAAGAAGCCCGTTTAGCCGTTGAACAAATTGTTATTCCCACAGGTCAACCCGTTGAATTATTACCGCGATCGCCGAAAGTGCGTAAAATGCAACACGAACTCGTCGAACATTACCGTCTTCAATCCGATAGTTTTGGAGAAGAACCGAACCGTCGATTACGGATTTACCCCGCCTAACTTGTTTCCGTGACCCAATTGAATGGATTAAAATTTAAGCAGTACCCGTGACGACCTACCACCAAGACAGATTCACCCTTACCTGATTCGGTCATGACCTTACGCACTGGAAAAAATTTGGCGATCGCCTATATTCTTTGGGGATTTGGCTTTTTTGGATTTTGTGGCATTCATCGCTTATATCTGGGAAAACCCATCACAGGACTATTATGGTTATTTAGCGGAGGACTCTGTTTTGTGGGTCAATTCATTGATCTATTTTTAATTCCTGGCATGGTAAAAGCGGAACAAGCCTATAGTCCTCAATTTTTACCCAAAGAAGGAAGCTTTATTCCCATTCAATTCAGTCAGCAAGTGCTAGAAAAATTAGACCGACTAGATGAAAAATTACACAGCACCTTTGTCCGTTCTAAAAAAATAGAATTAACGCCTCTTCATCGTTTACTGGAAGCAGCATCTACCCATCAAAATGTATTATCCTTTGCCCAGGCAATGATGGTAACAGGTTTAAATCCTGATCAAGTGGAACAAGTCTTAAATGAAGGGATGAGAAAGGGAATTATCCACATCGGCAATGATCCCGAATCAGGAGCAGTTCGTTATTATTTTGATATTTAAATCAATTAGAAGAATTAACCAAAATTTTGAGCCATTAATTTCGCTTCTTGCAATAATTGTCGTGCCAGTCGAAATAATTCCTTACCCGTATGTAAATAATATTCATCATAACAAGACGCAAACTGTCCCAATTCGTCTAAACCATCATCTAAATGATTCAAACAATAATAAAGAGAAAGCGCAATTTTAGCCGCCTCCACAGGATTCGGTTGAGAAGAAAAAATAAAATGGGCTTTTTCCAGAAATTGATGACATTCGGTCAGATAATCTTCAAAATCAGCCATTAATTCATCATCAAAGGGATCAGCCGCCAATAGATCAATTTGAGAAGGCAGAGGATTAAGCACATTTAAAAATAATCGATTTAACGGGGCATAGATGTTTTTCATCCATCGCTGTAAAGATTGATCGGCTTCCTTGCTGGCCTGGCGACGCTGTTGAGCATGGGATTGAGCCGCTCGGTTTCTCCGTTCACGTTTTGTTTGATCAGATTTTCCCTCTAATTGCTGATCGTAGTGACTTCTCCGTTGAACATCGCCTAAAATTTCATAGGCCGTATTAATCTCCACAATACTGTCATGGTTAGCCGACTGATGTTGACTATCGGGATGGAACTGTTTGGCTAATCGTCGATAGGATTGCTTAATTTCCTTCTGGGTGGCTGTCGAACAAACCTCTAAAATTTCGTAATAGTTCATGGAAAAATCAGTGGAGCTAGGCTTTTATTTTAGCGACTAATGCTGACTCGTCACGATGGAAGTCTCTAGATCTTGAAAAAGTGGTGTGCTTAAATAACGTTCTCCAAAGCTGGGTTGAATCATGACGATCAGTTTGTCTTTGTTTTCTAAACGTTTCCCCACTTTAATCGCTGCGGCCAAGGCCGCCCCACTAGAAATTCCTGACAAAATACCTTCTTCCCTGGCCAAACGACGACCGTAGAAAATGGCTTCGTCATCGGATACCGTAATAATTTCATCGATTAATTCCACTTTCAGCACTTCAGGAATAAATCCCGCTCCAATGCCCTGAATCTTATGGCCGCCTGGGACTCCTCCTGACAAAACAGGACTGTTACTCGGTTCAACCGCGATCGCCTGAAAACTAGACTTACGCTGTTTAATGACTTCTGCCACCCCCGTAATCGTTCCCCCTGTTCCCACACCTGCCACCACAAAATCGACCTGTCCATCCGTATCTGCCCAAATTTCCTCTGCCGTTGTTAAACGATGAATTTCAGGATTCGCTGGATTATTAAACTGTTGCAAAATATAGGCATGGGGGAAACTGGCGGCAATCTCTTGGGCCCGACGAATACAACCACTCATGCCCTCACTTCCTGGCGTTAACTCTAATTTTGCCCCATAGGCCTGCAACATAGCCCGTCTTTCCTTACTCATGGTTTCTGGCATCGTTAAAATTAACTGATATCCTTTGGCGGCTGCCACCATCGCTAAGGCAATTCCCGTGTTCCCAGAAGTTGGCTCAACGAGAATCGTTTTCCCAGGCGTAATTAAGCCCTCCCGTTCTGCTCGATTGATCATATTAATTCCAATACGATCTTTTACAGACGCAGAGGGATTCATTCCTTCTAGCTTCACCACAATCTGGGCCACACACTGCTCTGCTTGGGGAATCGCATTCAAATGTACTAAAGGGGTACGACCAATGAGTTCGGTAATATTGTTTGCAATTTTCATTATTTTTTTGTTTATTTAATAGCTACTATAAAGAATGGTATAACGAAAAAACCCCGCAATAAGCGAGGTTTAAAAGAATTCTAAAGAATTAGGTTTTTTAAATCAACCAATTAGAACGTGAAAGTACCACGAACTGTTCCGATGAAAGCATCTTTCGCATTGGTTGTCTGTTCTGGTTTAGAAATCCAGATTACACCAGGCGTGATAGAAAGATTATCGGTAACTTGATACTTGTAGAACATTTCAACCTGTACAGGATTAGTACGGGGGATAAGGAGGTTGTTACCAGCGTTGTTATAACCCGTTAAATAAGGTTGAACACCCGCGAAGATACCCAGAACACTTCCTTCTTTACCGAGATCAGGGAAGGCAAAACCGCCACCATAGGTCCAGATATCACCATTTCCAGCACCGATGACATGGACGTTGGTGTAGCTACCATAACCACTGAAATTCAACCAGTCAGCAACTCGCCAAGTTCCTTGAACACCATAACTGTTGGTATTCTTACCACCGAAGTCATAGGGATTGATGAAATTGCCAGTCGTACCATCAGCAGCACCACCAGGCCCAGATTGACTGTTATAGTCGTTGGTTGCAGTAGGAGGCGCACCAATTGAACCAGCCGCTAAGGAATTGTTCAATTCAGCACGAGAAAGGTTAGAGGCAGTTGTTCCCACAAGGCCAATACCAGTTTTGCTACCTTGTCCGAAAATAGGACTATCGGGGGAATGGTAAGCGTTGACATAGGTAAAAGCAAGGCTGATACCATCTGCGATATTAGCGTTGATTTGGGCTAATGCGGCATAGTTACCATCAAATAAGCCGTTACCACCATCGTTGAAGCTGTAATTTAGACCAGTCACGGGGTTAGTGCTTTGATTACCGGTACTAGGGTTGTTACCTGTTCCAGCTAAGTAACCCAAGCTCAAGGAAGTGGGACCTAAAATACTGTTCAAAAAGCCGAGCTCTAAACTGGTACCAACACCTGCGCCACCACCAATTTGGTAGATGGGGTTTCTTTCAGAGAACGCACTAATCGCGCCTTTCCCACCGCCGAAGTCATCAAAGTAGGGGTTCAAAGTAGGAACAAAGTCAGCCCACTGACCGCCCCAACCAGCGATATAGGTATTTAAGCGCATATTGTCACCCAAGGAAATGGGAACGTAATAAGCTAACCAGTCAACGGCAACGTTATTGTTAGGGCCACCACCGCCTGTTTGCCAACTTTGGGTAAAGGCAGGAGTGCTATAGGAATCCCCCATAACGCCTAATTGTTGACCACTGTTAATGTTAGGGTTGATAACATTGTTGGTGGGATAAAAGCTCTTGAAGGCTTGAACATTGTTAGCGGCAAGACGAGTAACCAATAGGTCGTCTCCGCTAAAGCTAGTGTTGAACTGCAAGCGAACCCGGTCTTGCATTACAACTTGATTGTTGTTGGTTTGATTATTGAGAGTATTTTTAGTTCCAAAGATACCTGTAGGAGCGATAACCACTTCCCCAGTCAATTTAGTGGTGGTGGAGAACTGGTGATCTTCTAAGAAGGAAGTACGAGCTTCCAAGTTATCAACCCGCGCGCCTAAAGCAGCTAGTTCTGCTTCAAATTCTTGCATGAGGCGTTTGAGTTTATCGATATCTTCACGAAGAACCGCAACGTTTTCTTGAATTAAACGTTCCATAACGTTCATACAAGCGTTTAAACCAGCCGCAAATTCCCAGCGACTGAGAGCGCGATTACCTCGGAAGGTACGATCAGGATAACCAACGATACAACCATAACGTTCGACTAGGCTCTTAAGTGCTTCGTAGGCCCATTCGGTAGGTTGAACATCGCGGAGTTCACTAACGCTAGTGACTTGATCGACGGAAGTACTTGCTTGACCTTCGTTACTGTATTCGTCAAGTTTATTTAAAAGCTGATTATCTTTTTGGGTATTGCTGAATTGGGGGGCTGCTTGGGCAAGCTCGACCGAATTCGTTTTTGCATTGACTGCTTCGGACTTGACTGTGGCATCTGCTGCTTGGGCAGGAGAGCTAACAGCTAGGGCAGCACCAACAACAGCTGGGCTGATTAACAGAGATTTCCAGAACATTTTAAGCATCTTAGCTTTTCCTCACACCTTTACACCGTAAGTTTGACGATAGATTGTTAAGCTACTGTCCATTTCATTATACACAGCTTTTTGAGATTGTAAAACAGATTTTAAAAAATTAAGCTGGAGATTGGTTACTTTGCCTTGTTTCATTGGGGATTGAGGCATTATGTCCGCTCGCTTTTTTGGCCTGTCAACGCTCTTGTTTGCTTTGTAGGTAGGTTTATTATGAAGATTGTAACGCCTTCAACTAAAAATGGAGCTGACAAATTTTTGATTGTTCACAATTTAATGCGATCGCCTTATAAAGACTATCCGCTCCCTCTAACGAATTAAAGGAAGCGGTCTAGTGGGGTCTCGCTGATTGAAACCTAACTGCCGAGAGGGACTCTAGAAACAGTTTATGGGTTATGGAAAAAACTAGTTCGTTAAAGAACAGCCTCGGCCCACAGTTGGCTAAATTCAATCAGGTGACCCAGATGTTTACTACTTTCTATCATGGGCATCACCTCCTTTATTGCCTAATTGGCTTGTGTCTCAAGGGTTAATGAATTTACGTTAACGTATATTTTTAGGAAAGGCAAGGCAAGTTTGTAAAATTTTTTGTACAAGGTGAGGATGGTTGCCAAAATGCAAATGGACATAGGAGGCATGGAGGTTTTGTTTTGTCCATCCTTCGACCTGAATGGGATCTTGGGCTAAATAGCCTTGAAGTTGAAACACGGGTTTGGGGGAAAGTTGGGTCAGATGGGAACGATGGAATTCATGACCCCAAATTTGTTTTCCTTGGGGGATGAGTCCTTCGGGTTGTAAGGCGATCGCTTTGCGATAACCGAGGGTGAGTTTGGCTCCCATGATGGCTGTGGTCGGCAATATTCCTAGCATGGGCCAGGTTTGACCTAAAAAGTCAATGATTTCTTGACAAAGATACATTAAACCACCACATTCAGCATAGATCGGCATTCCCTGGGCGATCGCGTTTTTAATTTCTTGGTGTAAATTGTGATTCTCACTCAGGGTTTGGGCAAACACTTCAGGAAAACCTCCTCCTATATATAGTCCCTGAATATCCAAGGGCAAATGGGGATCTTCTAGGGGACTCCAATAAACGAGTTCGGCTCCCTGTTCGGTCAATAAATCTAGATTGTCTTGATAATAAAAATTGAAAGCGCGATCGCGGGCAATTCCTATGCGAGGATATTGGGTATTTTTGTGAATTAAAATCTGGGGCTGTTCTGGTTCGTTAGGGGAAATATTCGGGGTTAACAACGGTAAAAGTTTTTCCCAGTTAAAGCAAGATTGAGCTAAATTTGCAAGTTTGTGGAATAACTGCTTTAAATGGGGCAATTCGTCGGTGGGAACGAGTCCTAGATGGCGATCGGGGATTTTTAGGTCATCTTCTCGATGAACAACGCCTAAAATGGGCAAATTAATATTGTCTAAAGCAGAAGAGAGTTGGGTTAAATGGCGATCGCTCCCGACTCGATTGAGAATAACCCCGACAATATTTACCTTGGGATCAAAATTTCGGTATCCAGAGGCGATCGCGGCGATCGAACCCGATAGACGACTGCAATCTAGAACGAGCAAGACGGGCAAATTTAATAATCGAGCAATGTGGGCAGTAGAGGCGAAATCCTGACAATTATTGAGAGAAATTCCATCGAATAAACCCATTACGCCTTCAATTAACGCATAATCAACGCCTTGAGCGTGACGGGCATAGCAATTTTGAACATAGGCTTCTGAGGTTAAAACGGGATCTAGGTTCCGACAGGGTAATCCCGTTACGTGGGTATGAAACATGGGATCTATATAGTCTGGCCCTACTTTAAAAGATTGGACTTTAGCTCCTTTTTGGGACAGAAAAGAGAGAATCGCTAGGGTAATGGTGGTTTTACCGACACCGCTTCGTTCTCCTGCAATGATTAAGGCCATGGTTTAAGTGGATGAATTAACAATTGCATACTGGTCTAAAAGCATTTCAATCTGGTTCAATAATTCTTCTTGAGTCCAATTTTGGTAAAGTGAGGACGCGATCGCTGTTCCTCCTGCACCGACTCCTTCCTTGACAAACCCTTTCTCATAGAACTGTAGGGCAGAATAACGGGACTGGGCAAAACTTAATTGGGTGGCAATCAGGGGAACTGGGGGTATTAATTTTGCGAGGCCAATGGTGTCCCCTGTTTCATCTTCTGCGACCCAACGGGTAGTTCCGACGACGATCTGTTCTAAGTTTGCGCTCTGTAAACCTAATTTTAAAATAGCTTGAATCAGGGCATAGACTGCCAACATTTGAGTTCCACCTGCTAACATCACTCCGACACTCTGACTTGCTGCGATCGCCATTCCTGCGGCCACGATTTGCATGGGATCACCGACTGCCGCCACGCATTTAAAGGGATCGAAAGTTTGTAAATTAGCGATATTTAGACCTTTTTGGACTAATGCTTGTTTTTGTTGATGATTACATTCGGGATGACTGCTATTGACTTTCCCGAATGCCTCTATTCCTAAAGCCGTCAAAAGAGCCAGGGCGGTAGTGGTTCCTCCGACAACGCATTCACTCAAAATTAGATAACTATCGGGACAATCTTCGGCTAATTTTTTTCCCCAGATTAATCCCTGTTCAAACAAGTGATGGACAATGTTGAGGGGTAACGCCTGACCAGTGGTTAAACATTTCGCGGCTAATCCTCCCAAATCAATGCTGGGAACCGTCGGTGCGATGGGTAAACCTGTATTAAATAGATAAACGGGAATTTTTAGTTTTTCGACAACAGCGCGGGTGATGAAAACGGGGGAAACTCCTACCGTCAGGGGCGGTAAGGGGTATTGGGGCGAGGCTTGACAACCATTGATTAAAAATTCACTGTCGGCGATCGCGGTATATTGGCGGTCTTTGGACGTTTTTCCTGCGGCTGAAATGCCTGGAATTAAACCAGTTTCCGTAAAACCCAACAGACAAGCAAAAATAGGACGTTGCGATCGATAGCGATCTAACCAACGTAATCCTAGCTCTGACTGGGTATAAATTTTGATCATTTCTAACGTTAAATTTAAGGCGGATTAAGATGAAGGCAACCAGCCCAATAGTTTAGCTGCCCCTGCAACTAACGCCACAACTAACGCGCCTAAGATTCCTCTATTTAGAAAATCTTGATTGTCTATGCGTTTATCAAAGCCCTTAAATTTTTCATCCAGAACTTTAATTTCGCCTGAAAGTTCTACCAGCCCAATTTCTAGCTTATTTAACTTTTGATTGACTTCCACAAACTTTTGATTGACTTCCACAAACTCTTGCTTAACTTCTGCAAACTCTTGCTTAACATCCGCAGATTGCTTATCTATTTTTTGATTGATTTCTGCAAATTGTCTGTCTATTTTCTGCTCGAATCGTTCTAAAAAATCTTCGAGGGTATAACTAATGGTGGTTTGAGGGCTAGTGGTCATAGTTAATTGCAAGGAGTATTAATTTTAGGCAATGGTTCAGCCTGATTAAAGGCAGAAAGGATTACTGGGCAAAGGATTAGAGAAACAAAGAAGCAAATATAAGCTTGGAAGTAATGGTTATAACTTTACAGGGGTGTTAAGGGTAATAATACTATAAATAAATCGGTAAAAAAAGGAGAGAGAGTATGTCAATCCAAAAGATAAAGCCAATCCAAGAGTTTAATGATTCTATATTTTGCAATGGGAAAGAAAAAGAATTATTTAAACGAGACTGTCCTCATTGTCACAGCGAGGAAGTGAAAATTCATTCTCATTACAAAACGAAAAATAATGGAGAGAGAAAAATATTTATCTGTCAAAAATGTGAGTCACTATATTCAGAAACGTATAATAC
>QBMS01000062.1 GCA_003249095.1 Snowella sp.
CTTAACACTGTTAAGCCCTTTTATGCGTCTATCAAGCAATACATTGTCTGTTGACCCTTGAAAGTAAGGACATAATGGTATTATGTCCCTACAGAAATCGGTATCTTGAATGCACAACTTATTAAATCCTCGTTCCTTAATACTTTGTAGGAATTTTCCCCAAACCATAAACCATAGAGTGTAAGGGCATGGAGAATAAGGCTCTACGGAATTTTTGGGGATTATTCCTTTGTGATTTAATTATTGACCTCTGCCATTTCAATAACCTGTTCATCAAAATCTTTGACCAAAAAATTCAGGGGTTTATTGCGTCGAATTTTGTAGCGTAATCTGCGAGATTGCACCCGTAATAAAATTTGTTCTAGACAATCGTGGTCAAAACAAACGTGGCGTTGACGGTTTTTCGTTCCGTAGCTGGCTCCGCCGATGACGTGGAGTTGGGTGTTTTTCTTGAGTTGATACCATAAACCCTCGCTTTGATTGAATCGTGTTGCGGGAGCCGAGGGTGTGTTAGCCGATAGATAAAAGGAATCGACCCCTGCCGCGCCCAGGGTTTGTTCATAGTTGTAGTAATAATGGAGGGGGACATCGGCGATCGCGAGTTCTAGTAAACCTTCATAAAATCGCTTGGCAACTTCAAGATCGGAGACCATGACGGTATGAACTTTGGGCGCACTGCTTAGAAACATCCACATCGCCACAGCATAGGCTCCCAGGAGCATTACCATCACACCCTGGGTAGAAAAAATACTATCAATAGGTAAAAACGATCCTAAATACTGAAATTTAATTAAAAGAATACTGAGCATTGCTATTAAAATCCTTGACTATATTTTTCTGACTTACACAAATGACACAAATAAACAAACTGTTAATTTATTTTTATATCATAACCTTACCGTTCTGTGAAAATTTAGCTTTGTGCTGGATTCGGTTAATCTAGATTTATTCGTTCATATTGCGGTAGGTTGCCACAGAAGAGGGAGAAATGCCATTGAGGTAACGGAAAATCCAATATTTGAAAACGGTATCTAGAATCACGGGAAAAGTCGCAATAAAGAGAAAATTAAAATCTCGATTTTCAGGCAGTCCAAAATGTCGGGCAATACTTTCTAAAATAACTTCCCAACCATGCGGGGAGTGAAAACCGACAAACATATCGGTAAATAAAATAATCAGGAAAGCCTTGGCTGAGTCACTTAATCCATAGACAATTTCATCGATAAATCCTTTAACAATTTCAATTTCGTCTCGGCTATTGAGCAACACAGCCGTAAAAGCAATTAAGGATAATAAGTCGGCAAATACATTGGCGATCGCATTCGTTCCGAGATTGCGGTATTGCTCAGAAAGTTCTGCCGCTTTTTCCTTTAGTTGAGTTTCTGTTTCCTCCTGAGATAATTTGGGAGTAAGCCCCATCAAACCGCGAAAACGCATCGACTCTTCGTAACCTCTTAATTCCTCCAAAGCTTCTCTTTCTAATGATTGATTAATAAAAACAATTTCTTGATTCTGATCAAAATATTTTTCTACTAATGGACTAAAAATAAAAGTTTTGGTTAGTTGATGGACTAACAAAGGAATAATAATCAACATTAAAATAAATTTAATAGAAAGGGCCGTTTTATAGCGGGAAGTTCGATATTGATTGAGAACTTTTTTTTCCGTTTCTCCCGATTGGGGATCGATTTCCTGACGGATACGAGTAATAGTTTTGAGCAGCGATCGCGGTAAGACCCCCGTTTTTTGGGAAGCACTATTCATTTTTTGAAACTCATCATCTGCTTGAACATCAAAAAAGCTTTTTCTCTGTAAATCCTTTGGTCGTCTTTTTCGGATAGTCGTTTCGTTAATAGAACTGACAGGATATTCTAGGGTTTGTGGGGATAATTTTCCATTTTCAATATTAAAATTGTGGTAACGTTCAACAATTTGATCAATAAATTTTAATCTATCTAAAATATAAACAACATCATCTCCATAATTGTGTCTATCGGCTGGACTCTTTTCAATTTCTGATAAACTTAAAAAAAGGCGACTGGTTTTAAAAACCGCCATATTAACATTAATTTTTTGTAAATAGCGTTTAACTTCTGTTGTAAAATAAGCGACAACACTAATTCCATAATTCCCAGATTCAGCAGAGACTTTTTTTCCTCCAAAGTGCTGTTCTTCGATGTCTTTAATTTTTTCCGCCGCACGATAAGCTTGTTCCAATGCTCTTTCTGGCGTTCCCGTGAACCATTGTGTCGTATTGTTCCACAGTGTATTAATTTTCATAGCAATCAGGTTAACCTTTTAACAAAGAAAGTTGCGATCGCGGGCATTCATTCGGTTTTACACAAAAGTCTTATCGTAAAAGCTGAACACGCAAGAGTATCAGGTATCTTAACAGATTCGCTCAAGGAGAAACCGTGTCTGGATTATCAATTTGGCTAAACGGCATTACTCGCAGTGGCAAAACCAGTCGTCTTGTTGATCATTTTACGGCCTGGGTGAATCAGGAACGAACTTTATTAAATCGCCAAAAAAAGAGTATTTTACGAGCTTCAGCCCTGATTTTTGCGGCGAATGGCCATACTCGACGGGAGTTGGGCGATCGCTTGGCCCTAGCAGTGGGAAACAATTATCCCATTATTTGTAAAACGCCCCTCGGTTTTATGAGTGATGAAGTGATTCTATTTTGGCCGTTATTCTTTGAAACGTTACAGCTAAAAGCCCAATTTCCCCTACGTTTACGCCCTGAGACGGAACAGGAACTCGCAACCCGTTTGTGGCGTTTACAGTTTCCTGACCATACTTTTTCCCTTTCCCAGGAGTACCGTCTGATCAGGGAAACCTTGGATTTAATGCAGTTGGCGGGGGCGGCGGGGATTGCTTTGGAAAAGATTGGGGAGATGCTAGAAACGGGTTGGCCGTCTTCCGTTGGACAGGTTATCTCACCCCAACAACGACAAGAATTTTTGATAAACTGGCGAAATTGGTGCGTAGAACGGGGTTTATTGACCTATGGACTGATTTCTGAGATTTATTGGCGTTATTTATTGCCCAATGCCGACTATCAGAAACAATTATTACGGCGTTATCAGGGAATTTTTGCGGATGATGTGGATGATTATCCCGCGATCGCGGCGGATCTGTGTGAATTTTTATTAAAACAAGGGATTTCAGGGGTATTTACCTATAATCCCCAGGGCCAGATTCGACTAGGACTCAATGCTGATCCTGACTATTTTAAAAAATTAGCGGATTATTGCCAGATTGAAGAATTGCCTGAACCATCGGGATTTGCCAAAGAATCAGGGGCAGATTTGTTAAAACTGATTAGCGATCCCTTTTTTAATATGCCCTTACCCGATCGCCTCCAATCGATTCAAACTACTTCACGGGCGAAATTGTTAGAAGCCACAGGAAAATTTATTATCGACTCCATTCAAGCAGAATTAGTCAAACCTGAAGAAATTGTCATTATCGCGCCAGGTTTAGATGAAATTGCTCGTTATAGCTTAATGGATCTGTTGACAAAAGCCGAAATTCCCGTGATGCCCCTCAATGAGCAGCGATCGCTGATTAGTTCCCCCTGGATTCGGGCCTTGTTAACCTTACTGGCGTTGGTGTATCCAGGACTCGGAAAATTAGTGCTACGGGATGATGTGGCAGAAATGCTAGTGATTCTCACTCAAAAACCAGAAATAGGCGAAAATGTATCTAAAAAACTCTATGCAGAAATTGATCCCGTCCGAGCGGGCTTAATTGCCGATCATTGCTATTTCCTGAACCCCGAACATCCCCAATTATTGGCGATCGAAACCTTTGCCCGTTGGGACAGAATTGGCTATCGAGCCACCAGAGCCTATCAAAAACTGGTCGAATGGATCAAACAAGCTCAAATTGAACATGGGCAAAAACAAGTCCCGAATCCCCTATTTTTATTAAACCGAGCCATTCAGGAATTACTGCCGAACAATGCCTATCTCACCTACGATCAAGTGTCTGCCCTACGGGAATTAATGGAAACCGCCCAACACTTTTGGGAAGTAGAAGCCCGCTTGCAATTCTATGAAGACTGGCAACAAACCCAAACCGTAAGACTAGAGGAATTTATCCAATTACTGCGCCGAGGAACAATTTCCGCGAATCCTCGCCCCCTTTATTCCTTGGGCAACGAATTAAAAGCTGTCACCCTAGCGACCATTTTTCAGTATCGTTCTCTCCGCAAAGCCCATCGCTGGCAATTTTGGCTAGATGCAGGATCATTTCTCTGGACGCAGGGAGGAGCGGCTCAATTGTTTGCGGCTCCCTTATTTTTGCGGGGATGGTCGGGGGCAGCCTGGACAACAGAAGAACAGCAGCAAGTCGATCAGGCGCGATTAGAACGAATTTTTTATGATCTACTGGGACGGGTCGATGAACGGGTTTATCTTTGTCATAGCGATCTGAGTGTGCGGGGAACGGAGCAACTTGGTCCCTTTTTGAGTTTGATTCAACGGGCTGATGCCGCGATCGCATGATAATGCTTATTTAACGTATGTTTTGCCCCCCTAGCCCCCCAACTTTGGGGGGAATAATGAACAATGAATGGAAAGTCCCCCAGAATTGGGGGATTTAGGGGGCGATTAAAATTAAATCAATTGATATAAAGTATTACGTTGTTGATAGGGACGATTTAAAGATTGAATCGCATTTTGTAATTCTGAAACCGTTAAACCCGTTCCCCCTTTTGCCCCTGCCATTGTGGTAATGTGTTCTTCCATTAATGTTCCCCCCAAATCATCACAACCCCAAGCTAACGCTTCCTTGGCTCCTTCCAAGCCTAATTTAACCCAACTCGGTTGATGGTGAGGAATAAATTTTCCGAGATATAATCGCGCGACGGCCGTTAATAAAAGCGTGTTGGGTAAACTGGGTTGGTCTCTACCGACTCGATTTTTTAAAGCTTTTGGAGCGTCTTGTCCCACGAAGGGTAAAAGAATAAATTCGGTAATTCTCGCGGGATAGGCTTTTTCTAGGGCTGTTTGTTGCAGCGATCGCAACTGCTCAAAATGTTGGACTTGCTGTTCTGGCGTTTCAATATGACCACAGAGCATCGTACTAGTGGTGGGAAGTCCTAAACGGTGGGCTAGACCGACAATTTCTAACCAGGTTTGGCTATTAATTTTTTCGGGACAAATGATTTTTCGGACAGAATCAACTAACACTTCCGCCGCCGTTCCTGGCATTGATTCAACCCCTGCCGCCTGTAAAGATTGAATCACGTTTTCATAACTAATTTGATCTTCCCGTGCAATAAATTGAATTTCCTGGGGAGAAAAGGCATGGAGATGGAGTTGGGGAAAAGTTTGTTTGAGAACTTTAATTAATTGGAGATAATAACCCAAAGAAGTTCCTTGATACCTAGCCTGGGGATTGAGTCCGCCCTGCATACAAATTTCCGTTGCTCCTTCTTGAAGGGCCGCTTGAGCTTTGGCTAAAATTTGCTCCGTTGCTAACCAAAACGCGCCTGTTTCTCCCTCATCTCGACGAAACGCACAAAAGCTACAATGTTGTTCACAGATATTAGTAAAATTAATATTCCGATTAATCACATAGGTAACGGTATTACCCACTTGTTCAAAACGCAATTGATCGGCGGCTGAACGAATTAAATGAATCTTTTCGATGTCGGTTTGTTTTAATAAAAAAATTGCTTCTTCTTGCGTTATTTCTGCTTGATTAACAGCTTTATCTAAAATTTTTGTTAAAGAGTTGGTATGAGTTTGAGTTGTGATTATCATTGCTTTTTTGGGATTATCTTAGCATAATTAAATAAATTATTGTGGTTAGCATTTTCCCGCACGGATTAAACCGATTCGATGAGCGATCGCGTCTTCACGACTGGAAAAGGGCCCCCAATACTTTAGATTTTCGGTTGGAGGTTCATCTAAACTTTCAATGATCTGACAGTAATCTCCCGCTGTTTTGAGAATATACCAAGTTCCTTTTTTGTTCATAGCCTTTATTTTAATTTTGTCGATGTATTGTTTGAAAACTCTATTTCTGGTTCGCGATCAGGCGTTGCTGAGAAGTATGTTTTGCTTCCCTAAAACCCTTTTTGCCCCCCAGCCGCCCAAGTTTAGGAGGCGTTTCAAAAGGTATTGTGACGGAAAATTCATACCCCGATTAAACAACGCCAGGGTTTAAATTTAAATTAAATTCTCTTTTTTGATGAAAAATCTCCATGAATAGCTATAACTGGAACTGGTTTGTTTTTTTTGAGGAAGTGGCAACAGGGGACGAAAAATATTATCAGTGGATTCTCTCAGGTTTGCTCTGGACGATCGCGACTTCCCTGGCCGCCTGGGTTATCGCGCTCATTCTCGGTGTCATTGTCGGGGTTATACGAACCTTACCGAATAAAGGACTCGTTCTCTTGGGAGATAGCTATGTGGAGATTTTTCGCAATATTCCCTTAATTGTGCAGATGTTTCTCTGGTTTTTCGTTTTGCCTGAACTGGTTCCGTCAAGTTTGGGAGATTGGATAAAGCAGGATTTGCCCCTTCCTGAATTTACAACGGCGGTGATCAGTCTGGCTTTTTTTACCTCAGCACGGATTGCCGAACAGGTGAAAGCGGGTATTTTATCCCTTCCCGTTGGACAAAAAGGTGCAGGACTGGCGATCGGATTTACCTTACCCCAGGTCTATCGTTATGTGTTGTTGCCCGTTGCTTTTCGGATTATGATCCCGCCTTTGACCAGTGAATTAATGAATATTTTCAAAAATTCTTCGGTGGCCTTAACCATTGGGATGTTGGAACTTACCGCAGTGGCCAAACAAATGAATGAATATACCTTTCAAGGGTTTGAGGTGTTTACGGTGGTGACCATTCTCTATATTATTGTGGCTTTTACGGCGAATCGTTTGATGGCATTGATCGAATATAAAACCCAAATTCCAGGGTATCTAAAGGGGCGTTAATCATGGGTGATTTTGATTTTGATGTTATTGGGCGATCGCTTCCCTATCTTTGGAAGGGAATGCAATATACCCTAACTCTGACTTTAACAGCCATGACGGGGGGAATTATTTTCGGGTCTCTGTTGGCAATGGCCAGACTTTCGAGCATTAAGCCTCTGGTATTAGTGGCGACGGTCTATGTGAATTTAATGCGATCGATTCCCCTAGTATTAGTTATTTTTTGGTTTTATTTTTTGGTTCCCCTCCTGGGTCAATGGTTGACGACTTCTGAGACTCCCATCACCGTTGGCCCTGATCAAACTGCTTTAATTAGTTTTACCCTCTTTGAAATTGCCTATTACTGCGAAATTATTCGCGCAGGCATTCAATCGATTCCCACAGGACAGGTTTCTGCGGCCAAGGCGATCGGCTTTACCTATTCCCAACAAATGTTATACGTGATTTTGCCCCAGGCGTTTCGCAATATGTTACCCGTTTTATTGACCCAAACGATTGTTTTATTTCAGGATACTTCTTTGGTGTATGTGATTTCAGGAACGGATTTTTTAGGGGCGGCCTCTAAAATTGCTCAACGGGATAGTCGTTTAATTGAAATGTATAGTTTTGTAGCAGTTATTTATTTTTTGATTAGTTTTAGTTTGTCCCAAGTAGTTAAACGAATGCAATCAAAAACAACCCTTGCTCGTTCATAAAATTAGGCGATCGCGCTTCTCTTCCTTTTTTCTTAAATGCAAAATTAATCCAGATTATAGGCAAAGAAATTTCCTAAAATAGCTGAAAATTTAGGAGCAGGATGGGGCAAAAATTCTACCTGAAAACGTAACCCAGTAAAAAAATCTGCTAAGGTTCCCACCGAATATTGATCATAGCCTTCAACCTGGGCGATCGCGGGCAGATCGACTAAATGATATTCTCCCGTAATAAAGCGAACTTGCTTAAGTTTTTGAGATGTTAATAATACGGGAAATTCACTGCCCTCACAATCAATTTTCAAAATATCAACGGTTTCATTCCCAATAACACTATCCAGAGCAATTGTTTCTACTCCTTCCCCTTGCGCCCCAAAAACCGAAGGCGTTCCTGTGTTCATCGTGCCTGGGTCAACAACATCGGGGCCATCCAGGTGCATTTCAGAAAATTCCGTTAAAAAGAGTTTTTCATTAACTAATCTATCAGACCGCCAAACGGCTTTATTAATCAAAGAAACAGAAGTATGGGCAAGGTTGGATTTTGCTAATTCATAGCTTTCTTTATTCGGTTCAAAAGCGGTGATATTTCGCGCACCTCTTTGCCAACACAGATGAGAAAATAAACCAATGTGACCCCCCACATCAATAATGCGACTTTCTGGACTCAGGCGATCGGGAATGCGATATTCATTTTCTTCCCAAATCGTTCTTTGAAAAATCCCATCAATCGTATTGGGTCGCAGTTGAAACTCTGGCATTTGAAATAGTCCTTTTTTTGGAATTGAATTTATATCATATTTTTTAACCCAAATTAGGGAAGAAAAAGCCCCTGGTGTCTTTCCTTGTTTCGACTCCAGAAGCTTTTTTTGTTTTTACTCCTCACACACGTTCCCTTGTTGACGAAGATCGGAATAAAAAGTTTCTTCACAAAAGACAATTGTTGAAGAAGTTGGATAAATTGGATAAGTTGATCAGCGATCGCGTTGATAGTCTTCTAGGAGACTCAATAAATTCGCTTGGGAAGTTGCGGGAATGAGATCAGCTAGGGAAACCTTTAATTTACCGCCGCCCAGGGGAACGGAAATATTTTGCAAGATAGAGGCGATCGCCCCTGCACTGAGTTCATCATCCTCTAGGAGGGGATAAACCTGTTCCGCAACGGTAGTATGTAAATGGGCTTCTGCTAAAAAAAGATGCCATTTGGCAACATCAATATAAACTTGCTCACCAATTTCGGCGGCAAGGGCTTCGATGGTTTGGGTAGAAGGAGTATTAGCCATTGGATTTTAGGGAATAATCGGCGATTAGAGTGATATAAATCAAATGAATTAGCAGTAAACCCAACCAAATGCCATTAAAACCAACTAACCAAGGCCATTCTGCTTGTTTAAGATTGTGGACAAACCAAAGTCCAGAATTAGTTGCGAGAAATATGCCAACATGAACCGCAAAATTCATGCGATCATCTAAACGGCGATAGTCAGGATCTTTGCGATCGGGTTCACGGGGCCAACGAGGAGGCATAGGAAAAAATTCTGCTTAATGTGCTGAAAGTGGATAATATTTATTTATATTATAATCATAATAGTCGTTATCTCTAGAATGAATACATTAATTTTCAGAGATTAATCAATAGTATCGCTGATCAAATAAATATTATAACCCAATCCAAATTAGATGAGATTTTAACAATTCATTTTTATTCTAAATTTTCTACAAAGTTTGATATTTGTATTACTTAGCTAAGGTTTTTAAATGGTTACTACTGCGATCACGCCTCCTTTGGTTCCCCCATTTTCCCTAGAAGAGTGGTTACTAAACCCCCCCGACGGAACAGAATGGTCTAATGGACAATTATTAGCAAAAAATGGTATGACAGCAAAACACGGTAAGTTGCAGGCTCGACTCGCTTCTTTGTGGATTAATTATAAAAATAACGAAAAAGTTGGAGGAGAGGTTTATACCGAAACACCTTGTTATACGATTAATCGAGGTCGTTGTCCTGATGTCGCCTATTTAACCCCTGATTTGTTGGCGGAACACGGGGATTTTAATGTACTTCCTCAGAGTTTCCCTTTAATTGCAGAAATCGTTTCACCGACGGATAAAGCAGAAGATATTTTTGCTAAAGCTAATGAATATTTATCATCAGGATGCGCGGAAATTTGGTTGATTTTTCCCGAAAGTCAATGGGTCATTATTATTACTTCAGACGAACGCTTTCTTTTTACCATAGGGGAACAAGCCGCCACCCAAATTATCTTACGCGGCTTTAAGATTTCCATCGATGAATTATTAGCTTAACCCGTTTTATTAGGATTAACAACAAGAATGTTGGAATTATTTAGATGGCTTAATATTTTCTTGAGGATTAAAGGATAAAGCGGGGAAATCATGTTGAGCATGATGCAGGGAAACGCCCAATTTTTTGGAAATCCAGACTTCTAGATTCCGCAGCGAATAGGAAGGGGCAGCACTCCCCAGTTCAACCATTGGTTCTACCAGAATAGTGAACATTCCTAATCTATTTCCCGCTAAAACATCCGTAAATAGGCGATCGCCGACCATTGCCACCTGGGAAACTGGCAGATCCATGTGTTGAACGGCATGACGTAATTTTCGACGAGAGGGCTTCCCTGCACCAAAAAGATAGGGAAGATCCACCGATTTTGCGATGCGGCCAATCCTATTTTCACTAATATTGTTACTGACCAACCAAATCGGCAGAATCGGACGAATTTCGGCTAACCAGTCGTGCAATTCATCAGAAACGTCGGTTTCCTTAAAAGAAACTAGGGTTTCATCCACATCCAGCACCAATCCTTTGAGATGGTAAAACCGTAAAATTTCTGGACTCAGATGGGTAATGGTTTTCCCTAAAGTCAAATCAGGCTGGAGTAGTTTTGCCTTAGTCATGGCAGTATGAATAAAATAAAAATTAATTCTTGAAGCACCCTTGGATTTCCATGATACTAGAAATCGGGCATAGGATTTATAAAAATCATCAAAATACTCGATAAAGTGGGATTTTTTCCAAGAAAGCACATTTTTATCACTCACATAAATTCTTTTCAAATTCCTCTAAAGCTTCTACCCAACCAATCACCCAAGCTTTTTCAATCGTTTCAGGAATCATTTGAATGAGAGGAAGATCAGGGAAAATAGGGCTAAAATTCGACGAAATATATTCACCCGATTCTAAAAGATAAATTTGCAATTCTCCCTGACGATAAATCCAAAGTTCAGGAACCGCGATCGCCAAATAAGCATTGAGAGTGGTTTTAGAGGCAACATCAATTTCAATGGCCAAATCGGGCGGCGGATCACCTGCTTGTAGCCTGCGCCGTCCAATCATTTGTTGATAATGTTGAATATAAAAACAAGCATCAGGTTCAACACCCGCAACATTTTCTTGTTTAAAAGTGGTGGAACCAAAAGGCTCATATTTTCTGTCCGAATGTTTCAGCAAAATTTTGACCATATCGGAAATTAAATCTTTGGGCTTTTGTTGTTCGGGTAAAGGAACCCTAATTTCCAGAGTATTTTGACTATAAGAAATACGAGAAACTCTTTTTTCACCCAGATCTTGCAAAATAGATTCAAATTCTGACCAACTGATCTGGGGAATCGTCACGACACTCCCCGAATTTAGTTGCATTTGGTTAACGGATTTGAGAACGGGCGAAAGAATAGCCATAGTCTTTAAAATTTCTTCATCATGAGATTTTAATTTTAGCGATCGCCTTACTTTTTGGCCTGTACGACTTGCAAACTGCCTCCTGCATAAAACATCTGCTTGCATTCCCGAAATCCGATCTTTTCCAATTGATTTACTAAATCCGTTTTGATTAATTGCCAAGCTGTTTCTGTTTCAAATAACCAGAGAAATATGGCCAAAGGCGGCCAAAAGAGTGGATTGCGGGGTTGATGTAAATCAATAAGCGTGAAAATGCCGTTGGGTTTGAGGACTCGATACACTTCTTGGAAAATTTGTTCTAATTGTGGCTCTGTCATTTCATGGAGCGCGACGCTGGTATGGACGACATCAAACACGCCATCGGCAAAGGGCATGGATTCCGCTAAGGATTGGACATATTCGGCAGTAGGGGCAATTTTAGCCGCTCGTTTGAGGGAAACAGGGGAGGCATCTAATCCCGTCACCTGTTGGGATTTTTGGGCTAAAAATTGAGTTGCTTGACCGCCACCACAACAGAGGTCGAGGATTTTACTGTCTGGGGTTAGCTCTAGACCTTCTAGGGGCAATTGATGAAATCTCGTTTCTCCGCCGACTCCCAGGGTTGCGATCGCCGAAATCGCGGCATAAAGCCAAGGATATTGATAACTCCAGGTTCTGAAAATAGTTGCCATTGATATTCTTTATTATTTGATGGATAAATCTATCCCCTTTTTCCCATAAATTGTTACACTTGGTAAAGATTCTGAAAATCTTTCTCATTAACATAACAGCTATGGGTCGTGTTGGGGTATTACTACTCAATCTAGGAGGGCCAGAGAAATTAGAGGATGTTCGCCCTTTCCTCTTTAATTTGTTCTCTGACCCTGAAATTATTCGTTTGCCCTTTCCTTGGTTGCAAAAACCGTTGGCTTGGTTGATTTCCACCCTGAGAGCGAAAAAATCCCAAGCAAATTATGAACAAATTGGCGGCGGTTCCCCCCTGCTCAAAATTACCCAAGCCCAGGGAGAGGCTCTAGAACACCGTCTCACAGAGATTGGTCAACAGCCTGTGATTTACATTGGTATGCGTTATTGGCATCCCTTCACCGAAGAAGCCATTGAACAAATTAAACGCGATCGCATCCAAAGACTCGTGATCCTACCGCTCTATCCCCATTTTTCCATTAGTACCAGTGGTTCTAGTTTTCGGATCATCGAGGAAATGTGGCAACAAGACCCCACTCTCCGACAAATTGACTACACCCTGATCCCCTCCTGGTACGATGATCCCCTTTATTTACAAGCAATGGCGGATTTGATTGCCCAGGAATTAACCAAATTTCCCAATCCCGACTCGGCTCATATTTTCTTCAGTGCGCACGGCGTTCCCCAGAGTTACGTCGATGAAGCAGGCGATCCCTACCAGGCGGAAATAGAAGCTTGTACCCGTTTGATCATGCGAACCCTAGATCGAGCGAATCCCTACACCCTGGCCTATCAGAGTCGAGTCGGCCCCGTAGAATGGCTCAAACCCTATACGGAAGATGCCCTACACAATTTAGGCGCAGAAGGGGTCAAGGATTTATTGGTAGTTCCCATTAGTTTTGTGTCGGAACATATCGAAACCCTCCAGGAAATTGATATTGAGTACCGAGAAATCGCAGAAGAATCAGGCATTGAGAATTTTCAACGGGTTCCCGCCCTTAACACCCATCCGATGTTCATTGATTCCCTGGCTCAGATGGTAGTGAGTTCCCTAGAGAATCCGCCTTGCACCTTTGATACGGTTGCCCATCCCAATAAAAACATGAAAATGTATCCCCAGGAGCGATGGGAATGGGGGATGACCACTGCCGCCGAAGTTTGGAATGGTCGTCTGGCGATGTTGGGTTTTATTGCCCTTTTAATCGAATTAATTAGTGGTCAGGGGCCACTCCACCTAGCGGGATTACTTTAATCTTGAGAAACAAAAAATTAAGCGTCTAGATCCTTCGCTTTATGCTTATTCTAGGCTAATTTTCGTTTGAAACAAATACCAAATCCTATGGCGGTCATTGCACCAAGAATTGTTAGGGGTTCAGGAACAGCTTCTGGTGACAAATTAGCTACCCATGCTTCTGATTGTCCCGAAGGATTTGTTCCATTCCCAACAATCGTGAAACCATCGGCGGATATGCCCGTTGCCTCATTTAACGTCCAGCCACTTACGTCTAAACCCTTGCCGATTAATGTTTCTTTTAAGCTCACCATGCCAGTCTCTTGAGACCAAAGAAATGACTCTGAACCACTAGAAAAAATCTGCTTTCCGATAATGATAGAACCGTCGGCTGATACTCCCGTTGCTGCACTATCGCTGTTTTTATGATCTTCTAGCCAAACTATTCCACTCGATTGAGTCCAACGAAATGCTCCATTCTGCCCAGTTCCAACGATGACAGAACTATCTGCTGATACTGCATTGGGTACCGCATTGAAACCTTCTATTCCAGTCGCTTGAGTCCAACGAAAGCCTTGGGAAACGATACCAGCATTATAATTAAAACCAATAACAACGGAACCATCTGCTGATACAGCAGTAGCTGCACTAGAACAGGCTTCATTTCCACAGCTACCTAATGGAACAATTCCATTGGTTTGAGTCCAGAGAAATGCTTCTCTTTGCTCTTTGGGGTCAGAAACATCAACTTCAACAGAGCCAACAACAACAGAGCCATCGGCCGATACTCCAGTCGCATTTCTTGTATTGGCACCTAAGCTAACCATACCAGTCTCTTGAGTCCAACGAAATGCATTAAACGAAAATAAACCGTCGTCAAAAGTGCCAACAACAACAGAACCATCAGCTGATAGAGCAAGAGCGTTGCTATTTTTGTTGAAGTCTAAACCTATGCCAACCATACCAGTCTCTTGAGTCCAACGAAATGCTTGAAAAGTAGAAGTCCCATAACATCCACTATACTCAATGCAAGCACCGCTCCCAACAACAACAGAACCATCAGCTGATATAGCGTTAGCAATACTATACGAAGTATCAGGAAGCCAACCTAAACCGCTAAAAGAAACGGCTTGGGCAGGAGCAGTCCATAAAGACAAAGAGGAAAATCCCGCCAGAAGGAGTGTTTTAGTAATCATAGAAAGTTGTTGCATTGTTGTTTCTCTAGGTTAAAAATAAATTACCCCATTTAGTGTAAATCCTTAAAATTAATTTTTCAACAAGATACAATGAAATTCTTATTGTGTTATTCAATTTTCTTGATAAAACTTAATAAACCCTGGGTGGTCAAAAAAAAAGGATTTGAGATTTTATCAAAACGTTGGGGCAGGGAAAGAAGCTTTACTTGGTTGATACCGTTGTCTCAGTAAAGATGATGAATATTGGTCAACCGCTAGTGAGACAATGATCTATGGGACTATGGTTCCTCTTAGGCTCCGAAGGCTTGTCTAAATCTTTTCAAACATATTCTCAGTTTTATAGAAAAAATCTCAATATCTAAGTTCGTCAAAATAAAATGTTATTTGATAGCCTCAAAAATCTAAGCAAAAATCTTAGAATAAATCCATTAATAAAAATATTATCGCAATTCTATCGGCTTTTTTCTTCTAAGTTAGAGCTAAAAGCTCCATTAATGTTGAAACTCTATCCCATTATTGATTTCATTTGCTTGATTGCATTGTTTTGGAGTTTATTTTATCAACCTGTTTTAGCAACATCAGAAAGAATCATTTTAACAGAACCCTTATTGCAAGAAGCCTTAACTCATCCTATATTAAATGATGGCTCTTTAATTATTGACTTGCAAAATTTTGATATTGATTTAACTCCTGAAAATATAGAATTTCGTGACCAATTTTATCAACAATTACAAAATCAATTTAACCATTCCCCTAAACCATTAGGATTAGACTTGAGCAATAGTCTTATTCGCGGAGATTTTAATTTTAATCAATTAGGATTAGCCGTTCAGCTTTCCCAAGCGACTCTGCCTAAACAATTAATGTCAACCGAAAAACAACTTTTAGAAAAAGATCCTTCTTTTTTACCAGAAATCGGAGAACAAATTAATACTATTAATATTTTTCGAGGTTTAGTCAAACTGAAAGGAGCAATTTTTACGGGAAAAACAGATTTTTCTAAAATATTTTTTTTACAACGAATAGAAGGAGAAAAGGTTAAATTTAATCAAGATAGTGTTTGGGCAGAATCACGCTTTGGCAGAGATTTAGACTTTTCTAAGGGAATTTTTAATCGAAACTTAGATTTTTCTCAAGATTTATTTTTTGGCCCTGTTAAATTTCGTCAAGCAAGATTTCAAGGAGTCACAGACTTTAAAAAAAGCAGCTTTTGGTCAGAAGCTAATTTTCGAGAATCTCACTTTTTACAACTGGCTAATTTTACGGCTATCCAATGGCTTAAGGATGTTCATTTTGATCAAGTCAATTGGAGCGATCGCGTTTTATTTTCCCAGAGTCGATTTTTCCAGAACTTAAGTTTTAATAATGCAACCTTTGAAAAATCGGCAGCTTTTCGATCTGCCCGTTTTAGTCATCTGATTGATCTTCATGATGTCAAATTATTAGGACAATTAGACTTTAGTAACGGAGTCTTTTTTCCCTATGCAAAAATGGATGTATCGGGCCTAGCCTTTGATTCCGAGCAAGCCAAATTATTAGGCGATAAAACAATTATTGGTAAAATAATAACCCTTTCGGGCTTAAAAGATAATGAAACGGTTATCCGTAGTTTAGTCCGCAACTTTCGAGATTTAGAACAAATTCCTGATGCCAATCAAGTAGAATATACGGCTCAATTACTCAAGTCTCAACGCCTGAGCCAGGAACTTTTACGCATTCCTAAAAATGTGAGATCATTGATAACTTGGTTAGGAACGTTAAATGATTGGTTAATGCTCAACGGCTTACTGTTATTTAGCAATTATGGGACAAATGTTAAACTTGTTTTAGGAATTGGTCTGATTACGATCGCCTATTTTGGCATAATTTTTTGGTTGATTGATCGAGTAAGGCGTTGGCATCCCCAACCCATTTTACCCGACAAATCTGAAACTATTTATATGGTTAGTAGTTTTGTTGGATTAATGATAGTGGGTTTAACGACTGTTTTTACATCGACTCTCACACCTAACTTAACTTTAATGGGTTTAGGATTCATTCTTTTACCCCTTTCTGTCTTCTTAATCGGTCGTTTATATTACCAGGGTCGTTATCATAATTTACTGAAAATATCCTATCTAACCCAGGATGGGAGTATGCGCCAATTACGACTTTTAATTGTGAGATTACCCATTATTCCAGAGTTTCCTCTTTTTCGCGATCGCTATACCTATCTCAATTGGGAACGGCATTGGAACTGGCTTAATTACTATGATTTTAGTTGCAATAATTTAATTAAATTGGGCTTTAATGATATTCGTCTACGGGATGAACACTTACCTGGAATTATGAGTTTTTTAGTCTGGTATCAGTGGATTTTAGGAGTTTTATATTTATCGTTACTATTGTGGACGTTATCCCGCACGATTCCTGGTTTAAATTTGCTGATTTATTTACGATAAAGGCTGGTGCAATAGAAAAAGACCAGAAATTTAAGTTTTGACAAAAAAAACTTCTTTTATCGCTAAAATTTATTATAAGATTCAACCCGTTGTAAAAATAATTCTGCTCCTGAGCGATCGCGAATTTCTCCATCAAGAGTTGCCGCGAGTAGAGCATCTAAAATTTGTTTAAATTGGGGGCCAGGTTTATAACCCATTTCTTTTAGATCATTGCCATTTAAGGGGGCATGAATCTGAGAAAGTTGGGTTAAATACTTCCAAATGTAAAAACGAATGGGTTTCTCACTTCTGACTGTAACCAAGATTAAAGTAACGGTTTTATGTGTTCTTAAAGCTTGAACAATTTCACTATTTTTCGGGTGATTACTTAACGCTTGATCAATCTTTTTTTGAGATTGGTCTAAATTTTTTAAACTATCAATAATCGGTTTTGGTAATTGTAGATTTTCAGCGATTTTGTTATTTATTTGTTCTTGATTATTTGTTTTTAAGTCATGAAAGGAAGCAATTAAAACGGCCAAACGAATTAACCAATGATCTAATTTATTATCAGGATCTAGATAATTTAACCAACGGGAAACATAACGCAATTGCCACCATAATTGAGGCGTTAAAATTAAATTAGAATGTAAACATTTCAAAGCTTCTAAATGGGCTAATAATTGAATCGCAGGTTTCCAATATTGAGATTCTAAAATAATTTTTAATTCGGCTTTTAATCGGGTCGTTAGGGCAGGAGCAGGGTGATTTTCTAATAATAAACGCTCATAAACACCACTTTCGAGGGCATAGCGGATATAAACTTCCGTTTGCGGTTCAATTTCAAAGCCTAAACGCACCGCAAATCTGACGGCTCGATAAATACGGGTGGGATCTTCAATAAAACTGTTGGCATGGAGTACCCGAATTTGACGCGATCGCAGATCCAACAGTCCCCCAAAAAAGTCCAACAAATCCCCCCGTCGAGGAGAGGTTAGTCTAACCGCTAGGGCATTGACGCTAAAATCGCGACGATAGAGATCCTGACGAATGGAACTGGCTTCTACTTCAGGATTAGCGGCGGGATAGGGATAAAATTCTGTTCTCGCAGTGGCAATATCAACCCAGAGGGAACCGAGTTCGGGATCTTTATGCCACAGTAGGGCCGCTGTTTGGAATTCCCCATGAACCGAAAGCCGCGCTTGGGGATAGCATTCCTGCAATTGTTTCGCTAATTCTACCCCTGCCCCCACATCTGCCGCTCGATGAAAACCATCGACGACCAAATCAATATCTTGCAATAAAAGGGGTTTTTCAGGCGTTTCTAACAGTAAATCCCGAACCGCACCACCGACTAAATAAAGATTCCAGCCTTGTTTTTCTGCTTTTTGAGCGGCTTTTTCCAGAAATATCCAGAGAGCAGGATGTAAACGACCTTGAATCGCAGGCAAAAGACAAGCGGTTAACAGGGTTTTATGGTCTGGACTTTGTTCTCGGTCTTGATGGAGTTGGCGTAAAACATCGGTACGGGTCACGATTCCCATTAATTTATTATTTTCGACCACTGGTAATCTTCCTACGTCAAAGGTTACCATTAACGATTCAATTTCGCTTAAAAGTGTTTCGGGTGTAATAGTTTTGAGATAACGAGTCATGTAACCTTTCACGGGAGCGTGACTAAAGCCATGATGCAATGCCAAATCAATATCTCGACGGGAAATAATACCGACCAATTCATCTTGCTCATTGACGACCGATAACCCCGAATGACCATAGCGAAATAAAATTCGTTGGGCCTGTTCAATGGTGGTTTGGGGGCGAATGGTAGGGACAGGAGAAGACATGAGATCTCTCGCGGTGAGGGGATGGGGAAATTGCTCAATTAATTCTTCAACCAGTTCTTTTAAGGTGATTTCGGGATCGACTCCTCGCAAATTTAAAGAAGCTGCCTGTTTATGACCGCCGCCGCCCAAGGGGACAAATATTTTGTTTAAATCTGTTCCCTCAATCCGCGATCGCCCAATAATGGTCAAACGTCCGTCGGGATAAACCCCATGTTCTCGGCGTTGGGTGTAATAATGACCAAAAATCAGGGCATCACTTTCGGTCAATTCAATTAATCTTTCCGCTAAATTCGAGAGTCCTGGGATAAAAACTTCTGTTCTCAATAAAACCGACGCAACCCGATAACCCTGAACGACTTGGCTTTCAATTTTTTCCATCGCTTCGGCAAACAGGGCCTGCAAAGGTAAGGGAAAACCTGGATCGACATATTCCGCGATCGTCCGAATATTCGCGCCCTGTTCCATCAACCAAGCCAAGGCTCTGGCATCCCTCGCGGTACTTTGGGCAAAGGTGAGTGAACCCGTATCGACATGAATTCCCAGGGCCATGACAGAGGCTTCAACGGAATTTAGGGTTAAATCAGTTGCTTGAAGTTTCTCAACAATTAAGGTCGTCGTCGCTCCGACTGCTTCAATTTGACTAAAAGTTGCTTTAATATCGGACTCTGTATGCAAATGATGGTCATAGAGTTCAATCTTTTTAATCTGCTCTAAATCTAGCCATTGGGCCGCTTTTCCCAGGCGATCGCGTTGCTGATTATCAACCACGATCACAGAACGCAACTTTTTAGGATTGACACTCCGCAGTTCAATCAGAGCCAACTCATCCCGATGTAAGGCCAAAAAATCCCTAACCGCAGGGTGCGCGCCCCCCGTCAGAACAATGCGGCTACCGACTTTGAGACGAGACAACCCTACTGCCGCTCCCAATGCGTCAAAATCTGCGGTTTGATGACAGAGAATTACATCCATGTTTTTATTTTGTCATGATATCAATTTTGATTAATACAGTATTTGGTATCCAACTCAGTACAGGACAGGGACATAATATATTATGTCCCTACAAAAATTTTTTCTGCTATCACAACGCGATCGACTGTAATTGATACTAAATTTGTTTATCAGAATACTCAAAGGTAAATTTTTTATCTAAAATCAAGATTTACAGCCCTTTGCGTATTCAAGACGTACAATAACAGCAGTGGGCAAAATAATTGCGGAGATGAACAGACGAGATCAGATATTTAACAGCCATTCTCAACAAAGCCTCTACTACAATCTTCGACTTCGGCACAAAACGGCGGATAAAAGCTTTTAACTCCCACCACAGATGCTCTATTGGATTAAAATCAGGAGAATAGCCCGACAAATAAATCACTTTTGCTCCCACTTCCTCCACCATTTCTTTGATACCTTCTACTTGATGAGCGCGAAGTCTGTCCATTACGACAACCGCACCGTCCCATAACTCTGGTACTAAATGCTCTTTGACAAATTTCTTAAAATCTTCTCCTTTCATCGACTTTCCTATGATATCAAAGGCGATTACTTTCTCTTGGGTAATAGCACCTACTACCGTCATTCTTTCTCCTCGATAGAATGGCTTTTTATCGTAGAGTCTTCTATAAAACTTCTTCCGTATTCTCTCATTATCCCTAGTAAAATAGCCATTTCATCGATAAATACTGAATCTTCTGACTTGAAATCCCTAATTTTTTCCCAATAACGCTGTTCTATCAGAGGTGGATTGTTTTCTTTAAATTCAAACCCTGAATCCCTTGATGAGTAAGCGATCACTAACTCCTTTTATGATAAAAACTCAGAATTTGAGTTTCTGTTAGTTACTAGCCACTTGAATACTTACCCTGAAAGAAATCTAGCGTTTAAACAAGGTAACGGTTTTCCATGATTGATAGAACAGCGGTATCATTTCTGAGTGATCATCTCTTCCCAATTAAGAAAAACGTGAAATGCGATCGCGGTTTATTGTTTTGATTATAAACTATTTGCTAGAGTGATGATAAAGGTACTCAAATGAGGAAATTAAGATAATGTGGTGGCAAAGTTCTCGATTAGACCGTATTGAAGCCAATATAGAACATATCAATACCCAGATGGATCGTGTCGATAGGAATATAGATCGTCTAGCGGAGATTAGCGAGACAACTAACCGCAGAATTGATCGCTTTGTGGACGCAACGGCTCAACAAATAGAAGGAATCAATGCCCGCACCGATCAACTTCAACGTGCGGTTGAATATCGTTTGACTCAGGATCGTTGAGTACTTTAACTTTAAAGTCAACATTCCAACGGTTCATTTTTGTGCCAACGCCCATACAACAACTGGAAAATCAGGTTCGTTCTTGAGCGAGTGAAACCAAGGGCGATATATTGCCCAATTCAGAAAGTTTGCTTGAATGCAGGCACGATTCCCCCATGATCCTGTTTGAATACGCTCTATATCGAATCCACATTCCGCCAAAAAGTATTTTATTCCTGTCTCTGTCCAACGCGAGCAGTCAATGGGAAAATTATGTACCCTTAGAAGAAAAGGAGTGGTAATAAGAAAATATCCATCAGACTTGAGCATTTTGTGTACGTTTTTCCCCGCTCGATAGGGCCATAACAGATGTTCAAATACTTGTTCAGCGATAATCAAATCAAACATTTCTTCTAATGAAGATTCACAAATATCAAAATCTGGATAGTGAATACTCTTGTAACTTTTAAAAGACATATTGCTCCAAGTAGTCCCAGATATTTCAAGAGATTCTAAGTTGTCGGGATATAACCTACTGATCATTTCTCGCACTTCACGATTCATTACTGTCCTCGCCCAATGCTCTTCGACAGATGGTTTTTTCGCTAATTGATGCTTAACTATTGGATAAACGGGTAATAATTTCAATAATCTAGAAAGAATTGAAGTTTCATTTTTCATCGTGTTTTTTTCTTTTTGTAAGTAACATTAATTGTGTGAAAAAATACTAACAAGACAGACTTCCATTAAAGCACAAAACCATAATCTCGACTGCTTAATTGACTAACCAGAGAAACCCCAATGTGTTATAGACTTGAGAAAGTCGTTTTTAGTCGTACAAAATTAATTTCCATACTAGAGATTTTTGTAACCGTTGCTCCGTTAACAGTAGTCAAGATTTTTTGGGATTTTATCAAAAAAGTTGGATTGGAAACTATCTCACATCGCAAAATTGACGTTCGTTAAGTTATGTTAACCAAAATCTATAAATATTTTCAGCAGTGGAAGGAAAGATTCGACACAATTTTTTTTGACGGGGCATTTAAACTTGTGGTTAATCAAAAATGTTGTCTATCCTTATCAACTCGCTTATGATTACTCGCCATAATTGGCCGCGAACTTTGGAGGGAATTCTGATTCCCCTGGGGGCCGTTTTAGTCGCACTCCTGATCTTTGGTCTTTTTTGTGCCACGATGGGCGCGAATCCCCTCGCTGTCTATGGATCAATCTATAAAGCTGCCTTTGGAAACTGGAGTTCTTTTCAAAATACGCTGATTCGTGCGTCTCCTTTGATGTTGAGTGCGCTCTGTACCGCTCTCCCCGCTCGTTTAGGACTAGTGATTATTGGGAATGAAGGGGCTTTGGTGATGGGAGGACTCGGTGCAATTTCTATTGGGTTAACCCTAGCCTCTGCTCCCCCTCTGGTTTCTCAGATTGGTATGGCCTTGGCGGGAATCGTTGCAGGAGGTCTATGGATTACCATTGTGGGAGCTTTACGTCATTATCGGGCGGTCAATGAAACCATTAGTAGTTTATTGATGAATTATATTGCGATCGCCATTTTGAATCATTTAGTCAATGGCCCCATGCGCGATCCCAGTTCTCTGAATAAACCTTCGACTTTTCCCATTCCTGATGTGAATATGTTGGGCAGTTTGCCTGGAACTCGCATTCATTACGGATTGATCTATGGACTGATTGCCTGTGCGATCGCCTATTTTTTAATTCAACGCACGACTTTTGGATTTGCCGCCAGGACAGTGGGGGGAAATATTCGAGCCGCCCGTCTAGCAGGGTTACCAGTGGGCAAATTAACCCTCATTATTTGTTTTCTAGCGGGTTCCTGTGCAGGTTTAGCAGGAATGGTCGAAGTTGCTGCTATTCATGGACGAGCCAACGAATCTCTGAATGCGGGCTATGGTTATGGGGGAATTTTAGTTGCGTTTATTGCCCGACAAAATCCTCTGGCGGCGGCGGTTATTTCTATCCTATTAGGGGGAATTCTAACCAGTGGCGGCATTCTCCAACGGGTTCATTCTCTGCCCGATGCGACCGTTTTGTTATTCCAAGGACTGGTCTTTTTGGTCGTGTTGTATAGTGAATCGCTCTACGGAAAGTTTGCTATTTTTCAAGAAAAAGAAAAATCCGACACTTCTTCTCCTGCCATTACTGTGTAAATTTAAACCATCAAATCCAAATTTAACCATAAAACTATGACAACAGAAGCGATCGGTTGGTGGGGCGTTCCCCTCGGCATTTTAGGCGGAACCTTGCGGGGTAGCGCACCTTTTCTCTTTGTTAGTTTGGGGGAATGTCTCACAGAAAAAAGCGGCAAAATTAATCTCGGACTCGAAGGAACCTTGCTCACGGGAGCCATGACTGCCTACGCGGTTTCCTATTTAACGG
>QBMS01000063.1 GCA_003249095.1 Snowella sp.
GTATTATACGTTTCTGAATATAGTGACTCACATTTTTGACAGATAAATATTTTTCTCTCTCCATTATTTTTCGTTTTGTAATGAGAATGAATTTTCACTTCCTCGCTGTGACAATGAGGACAGTCTCGTTTAAATAATTCTTTTTCTTTCCCATTGCAAAATATAGAATCATTAAACTCTTGGATTGGCTTTATCTTTTGGATTGACATACTCTCTCTCCTTTTTTTACCGATTTATTTATAGTATTATTACCCTTAACACCCCTGTAAAGTTATAACCATTACTTCCAAGCTTATATTTGCTTCTTTGTTTCTCTAATCCTTTGCCCAGTAATCCTTTCTGCCTTTAATCAGGCTGAACCATTGCCCAAGAAAAGCCCCCCCCTAAATGAGTAAATCTTAAATTTTCACCCCTAAAGGGATAACTCTAAAGCATCAATAGAAATCAATATAGATTGTTATTAACTTTGCAAAAAATGGATAGGTAAAATATTCTACAAATGGGTTATTTAAGAATCTGTGTTTGATTTTTTATTAAAAATTTAAAAAATAAAGAATCTTTTTTATTTATAATTTATTTATAACATGACAATTACATTTTAGTTTTTTATTAATTTAGTCAACAAAAAAAATAGGCAGTTAAACCTTGAAAGCTTAATTAATCAAGCATTTCATAAGCCAACAACCTATCTGATAAACCTTAATTTATAACCAAACTCTAGCTCAATCTCTCCGCAAAGAATTAATCACTTCACCTCGACTATTCAGCAATTCAACCATTAAAGGCATCTGACCGATCGCGTGGGTAGAGCAACTTAAACAGGGGTCATAACAACGAATTCCTGCCTCTACCCGATTTAAGAAGCCTTCGGTCACCTCATTATTGTGAATATAATGTTTAGCAATTTGAGTTACCGTTTGATTCATAGCCAAATTATTATTTCCTGTGGCAATAATCAAATTAACTTTCTGGATAATGCCATTTTCATCTACTTTATAATGATGAAATAACGTCCCCCTCGGAGCCTCACTCACTCCCACCGCTTCTAAACAGTTAATATCGGCTTTAGCTCGGCAACGGGAAGAGCTAATATCAGGATCATTAATCAAGTTTTCAATCCCTTCTAACGCGCCTAAAATTTCCACTAATCGGGCATAGTGATAATAGAAAGAAGAGGTCGCCACGCCCCCCACTCGTTGACGATATTCTAATAATTCGCGATCGGCTTCAGGGGTTCCAAAGTGGGTACAAATATTCAAGCGAGCTAGGGGGCCAACTCGATAAATGCCTTCGGGATAGCCGTAGGGTTTGTAGTAGGGAAATTTGAGATACGACCATTTTTCGACGGATTCCCCAATAAAGTCTCGATAATTGTCTTCACTAAGATTATCCGCTACAATATTTCCGTCACTATCTGTAAAACGTAAATGGCCGCCGTAATGTTCCCATTCTCCATTTCTTCCCACTAAACCCATGAATAAAGAAGGAAATTTACCAAACTGCTCTACTTCGGTTTGGAAAGTATCTAATAAATTCTTAAATAAATTCAAGGCTAAGTACAACGTTTCCTTGGATTCCGGTAGGCGATCGCGTATCCACTGACGACCTTCTTCTGAAAGGGGCGATCGCACTCCCCCAGGCACCGACCAAGCAGAGTGAATTTTCTTCGCACCTAATAATTCAATAATCGTTTGCCCAAATTGTCGTAACCGAATTCCTGCCCGTGCCAAATCAGGATCAGCGGCGATTAACCCAAAAACATTACGGGTTGCGGGATCACTGTCCCAACCGAGGAGAAAATCGGGACTACTAAGATGGAAGAAGCTCAGGGCATGGGATTGGGTAATTTGTCCCAAATTCATCAAACGGCGTAGTTTTTCGCCAGCGATCGGCACTTGTACCGCCAGAATTTTATCCCCCGTTTTCGCCGCACACAGTAGATGGCTAACAGGACAAATTCCACAAATCCGAGCCGTAATTCCCGCCATTTCCCACATGGGGCGGCCTTCACAGAACTTTTCAAAGCCGCGATATTCCACCACATGAAAACGGGCATTTTCCACCTCACCCTGGTCATCTAAAAAAATAGAAATTTTGGCATGGCCTTCAATGCGGGTAACGGGATCAATAACAATCGTTTTAGACATAATGAGATTCTTTTTAATTTTAATAATGGAATTCTTACAATCGGCTGATTCCTTTGAAGGAAAACACAATAAAAGCAAAAGGGATTAACATTACTAAAATGCTGAGAACAGCGTATAAGTTTTCTTGTAATGTTGTGCATCGGTTGGGGAGCGAACATCTCATCGGGCCGACAGCAAAAGCGATCCAGGCAAAGAAGAAAAAACTACTGAGGAAGAGAATAACAGTCATTATTCCTAAAAATATTTTCAGTAATACCATAAATTATCCCTAGAGTATTTCAACCAAATTTAATCATTTCTCTGCCCTGCATTAGCGGATGTTCACCTTTTAAAAGCGGTTCTAATGTAGCTCGAATACGATGGGCATCGGGAGGACAACCAGGCATAAAAATATCCACATCAATCACTTGATGAAGGGGAACGACTTTTTCGAGTAATTCAGGAACTATTCCAGGTTCATGGGGTAATTGGGGTGTCACATCTCCCAATTCTAAATAGGCACGCCGAAGTACAGGATCGGTTCCTTTTAACATATTTCGCATTCCTGGAACGTTAGCTGTGACAGCACAATCGCCAAAAGAAATCACGATTTTTGTTTTTTTTCTGAGTTCCAGGGCCAATTCTAAATTCTCTTCATTCGCGATCGCGCCTTCCACGAGACAAACATCGACATTATCGGGATATTCCTTGAGGTCACAACCCACAGGACTAAAAACCACATCTACTAATTGGGCTAGATCAATTAGAAATTCATCCATGTCGAGAAAAGACATATGACAACCCGAACATCCCGCTAACCAAACCGTTGCAAATCGAATTTTACTCATAATTTTATTTTTCGAGAATAAACATTAATAGGAAATTAATTCAGGAGAAGATGTTAATAGTAAACGAAAATCAAAACCACTCCATTCCTGTAATAATTCACAAATGATTTCAGCAGAATTAAAGTTACCTGTATAGTTTGTATAATTAGACGAAGGCAAGTTTAATAAAAAGCTGAGAATCGTACAGTGATCTTTAACTCCAAAACCAAGAGAACAATCTTGATTATAAATACGCCAATTATCACAACTTCGAGCATATTCATCAATAGCTACTAAAGCCTCTTTAACTTTAGATGAATATTGAATTTGTTGATAATAGCGAAAAGCTAAGTATTCTTCCTTAGCAATCCCACATAGTAACTTGATAGCTTGACAAGGAATAGACGATGGCTCCCTTTTGACATCAACCAACGAATTACATAATTTTAGTGCGTTTAAAAAGTTTTTCTCTGCATCCATATTAATTATCCTTTTTTGATTGTACTAAAAGATCAGACCAAGGATATTTCTCTTGAGCTAATTTATGAGCATCTGATTGTTTTAATCCTTGATTAATCACTAAATCAGATTCATAAATTTCATGTCTTAATAAGACCTCATCTAAAGGTGTTTCTTTTCCAGATGACATCCTTAACCAAGCATCTGCCATATCAGGAGAGGGAGAAAATTCATAGGAGGATACACCATCTCCAAAAGCGAAATTTTTGGCACGTTTTACCTCTTCTAAACTGAGTCGATAACGTTCTGAAATTTGAATAACGTCTGTGGTTCTAAGCATAATTTCATCATAGGCTTGCATGGCTGATAGTGAATACCGTCTTTCATAAGGATTAAGATGTTGCCATCTGTCGTCATTGTTTGTCATTTCCAAGACCTATTACTTTGTCCACTGATTGCGATCGCGGGCTTCGGCCAGAAACGCTAATTTATCCTTTTGTTTATGTTCTTCAGCAGTGGTCATGCCCTTATGAAAAATCGAACCCGTCGGACAAGCTTCCACGCATTTACCGCAGGACGTACAGGCATCCACCGTTCCCCAGGGTTGATTTAAACCTGAGATAATTTTGCATTCCGCGCCCCGATAGGCCACATCCCAAACGTGCGCTCCTTCGAGTTCATCACAGACCCGAACGCAACGGGTACAAAGAATACAACGATTATGGTCAATGCCAAACAATGGATGGGAAAGATCCACATCGCGTTTCGGGAAACGATAGGGAAAGCGACTGTGATCCATGCCGACGGTAACGGCCATATCTTGCAGTTCGCAGTTATTGTTGGCAACGCAAATCGCACAAACATGATTTCCTTCAGCGAAAATCAATTCCACTGTCATCCGTCGATATTCCTGCAATTTGGGCGTATTCGTATGAACAACCATTTCTTCCGTCACTGTTGTCACACAGGAGGGCAAGAGCTTATTGCTACCTTCAATTTCGACCAAACAAAGACGACAGGCGGCGACATTGGACACTCCATCTAAATGACAAAGCGTGGGAATCGGGATGGATGCTTCCTTCGCGGCTTGTAAAATGGTTGTACCTTCTTCAACCGCGATCGCAGTATCGTCAATCGTTAAAGTAATAACAGACATAATTGAGCAAGACTCCTAAATACCTAAACTTACAAAGAGAATTTTCTACAAAAGAGGAATATTTCACTCAGATTTAACCAGTTCTAAATACTCGTCTTTGAAATAACGCAACGTACTCAAAACGGGATTCGGCGCGCTCTGCCCCAAGCCACAAAGACTGGTTTCCTTGACCATGTGACAAAGGGCTTCTAATCTGTCGATATCCTCTGGTTTTGCTTCTTTATTGAGTAATTTTGTCAAAATCTCATAAAGTTGCACCGTCCCTGTCCGACAAGGGACACATTTTCCACAAGATTCACTCTGACAAAAATCCATGTAAAATTGCGCCATATCGACCATATTCGTGCTGTCATCCACGACGATCATGCCGCCCGATCCCATCATGGTTCCCAAGGCCAGCAGGGTATCGTATTCAATGGGCGTATCAAGGGCTACCGCAGGAATACAGCCTCCCGACGGGCCGCCCGTTTGAACCGCTTTAATCGTTCCGCCATCGGGGACACCGCCCCCCATTTCTTCCACCACTTGCCGAACCGTTGTTCCCATTGGGACTTCCACGAGTCCTGCATTTTTGACTTTTCCTGTCAGGGCGAAAACCTTCGTACCTTTACTTTTCGCTGTCCCGATATTGGCGTACCAACTTCCACCTTCCCGAATAATGGGGACAATATTGGCGTAGGTTTCCACGTTATTAATCAGGGTCGGACACTCCCAGAGTCCCGATTGGGCAGGATAGGGAGGACGGGGAGTGGGATTTCCGCGACCGCCTTCGATGGAATGAATCAGTGCCGTTTCTTCCCCACAAACAAAGGCTCCTGCCCCGACGCGGATATCAATTTTAAAATCAAAGGTCGAGTCAAAAATTTGTGACCCCATCAGTCCGTATTTTTTGGCCTGTTGAATGGCTTTTTGGAGGCGTTTAATGGCGAGGGGATATTCAGCCCGCACATAGATAAATCCGTGATTGGCTCCCACTGCATAGGCCGCGATCGCCATTCCTTCCAAGACCCGATGGGGATCACTTTCGAGAACACTGCGATCCATGAACGCTCCTGGATCTCCTTCATCGGCATTACAAATCACATACTTTTGTTTGCCTGCCATTTTACCCACCGTTGACCACTTTAGGCCCGTCGGATAGCCACCACCGCCCCGACCCCGCAAGCCGCTTTTCGTCACTTCAGCGATCACTTGATCGGGAGTCAGTTCGTAAATGACTTGGTGTAACTGTTCATAGCCGCCGACTGCAATATAGGCTTCGATACTTTCGGGGTCAATTTTGCCCGAATTTTCTAAAACGATATTACGTTGATAGGCAAAAAATGGATGGTTGGGATCACTCTGGATCGGCAAAGATTCGGGAATCGGATTGGCGGGATCAAGGGTGCTGACGATCGCGGCAGCTTGTTCTGGGGTGACTTGTTCATAGAGCGTTCCCAGGGGATCAACCGCGACTAGGGGGCCAATGCCACAGAATTTCATACAACCCACGCCACAGACTTCTACTTGATCCTTTAAACCAGCAGAGGCGATCGCGTTTTCCAAATTCTTCTTAACCGATTCTCCCTGGGAAGAAAGACAACCTGCCGCACTACAGCAACGAATGCGAATCTTCAGCTGATTTTCCTGGGTTTCTTCGGCAATTTTGCGTAATTCAGTAATATCCATCTTTTTTAGCTCTATTCAAAACAATTTTGTCACTATTCACCTTTAACCCAAGGGCGGATATTTTCCATCACCGATTCCCCTGTTTGTTTTCCTAATACATTGCCATCAAAGACGGCCGCAGGTGCAATGCCGCAAGCTCCAATACAACGAGCCGTGACCAAGGAAACTTGACCATCCGCCGTTGTTTCGCCTGGTTTAACGTCAATTTCAGCCTTGAGGGTATCGAGTAAGGTATTAGCCCCTTTGACATAACAGGCCGTCCCCAAACAAATCACACAGGTATGGGCCCCACTGGGTTTGAGGGAAAACAGATGGTAAAAAGTCGCGACACCATAAACCCGACTGAGGGGAAGTTTTAAGGCTCTCGCCACGTAGAGTAAGATATCTTCTTCAAGAAAACCAAAGGCTTCTTGGGCTTTATGAAGGATTTCAATTAAAGCATCCTGGCTGTATTGATTGCGCTTCATGGTCACATCCAGGACTTTAAAGCGTTTATCACCACTGGGATGTTCTACATTATTTTGGGTTACTTGAGGATTTTGGGAGACGGTTGGCATGGGAGTTGTCCTAAAGTCAATTCTGAGTATTTTCTCTAGATCTTGAAAGGTGGGAAAATGAAGTTAAACTTTTCATAACCTGATTGTTTTGGGATGCTCCCTTATTGTTACACCGTCTTGAGATAAAAAGGATAGAATTTAGGATTTTTTAAATATCTTCATAATCCATAAAGTTAAACAACAAAATAGTTGCTAAAGTGGCAATTTTTCAGAAAAGACTTGATTAGATAATTTATTTTAAAGGCAGACATTTCCAGTAATAATCAAAGATATCTTAATGATAGATATTAGCAATGAAATTTATTGGGATCGATTTAGGTTGGAAGACGGGGGAAAGTGGTCTGTGTTTTCTGGAATGGAATAATTCACACCTTCAGGTGATGGATATTACTCGCAGGCTCTCCTTAGCAGAAATTTTAGACTGGCTTGAAAATCATGTCAGTTCCCAAGAAGGAGCCATGATCGCTGTGGATGCGCCCCTGCTCATTCCCAATGCAACAGGAACTCGTTTATGCGATCGCCTGACCCATCAATATTTTGGTCGTTACCATGCGGGTTGTTATCCCGCCAATCTGGGTCGTCCCTTTGCCGAAAGAACGGTTAGATTTGGCAAAAATTTGGAAACCAGGGGGTTTAATCATGCCCCCACGATGGAGTCACAAAAAATCGGACGTTACCAGATCGAAGTTTTTCCCCATCCTGCCATGATCCATTTGTTTCAACTTTCTAGAATTTTGAAATACAAAAAAGGAAACCTCGCAGAAAAAAAGGCTGAATTGCAAAAATTACAACACTATATCCAAACAATTTTGCCGAATTTGACTCCTGCTTTAGATTTGACGGATTTTCCTCTGCTGACCTTGCCCCTATCTCTGACAGGCAAACAACTAAAAGCCATTGAAGACCAGCTAGATAGTCTCATTTGTGCCTATATCGGAGCGTATTGGTGGTATTGGGGAACGGAAAAAAATTGGGTATTGGGCGATCGCAAAACGGGTTATATTGTCGTGCCGTCTCCTTTAACAACTATTTAAGGAATGAAAAATAAATAATCCAGACATATTGTTGTTTAACAAAGATGAATCTCTTGCTTTGAAAATTCAAATGCACAACTTAATAGATTTTCATTCCTAAGCATTCCATGAAGCGAGGAAATGTTACCCCAAGGCAGTTATCGCTTTTTGTTGGTGAAAACCGTGATCGCTAATTACCAAAGGTACGGTTAAAATAATAATACAAAGGAATTTTTAGGATAAACATGAGTCAAAACGCTTTAGAACGGTACTATGTTCACGGTGATCAAGTAGAAGGCAAGCCTGATGAATACTACTGCCGATCCTGTGATGCTTTCACCGAAGAGTCACATTTTTCCATTCATGACGACCAGCCAAACAGATTAAACAATCGCGATAAATACGAGCAGGGTTTAAAGAACCTAAAAGAATACTTAAAAAGGGCAGGATATCGTCGCCCCAATAATCCACCTAACTTATTTGATTGATTAACTGCGATCGCGCCTATTACTTGAACTTCACAATCGTCACAAAGGATATATTGTTGCAATGACTAAATATAACCCTCAAAATTCTTATATTCCCCAAGAGATTTACGAGGAAATCGTATGGTTGTAAACATTTCTTAATTATTAAACTCTATTACAACGGCTTTTCCGAAAAACTTTAGAAATTGATAAAGATTTTTTACAGATTGTTGCAATGTAAAAAATTATCCATTAAAATAATAGACCTTGCATATTGCACAAGATCACATCATTCAAAAAATTATTATACTTAATAAATATCACGATTTTTAATTAGTTCAAAAAATAGACAAAATTTTAAATATAGATAAAAAATTATGAGTAAATCAACCCAGGCCCATCTTAGTGTGACCCTCAATAAAAATCTTTCTTTAGCCCATAAAGAACAAACAAGAAAACAAAAAGAATATTACATGGGAGCAAAATTGATCGAGATTGGCATTAATCCCCAGCAAGCGGTCTATCGTTGGTCGCTTAAAACCAATGCGACTGAAGAAATTTGGACGTATAGTGCCTATTGGGGAGAATCCAAAGAACAACTCCTCTCTGGCCATCTGCCCCTGACGGGATCGGAATTGATTGATTGCGCCAGGGCAAATGCTTCTCAGGGATTGGCTGTTACAACCCAATTATGCGGTTATGACGGCGATACGGTTGCCTTTGAAGCCGCTCTACAAGCCGCCGCCCAGGAAATGGGTTTAGCGATCGCCTCTTTGCCCGATCTCATTCAATCTAAAGGGCTAGATGTGGCTCCTGATACCCTTTCTTCTCTCTAGAAAAACCACAATGGAGTTAGCAATCGATATACTTTATTGCCAAAATTTTTCTGTTAACAAAACGTCGGTTATTTCAGGAAAAGGACAAGATTCAGGGAAGACCGAGCCATAATCATCTTCAAGATTATCCACCGCATCCTGATAACATTCTGTTAGAGTTGCCAAAAAATAATTCCGAAGACTCGGAGAATCCCGTAAAATCTTTTTCAGTTCTTTCTGTGTGCGTTTCAAGGTATTTTCCCAGCCGCGATAACAGTCAGGCATCAAAATATAACGCCGTTTGAGTGCGTGTTCTAATAGGGTCGTTAGGCGATTTTCTAGCTCTCGTTTTTCCTGTCGTCCCAAGGATTCTACCTCTTCAATCAAATTTTCTAGATCAATTTCGGCAAAATCGCGCGCTTTTAATTGGCTAACGGTTTTTTCTATCCAGAGAGCGAAATCCTGCTCATAAAGGATAGGAGATAGGGTGTTTACAGTCATGGTTTAAAACTCTCTGGTGAATTAACAACAACAGAATTGAAAAGACTAAAGCGCAGAACGAGCCAACACAGAATGACTGGTTAACGCCTGAACTGCCGCTTGGTATTGTAAATCCGCTTCTGTCCCAATTTGCTGATAACTAATCGGCCCCTGGGCTACCACTTCATCGGGAATAATGCCTAACTTATGAATATCCTTATGATTCGGCGTTTCATACTTCGCCACCGTCACCGCCAGACCTGAACCATCGGAAAGCTCAAACAGGGATTGAATGAGACCCTTGCCAAAGGTTTTTTCCCCTACTAAAAGAGCGCGACCATTATCCTGTAAGGCTCCTGCTAAAATTTCACTGGCACTTGCTGTCCCTGGGTTCACTAACACTGCCAGAGGTGCATCGGTCAAAGCTTCCCCTGTGGCGGTAAAACTATCCTGAATTCCCTGACGATTAACGGTATAAACCACCGTTCCATCGGGTAACCAGAGCCGCGCAATATCAATTCCTGCTTGGAGTAAACCGCCTGGATTGTTGCGGAGATCGAGAATATAGGATTCTGCCCCTTGTTTTTGTAATTTTTTAATCGCCTGGGCAACTTCTTCGGTGGCATTGGCACTAAATTGACTCAGACGAATATAACCGATCGCCGATGGGCTATGTTCTTGGTCTAAATTAGCAACCACAGGACTCAGGGAAATGCGATCGCGGACGAGATTAACCTCACGAATATTCAACTCATCCTTGGGTTGGATGGTCAGAGAAACAGTTGTTCCCTTGGGGCCGCGCATTCTGGCCGCCGCTTCATCTAAGCTCAATGTAGTCGTATCGGTGGCATCAATTTTTAAAATGCGATCGCGAGATTTAATGCCCGCCGCCTCAGCAGGAGAACCCGCCAGGGGAGAAATCACTTCTAAATTCCCCGTCTCAGGATTGAGATTAATTTGTAAACCCACCCCAGAGAGTGCGCCAGAGGTACTAACTTGCAAACTATGGTACTGTTCAGGACGAAGAAAACGAGTGAAGGGTTCATCCAGGGTCGCTAACATCCCCTCAATGGCCGTATAGGCATCTTCTCGACTACGAAACGGTTTTTTGAGCGATCGCTGACGAATTAACCACCAATTTTGATGATTAAAAGTGTCGTCTAAATAGGATTGATTGACCAATCGCCAGGATTGTAAGACTAATTTTTGATCCTCTGTAAAGGCATTAGCATCGGGCATCCAACCCAAGTAGGCGATAAAGACAAACAAACCCGCCAGCAGTGTCACCCAAAATTTACGTTGTTTCATAGTTCGAGATAGGGTCAACTTTAATATTCTTAACTGTTCTTCATAGTATAACCAAGCTTGATCTACAGATTAATCTGAAAAGTAGTAACCCAATCAACCAGGGTTGCTCTGCAATAGTTTCTCTTGATTTAGTTATAATCAAGCCACAACCAATGTCACACACTATTAAGTAACACCATGAAAAAAACACTTGACATCCCAGATGACCTCTGGGAGCAACTCAGTCAGTATCTTAAGGAAAATCCGACAGAAAATGTTTCTAGCGTGGTGCAGGGAGCGTTAAAAGAGAAATTTCGCCCCTGTAATGGTACTGGACTCCTCCAGTTGGCGGGAATTGTCAAAAATGCCCCAGCAGATGCCTCCGTTAATCCCATCACTCGGTTATGAAGCGATTGGTACTGGATGCGGGGCCATTGATTGCCTTAGTTTCCCAGAAGGATAGCTATCATGAAATCGCTAAATTAGGGTTTAGTCGCCTGTCCAATGAGTTTGGGGAAGTCATTACACCTTTACCGATTGTCTTTGAGGTTTACAAATTTGTTTCGCGCCGTGAATCCCGTCAAGCTGCTCAATATTTTTTAAAAATTCTTCAGCAGGAAACCGTCATTTCAATCATTAATCAAGATGATTTTTTAATAATGCTTGACCTAGTAACCTGCTCGCCTGACTGGTCTGGAAGCCTAGAAGATGCTTCTGTTTTGGTTGTTGCTCACCATTTTGAAAGTCCTGTTTGGACAATCGATTATAAAGATTTAGGTTTTTTCAAAAACATCGATTTCTGGACTCCCTAATCCTCAATCTCTAACGCGATCGCTCCTTTGCCACAGAAGTTTTTCAAGAAAATGAATGGACTGGGATTTGAACCTCACTTCTTTTAAAGCGATCGGGCGCAAAGAGGGAATCATCGAAAAAGCGTCTTGATACCCCCAGCACTTTATAATCCGTCTATTTCGAGATCTTTCAGAAATTTCTTCATGATGTCAAATTGACTAAAATTCTTATTCCCTTTCCAATGTTCCATTGCCTCTAATTGTTTCATGTTTAGCGATATCACGAGAGATTCAATACCATCTTCATAAAAATGAGTCGGTAATTCCTCGACTTCAGGGAGTGTTTTTTTCATCTGTTCCTGAATATGAGATAAGAATGCGGTGTGACGTTCTGCTTCTTCTTTCCCTTCGTATTGAGATGCTATTTCCTGAAGTTCTTTGAGCGTATCGTTCGGGGCAATTGCTTGACGTTGCTCGAAGAAAAGATGATGATGATTGGAGAGGTCATCGCCAGTGAGCGTAGATGGAAACAGTTTATTAACGATTCTTATTTTTGTGACCTTTGCTAATCTGCGATTTATTTTCTGATCAAAGAATTTCATGGACTTAGTCACCCGTTCAAAGGAACGAACATCTAGTCGAAGCTCTTGATCTCCCTCCCAGGTAAAAGAGCCTAAAACAATGGGCCGAGCCTCTTTAGGAATATTTCGATAGGATGTAGTGAATTTTATGTCCTTGGCTTCTTCTTTGTATAACCACATCCAACTATTATCATTGGGATCGAAATCCATACACCGCAGTCGTTTAAATCTACCAATAACTGCTTTTTTTTGATTTACCTGGTAGTAAATTCGGGCTGGTTGGTAAAGTTCTCCTGTTATGGTATGCAAGGGAGGTAAAGGGGACTTATGCAAAGCTTTTGATTCTTCCAACATTTTGATTTGTCCTGAGAAACATTTTTTTATTTAGTGAACATTAAAAACTTTTTTCAATCAGTTCCAGAATTGGATCAAACTGAAAATGATCCGCCCATTCTCGCAAAGCGATCGCTAATTTTTGTTGTTCGGGTTTAAGGGACTCTAGAAGGGTTAATACTCCATCATCACTGCATTCTAAAGCTTTTTCCTGAAGTTGATTGATCCAATCCTGGGGAACCTGTTGTAATTCTTGAATCAGTTGGTTTGACGTAAAGGTCGAAATATTATCTTTCTCTAGAGGATCACTCATTTCTCCATAGAGATAACGAACCCCTAGATGATGGGCTATTTTTTCCCAGAGAACCTCTTCTCGAAAAGGTTTGCGAAGAAAGTCGTCACAGCCAGCAGATAACACCAAATGGCGGTCTTCTTCAAAGGCACTGGCCGTTAGGGCAATGATCACAGTTGCCTGGCCTTGAATAGTCGATTTGATGCGTTTGGTCGCTGTATAGCCATCCATTACAGGCATCCGCATATCCATCCAGATTAAATGGGGTTGCCAACTCTCCCACACCGCGATCGCTTCTTGACCATTACTCGCCTCTCGGACATCAAAACCAATATCTCCCAACAGTTTAACCAGTAACAAACGACTTTCTAAGCGGTCATCAACGGCCAAAATGCGATAGGTCGGCTGGTTGGGTTCTAGTCTAATCACCTTTGCAGTGGGGTAGGGTGAAGCAATCAGCATTTTATCTGCCAAATTAACCTGAATATCAAAACTAAAGACACTCCCTTTACCTAAAACAGTTTTAACCTGAATCTCTCCCCCCATCAATTGCACAAATTTTTGACTAATGGGTAGGCCCAATCCCGTCCCCTGTTGAGAATTGCGACCTGTTTCCGTTTGTCCAAAAGCGGCAAAGAGTTGATCAATTTCTTGTTCATCAATGCCTGGCCCTGTGTCTTCGACTTCAAAGGTGAGGGAAAAAGGACGGGTTAGAGTAGGATTTGTCGGCCATTGGCGCGGATTTGTTCGTACCCGCAAAATCACACCGCCCTGTTCTGTAAACTTAATGGCGTTGCTGAGTAAATTAATCAGGACTTGCCGTAATTTTCCCTCGTCGGTTTGCAGGTATTGGGGAACATCGGAAGCGCGATCAAAAATTAGTTGTAAATTTTTTGTACCAGCCTTGAGGGCCAGCATGGCCTCTAAATTATCTAATAAGCGATAAAAATCAAAGTTATTTTCGTTTAAAGTTGTCCGTCCTGCTTCGATTTTCGACATTTCCAAAATGTCATTAATTAGCTCTAACAGATGTTCCCCGCTGCGATTGATAATATCAAGGGTTTGTTTTTGGGCGGTGAGGGCGGGATCTCGGTTGAGAATTTGACTAAAACCAATGATGGCATTGAGGGGCGTGCGTAATTCATGGCTCATACTGGCGAGAAATTCACTCTTGGCTCGGTTGGCGGCATCGGCGGCATCTTTGGCTTCTTTTAAAGCTTTTTCTGCCTGTTTTTGCTCGGTAATATTACGGACGATCGCGGTGAAGAGAGTTTTTCCTGCGAGTTGGGATTGGGAAAGGGAAACTTCCGCAAGAAATTCACTATTACCCTGACGACGGAGGGAAATGGGATGGTCTAAAGTGGGATTTTCCTGATCTAGAAAGGATTCGGGATCGACTAACAATTGTTCAAAGGATTGACCGATAATCTCTGAGGCAGAATAACCAAACACGGATTCCGCCGCGTGATTAAACAGTTGAATCCGTCGGTCTTCGTCGATCGCGAGAATGGCTTCATTGGCACTATCAAGAATACCTGCAAAACGTGACTGGGCTTCCTGGGAAACTAATTCGGCCCGATGTCTTGCCTGGGCGATCGCCAAAAATTTACCAATTAATTTTAAAAGATTAATATCTTCGGGCATCCATTCGCCCCAACGGTTAATGCGATTGAGGCCGATATAACCAACAATTTGATTGACATTCATCATCGGTACAATCAAAAGCGATCGCACCTGATTTGTCTCTAAACTTTCCCGTTCTAGTTGAGCTTCGGGGGGCAGTTTTTCAACATTAGGAATGTTAAGGGTTTCTCCCGTTTCTAATTGATCAGAAATCCAAGGAAATTTTGCTAGGGGAATATTTTTATGGTTATCAATAATCCTTGTAATCTCTTGATTACACCACTCATGGGTCATGGAAATATACTGACGACAGGGGGAATAGTCAATCAGGTAACTGCGATCGCAATCAATAAAATGACCGATTTTTTCAAGAATCGAATGAATGGCCGCTTCCAGATCTTTTTCGATTAATTCACGGGTAATAGAACTTAATAAACTATCCCGTTCTGCTTGCTTTTTGAGAGATTCTTCTTTTTGGTGGCGATCGGTAATATCTCGACTAATGCCAATGACTCCCTGTAATTCGCCTTGAATATTAAAAACAGGCGTTTTTACCGTTTCTAAAAATTGTAATTCTCCATTCTCAAATTCGATCCATTCTTCCGTCCGTAGGGATTTTTTTTGTTTAAAAACTTGCTGATCGCCCTGTTGAAAAAAGATTGCTTTTGCATTGGGGAAAATATCAAAATCGTTTTTTCCAATAATCGCTTCTAGGGTTTTACCGACAAAAGATTGATAAGATTCATTGCAAAGACGATAAATCCCTTGGGCATCTTTAAAAAAAATCAGATCAGGAATGGAATCAATTAAAGATCTTAATAATTGTTGTTCATTATCTAAAGCGGCTTCCGTTTTTTTGTGTTGACTAATATCGGTATTGGAACCTGCCATGCGAATGGGTGTCCCGTTTTTATCCCTTAAAACCTGTCCCCGCGACAAAACCCAGCGATAACTACCATCTTTACATCGTAAGCGAAACTCTACCGCATAAGTTGGACTATTTTCCGCTAAATAAGCTTCTGCGGCCTGACTAACGATTTCTTTATCTTCGGGGTGGAGTAGGGCTTCCCAGATTTCAAGCCGATTGGGTAATTCGCTGTCTTGATAACCCAACAGTTTTTTCCAACGCGGTGAAATAAATAAGTCCCCCGTCAAAATATTCCAGTCCCATATCCCTTCGTTGGTTCCCTGAAGGACTAGGTTCCACCGTTCCTCTTGATTAGAGAGCCTTTGTTTAACTGCGGCGAGTTCCGCTCTGAGTTGCTGGTTTTCCTGTTCTAGGCGATCGCGGTTAGTCATGGTTTGATTGGGCTATTCGGTCATCGTTAACAGGCGTTTGGTATGGATAATGGCCGCGATCGTCACAGTTTCTTCCTGGATGCGATAAATAATGCGATAGGTATAGGCCAATTTTTCCCGAATCATGGGATCGTCACACTCAGGCGCGATCGCCCCCGATAAAGGAGATTCATCCAAGACATGGGTAATATCAATAATTTTTCGGACGACAGCCGCCGCATAGGAAGAAGAATCGCGACCAATATAGCCCGCGATCACGTCCACGTCCTCAACTGCTTTGGGAGACCAAACTACTCGATAAGCCATTTCGTTAGTAACCCCTCGACTTCATTTTGTTTCAGGGTATTATCAATGTCTGCACTCTGTAAACCCAGTCGGACTTTTTCTAGCACATATAGATGATACTGGATATCTTCAATTGAACAATCATCTGGTAATTGATTCAAGATAGCCTGAATTTTTTCTTTGACGTTATTCATAAATAAAGGGGATTAACTTAAAAAATATAAAAAATAAAATTAGGGATTGGAATATATTATCTTTATTGTAGCCATAGACGCTATCCCCAAAAGGCAGGTAATCTCGCTTCATCAAAAGTAAATTATTTCAATAAGATGGATATTTCGCGATCACGTAGGTCTAAAATTTTAGATTTTTCTCCTCTTGACTGTATAGTTCAAATTAGATGCTATAAAGGTTAATCAATGAATCTGGTTAAAAATAAGATCCAAATTAGATGAAAAGTTACCTAAAAGAAGACATATTAATCATTAACTTGGAAGATCTGCCTTCCTATAAAAAAAGTGGCTCCATTGTCCGCAATACCTATTTTTGGGCCTTGAAATCCATTGCTTGCTACACAAAATCAGGCCATGATTGGGAATTTGATCCCGAAGTGTGGGTCGCTCTGGCTCGAATGCTACTCTTTTTTACTGAATCGGGTTATTTAGGGCTATCAGAAACCATTTTAGAATTTCCCAGTGAAACCATTATTCCCGATGTCTTGCGATCGGTTTCTACGTGGCAATAAAAAGTAAAATTTATTCCTAGCCCCCTAAATTCTGGAGAAATTATCACGAGATCTGATCGACAAATCAGCCGCTATCCGTCAAGAATCCATCTTCTTGGGTAGAAAATACGGATAACCTCTCAAGCGATCGCCCTGGATATCTTCTAAAATAAAACTAACAAAAACTCAGTAGCGATAAACGAGGCTAACGAGATGGTAATCTCCCTAGAACGCGACATTATCTACCCTGACAGTGATGGACAACCCATGGCCGATAACACCAAACAATTTCGTTGGATTGTTTTACTGAAAGAAAACTTAGAATGCTTATTTGCCAACGATCCCCAAGTATTCGTCGCAGGAGACTTACTCTGGTATCCCGTTGAAGGAAGACCCGATATCCGCGTTGCCCCCGATGTCTTTGTTGCGTTTGGAAGGCCCAAAGGAGACCGAGGTTCCTATCGTCAGTGGCAGGAAAATAATATCGCCCCCCAAGTCGTCTTTGAAATCCTATCTCCAGGGAATACCATCAAAGAAATGGCCAAAAAACTCCAATTTTATAACCGTTATGGCGTAGAAGAATATTATATTTATGATCCTGATCGCGAAGAATTAGCAGGCTTACAACGACTGGCTGATGAACTTACCGTAATTGAAGAAATAGACCATTGGAAAAGTCCACTATTGGGAATTAGTTTTGTATTAACCCCCGAAGGATTGAATGTTTATTATCCTGATGGTGAGCCATTTCTAACCACAATAGAATTAGCACAAAAAGCCGAATCTGAGAAACAACGGGCTGAGTTCGAGAAACAACGGGCTGAGTTCGAGAAACAACGGGCTGAATCTGAAAAACAACGGGCTGAATCTGAGAAACAACGCGCCGATCGCCTAGTAGCACAGTTAAGATTATTGGGGATTGAACCTAATGAAAATTAATAGAAGCTATTCCTAATGAATTGTTACGGATCAATCATTTTAATCGAAATGCGATCGCGTCTTCAACAACTCATTGATTCAATTTTTTCTTGATCACATGAGTCGAAAGTTATTCCGCCACAGGACTGTTCCGACAGCTATTAAACATAAACTAGGAGTTAACCAATCTCCCCATTGAACGTATAGTGTTTTGGTTTGCCGACGATAAATCTTGCCAGAATGGAGAGCATATTCATTGAGTTTAGAGAGCCAAATCGTTCTTCCTTGGGGGTTAATAATCGCTGAATATCCCGTATTAGTTGCCCTCGCTAACCAGCGATCAGTTTCAATGGCTCGCATCACGTCCTGAGCATGGTGTTGGGCAGGCATGGCATGGCTGTAATGGGCATTATTGGCCGCCGTCACAATAAATTCTCCTCCTTGAAGAGCTTGATAACGAAAAGTTTCACCAAAGGCAGATTCATAACAAATTGCCGCGATCGCCTGACCAACGGGAGTCATCAAAATTTGTTGGGGATTGCCTGGCGTAAATTGACCTTCTAGGGGTGAAAGCCGCTTGATTACTCCGCCGATAATAGAACGAAAAGGAATATATTCTCCCAAAGGAACTAGCTTAACTTTATCAAAACGAGAAATTTGTTTTCCCTCCGCATCAATGGCAAATAAACTATTGGTAATGTCAGCGTTAGAATGACCAAATGCCCCCAATAAAACAGGAATTTTTTCTTTTAAAACAGCTTGATAAAAAGGACTATAACTAACAATATCTTTCCAGTAGAATGGTAAGGCTCCTTCAGGAGTTAATACAAGATCAACTTTGGATTCTGCTAATTTTTGATAGCCGTCTGTGTAGCCTTCGATAGCTTTAGCAAGTCCCTGGGGATACAGTTTAATTTCATTAGGAATATTGCCTTGTATGATCCCCATTGAAATAGCTTGGGAAGGTAGATCATTAAGGAGACGATTATACAGATAAAATCCTAATAAATGTAAGCTGAATAAAAAACTAAGGGGCATGAGAAATAATCGGAAACTCACCCACCGACGAGGCTTTTTAAGCATCATCACTAAAATAATTTCAGCGATCATTCCATTAACTCCAACGATCGCCGCAGTCACCGTCGCAAAACCTGATAATTGTCCTAACTGTAAAAGAATTAAATTATGGGGGCTTTGGGTATAGGCGATCGCACTCCACCAGAGCGGGCCATGACTCCAGAGCGTTTCTAAGGCACACCAGAGCGCGACCCCCAACAAGATTCTTAAGCCTCTATCGACTCCCGTAAGCTGGTTTTTGTCATTAAATTGTTTCCCCATGCTCAACGTTTCAAAAAAAGACATTCCCACGGCCCAAGTCCAAACCAGGACTGCACCCCAAAAGGTAATCAGGCTCCAACAGGCGATCGCAATGGCTAAACTCGCCAACCAAGGCACACCCATCCAGGTCATGGGATGAATGCCCGTAATCCAAAACAAGGCTAAACCGTGATAACCTACGCCCCAAAGGAAGGCCAGCAGGGTCTTTTGATTAAAAAATAGTTTTAGGTTGTCAACTAAATTACGCTTCCAACGAGTCTGGAAATTAACCTTGAGACTGTTTTTTTTGATTTCAGTTTGGGGATAAAAAAGCAATACCCACAGGGGAACTAAGGCAATCCAAGCCCCATAAAAAGCTCCCCCAGGGGCAACAGACAATCCCATCAAAATTCCGCCTAAGAGCGCGATAACAACTTTAATCATTTTTAGGTGAAATTTAGTTTAGGGTTTTGGCGATTACTATTATCCCTTGTTTTATGATTTGTATAGTGAGATTGGCTTGATTAGCAAAGAACCATATAGACAAGAAAGTTATGATGATGATAGAGCAGGATTTAGCGATCGCGGAATATCATTTTCACTATCAATCGGGAGGAAATCGCCGAGGGCAACCGCTTTTATTTTTACATGGTTTTATGGGAGATTGTCAGGAATTTGATCCTATACTTCCTTACTTTTGGGATGATTTTTATTGTTTGGTAATAGATTTACCTGGTCATGGTCAAACCGAGGTGACGGGAGATGATAGTCATTATGGTATGGAGAAAACCGCGATCGCCTTGATTGACTTTCTTAACTATTTGCAGTTATCAAAGATTGGATTAATTGGTTATTCAATGGGAGGAAGATTAGCTCTTTATTTAGCTCTCCATTTTCCTGAAAAGTTTTCCTATCTCATTCTAGAATCCGCTTCTCCTGGTCTTCAAAGTGCGATCGCCAGAAAAAAACGCATTGAACACGATGAACAATGGATCAAAAAGCTTAAAAATGAAAATTTTTCTGACGTTTTAAGCGAATGGTATCAACAAAATTTATTTAATTCTCTGAGAAAGTTACCTAATTTTCCCGATTTATTTGCTCGTCGTTTGAATAATTCTCCCGAAAAGTTAGCGAAATCTCTGCAATATTTAGGCACTGGTCAACAAATCTCGCTTTGGGAAAAATTGCGCCAGGGTTCGGTTCCTTTATTGTTACTGGTGGGGGGACAGGATCATAAATTTGTTGCGATTAATCAAAAAATAGCGGTTGATTATCCTCAGGCTCAGTTACAAGTTTTTTCCCATTGTGGGCATAATTTGCATTTGGAAGATAGTCATAATTTTGCTTTAATTCTTCGGCAATTCTTATTAAATCAAAACAAATCATAAGAAAAAATGACCATCATCTTGCATAGCTTGCGATCGCTTTCTTACAAAATTCGAGTATTTGCTATAATAATAGCTTAATATAATCAAACAGTAAACTATGAACCAAACCTTAATTACTGACTATAAATTTATTCTCATAGACGAAAATGAAATTCCTTTTATTGAAGGAACATCCATGAAAGTTGTCGAATTAGTGACTTCAATTCATGCCAATGGTTGGAGTCCTGAAGAGTTGCATTTTCAATATCCCCATCTTAGTATGAGTCAGATTTATTCGGCTTTGGCTTATTATTGGGAACATAAACAAGAGATTGATGCTGATGTTCAGCGACGGTTTGAATATGCGGAGAAGCTACGTTTAGAAACAGGAATTTCTCCTTTTGTTAAAAGATTACGTCGCGAAGAAGTCATTGAAAGTTGATCACGATTTTAATTAAAAAATGTCAATTAAGTGTTAGTTTCACTGTCTTCTGCCGATTGAATTAGTTCTTCTTCAGTAATTTTAATCATTTTGAGTGGATCACGCTGGGAAACAGATTTTGGATTTTCATAAATATCAATAGTTATAAAAAAAATACTTTTATAGTTATAAGTTACAACAGGTACGGAAGAAGAAGTATTCGATAACAGAAAACATAAATCTGTATCAGTATTTTTAAAGATTACTAAATAACCAAAAGGCTCATTATATTGTTGTGTATAAGTATAAATTTGGTTAAAAGCTTTACGAATATATCTCTTACCACGAGAAGAATCAGGATCAAAAATTTTGGCATCGGCTAAAAGAGGATCTTTTGTATTCTGTGCGGCAATAATATCGATTATACCCTGTTTAGATGATGGTTCGATCATAAAATCAAGTCCTTGATCGTATAAATAAGAATAGAAATTAAGAGCAAGTAATTTTTCTGCTTTTCTTGAATCGTTTTTTATTAAGTTTTGTAATTGCTCCCGATGAAACCACTCACTTCGATGTTTATAACGAATTAATAAGCTTAGAATGATTTTTTGCTCGTCAAGTTGCTCATCAAGATATTCAAAAAAAGGATTTAAAAAAACTAAAGTAATTACTCTTATACTTGGTTTTTTTATTGTCGGCGACACACCTGAACCGACAATGCTACCATACCTGAAAGCGATATCTTCAAAGACTTTTTGCTGATTTATAGTAGATAATTTACGAAGAACTAAATATCCTGTAGCAGCTTGACGCTCTTCAGATTCCCCCATATCTCTTGCCCCTTGCTCAAATATTCCCCTAATAACTTCGTCAAGTTCTGGATTAAATTTAGTAACTAATTGCTCCATAATTCCAACATATATTGGACTATTATCAAAGAATAGCCAAAATTGTTTAAGATATATTAAAAAAGCATCGACACTTTCTGTCTCGAATTTTTGAAGACGTTTTTGAAGACGATGACGTAAATTTTGAATTAGTAGAGACTGCATTTGTATGTTTAAGTTGTAAAAACAACTCTGATATCATCTATTAAATTGAATGTTTTTGTTTTTTAAATTAATTAATCTGAGACGGAGCTGTTCATCCGTGAAAGATGATCTTGCGGGTTTGACAGGTTTCTCAGGGAGCATAAAGAATTTAGAATAAACCTCTATAAGCTATCACATCATTGATAAAATACACCAAATTACTCAGAAAACGCGATTCGCCTTTGTTTTGCTTAACTTAATTAAAAATGGGTAAATTGTAGAATTTTTTAAGGTCACGAACCCAAATCTGATGCTATTATTGATGAAATTAAGCGCATCATTTTAGACATCATGCCATCCCCCAGTGTTCGTACAACCCTTGCGATTCCTACTGATTTACTCCAAGCAACGGATGTTCTAGTGAGTCAGGGAAAAGCTAACAGTCGTAATGAATTTATCGCCCAGGCTCTTAAACACGAATTAGCCTCTCTCAAAAGAGCCGAAATCGATGAATCTCTCGCAGAAATGGCCCAACAGCAAGACTATCAAACAGAAGTTTTAAAAATAGATAGTGAATTTGCGATCGCGAGTTGGGAAGCGTTGGAATTAGGGGAAAATAACCCATGAAACGAGGAGACATCTATGATGCTCGTCTTGAACCTGTAGAGGGATCAGAACAAGGTGGCACTCGCCCTGTCGTTATTGTTAGCCGTGATGCCATTAATGCCTATAGTCCCGTCGTTTTAGCGGTTCCTTGCACAACTTACCAATCAGGCAAAAAAATTTACCCAACCCAGGTACTTATTCAGTTTCCAGAAGCGGGCTTAAGCAATGATTCAATTGCAATGGCTGATCAAGTTAGAGTATTGTCCAAAAAACGTTTGCTTAGACTTAGAGGAACTTTGAATCCAGAAACTTTAAGAAATTTGGATCAAGCTCTATTAATCGCTTTAGATTTGCCTGGACAAGACAATTAGAGTTCGCACTTTTTATCATGAAACCTACCATAGATCCCCTCTGGGTAACAGATATCGAAGCCGCTAAAGCGTTACAAAATTCCTTACGAGAAAAAGTAATTCGAGAAGATAAATTGGGAAAAGTCGAACGGATTGCGGGGGTTGATGGTGGCCTTTGCTGAAAATAGAACGATTACTAAAGCGGCGGTTGTGATTTTGAGTTATCCCGATTTAACCATCCTAGAAACCGCGATCGCCCAAACCCCCACGACCTTTCCCTATGTGCCAGGCTATTTATCCTTTCGAGAAATTCCTGCCATTCTCCAAGTGCTTGAAAAAATTAGCCTCACTCCCGATCTCATTTTTTGTGATGGTCAAGGAATTGCTCACCCCCGACGCTTACAGCAATTTCCGATCAAACACACCACGAAAAAGCTATCTCAAAGGCTCAAAGTAGAGACCACAATGTTGGAACCAATCA
>QBMS01000064.1 GCA_003249095.1 Snowella sp.
GGGTTGGGATGGAGCATGAAAAGACTCTCATAATTCTTTCATAATTTCTTCATGTTACCATCATCTATCCCGACTTTGCCCATTGGAAAAGCCTTGGGAGAAGAATGTAATTTTTGATCAGGGTTGTAATTTTAGGTTGATTCTGCGATCGCCAATGACCGAAAAAACGACGATTAATGATCAGCCCGTTCCAGTTGCCAAAGAATTTGATTTCCTTCGCGCCGAACCCTAGAAACAACCCAATTTCTCCAGGCCCAATGATCACCGCGACTGGTGACAGCACTGGCATTAATATCCATGAGATCAGCAAGTTCCGAACTGGTAACGAGATATCCCTGACTAGCAATTTCTTCGGCGGCACGCAGGGTTTCGATGAGGGTTTTAATGTAGCCGATCCGCTCTTCACGGGGGACAAGAGATTCTTCGTGGGAATTCTGAGAAGATTCGAGCATTGTTTTGGTCAATATTTATAACTTTGAATCGTCTGAAAAAAGAAAAGTATTACTCAACTGTTTTAAAAAAATAATCTTTCATACTGGTTTATAAAAATTAAGGATAGTTAAGTTACATTGAGTTGAATTCCATGCTAGACAGCGTTTTTATTAGATGTACTACTTATTCCATCATCTTAGCGATTTCTGACAACGATTCAGGAGAGATTCGTCTCTTATCAAGGATATTTGACTTGGAGCGTTGCAATCTTTTCTAGGAAAACAGAGATGGAAGCCAGTCATACCAGTCTCTTTTTGATTGTTGAGGGGAATTGAAACGTTTTAAAGATCTTACTTTTTGTCGCTGAAATAAAAATTTTTTTGTTCCCAACTGTGACATATCTTTTAACCGTTGTCCCATCCACAGCTATGCTCATCAAGCTGTTCTCAATAAAAAAAACTTACAGCACTTTGCATGATCACACCGTACAGATAAGAATCGAAAAAGCTTACTCAGCAAGACTTGTAGAAAAAAACTGTACGTGAAGATCTCGATAAGTGCTGTATTTTCTATTTCTGATAACAACCATTCTTCAGGATTATTCTTGGCGATCGCGGCTAATAGAGCTAGTTTATTTGATAAAAAATAAAAAAATTCTGACCAAATTGCGCATTAATTAGCAAATTCGGCCAGAATTTCAGACTAATTCAGTTAAATTCCTGCATGACCCAAGGCCAAACCCGTAATTAACATCCCAATAACCAAAAACGGTTGCGCGCTGGCTTGATATTTGACATCATTTTCCAACGGATTACGGAGAAAATACATATCTTGAAAGGTGATTTGGGGAATAATCAATAATAAAACAATGGTTGCATAGAGATTTTCCTGAATGGAGATTAAATAACCTGCAATTCCTGCCTGGAAAACATCGATCATAATGACACAAATCCAAGCGGCTGTGGTAATTCCAAACATCACGGGTAGGGATTTTAACCCTAATTGACGATCACCTTCTACACTTTTAAAATCATTAACAACAGCAATTCCTAGACCCGCTAAACTGTAAATTAAAGTCAGAATCGCAATTTTCCAGTTTAATTGACCAAAGAGCGCGTGACCTGCCCACCAGGGTAAGGCAATATAACTGGCTCCCAGAGCATAATTACCTAACCAACCGTTTTGTTTGAGCTTGAGCGGTGGTGCAGAATAAATATAGGCAATAAAGGCTCCTCCCAGGGTGAGAGAGAACATCACGGGAAATTCGTGACCCGCCCAGAGATCTAGTAAGTAGGAAATGCCTAAGCCGCCGAATAGCAAAATGAGTATTTGAGTCACGACCTGGGGAATGGAAATAGCACCACTAGGAATGGGACGATAGGGTTCATTAATGGCATCAATTTCTTTATCGTAGAAATCATTCAAGGTCTGGGTATAACCCGTCATCAATGGGCCAGACAGTAACATACAGGTCAAAACCTTGAGGATATTTTCTAATGACCAGAAATATTCCCCCGACGATGCGGCTCCACAGACGACTCCCCAAATTAAAGGAATCCAGGTGATCGGTTTCATTAATTGCAGGCGAATTTTCCAGATCGAGGTTTCTCCACTGGCGGCTCCTTTCATGCCTAAGAGTTGACGGGTTTTGGCGGTGCGATCGCCTTGGGATTCGGTCGTTGTCGAGTCAGAAGGGGGTACGTTAGCCATAAATCTAGGGGATTGAACAAAGTTTTTCGTTATTCTACTGTATAAGCAATCGGTTTTTTGTTGGTGACGATGGAATCAAGCTCCGTTTAAAAAATGCGATCGCTTCAACTGGAGCAACTCTTTAAGGTTCAAGCGAATGGGGTAAGAAAAGGTGTAAAGCAAGGAAAAACACTATAATAAATAGCGTTTGTGCTGTTTTCAAATTAATCTCGACAATTTTTTGTAGCCTTAGTCAATTCAAGAATTTCATGACCTACCTAGAAACTACCGCCCAATTTTATCGTGAAGTTGCCCAAACCCCAGAGGTTGGCCTGTGTTGTGTGCAGAGCAGTCCCCTCCAACTCCCTGGATTGAAGATTCCCCCCTCTATGCAGGACATGAACTATGGTTGCGGCACAACAATTCATCCCACTGAACTGGGAAATGATCCAACGGTTCTGTATGTGGGAGTTGGCGGTGGTTTGGAAGCTCTGCAATTTGCCTACTTTTCCCGTCGTCCGGGGGCGGTGATTGCGGTTGATCCTGTAGAAGCGATGCGAGAGGCAGCGATCGCCAATTTAACCTTAGCTGCTCAAGAAAATGACTGGTTTGAGCCAAGTTTTGTAGAAATTCGAGCAGGAGATGCTTTTGATCTGCCCGTTCCTGATGCTTCCGTTGATGTGGTTGCCCAAAATTGTTTGTTTAATATTTTCAAGCCGACAGATTTACACCGCGCCCTCACTGAAGCATTTCGAGTCCTCAAACCCAATGGACGCTTAATTATGAGTGATCCCATCGCCACTCGTCCTATTCCCGAACATCTCCAAAATGACGAACGCTTGCGGGCCATGTGTTTATCAGGAGCCATTACCTACGAACAGTATATTCAACATCTCGTTGATGCAGGTTTCGGGCAGGTAGAGGTGCGATCGCGTCGTCCCTATCGTCTACTGAATGCTCAGAACTATCATTTAGAAGAAAATTTACTCTTAGAAAGTCTAGATTCGGTAGCTTTTAAAGTCGCAATTCCCGAAGATGGAGCCTGTATTTTTACGGGAAAAACTGCCATTTATGCGGGGCTAGAATCCTTCTTTGATGACCAAGCGGGGCATATTCTCCTCTCAGGTATTCCCACCGCAGTCTGTGATAAAACAGCCAATAATTTAGCAAAATCCTATCCCCAGGAAATCTTGATTACCGATTCCACTTGGCACTATGACGGAGGAGGATGTTGTTGATTTTAAATACAAAAATTATAGTAGGGGCGAATTGCGTTCGCCCGACCTATCTATCTTCATAAAAAACAAAACTCTAAATGATTCAGCAAACCCTAACACCTACATCTTTAAAATCAGAAATTACTCCATTCAAAAAGAAATTAAATTCTCCCCTAACTAAAAAAACAATTACCGTATTACAAATTAACTTAGGTAAACGCTGTAACTTAGCGTGTACCCATTGCCATGTCGAAGCCAGCCCCAAACGAACGGAAGAACTTTCCCCTAAAATTTGTGAGCAAATCATTCAATTAATTGAGCAATTTCCCCAAATTGAAACGGTTGATCTCACAGGTGGCGCGCCCGAAATGCTCTACGGTTTTCGACCGATTATTGAAGCAGCTAGAGCTAAGAAAAAACAGGTGATTGTGCGGTCTAATTTAACGATTTATTTTGAAGAAGGTTTTGGAAATATTCCCGATTATTGCAAGCGAAATCAAGTGAGAATTATTGCTTCTCTTCCCTGTTATCTCTCCGATAATGTGGATAGAATGCGAGGAAATGGGGTTTATGAGCTTTCGATTCGCGCTCTACAATGGTTAAATCGTTTAGGCTATGGTCATGATCCTAATTTAATCCTAGATTTGGTTTATAATCCTCCTATTCCGTCTTCCGAAAAATTTGCTTTGTCTCCTAATCAAATCGGACTGGAGCAAGATTATAAAAACTTTTTAGAGACAAATTTTAATATTATCTTTAATCATTTATTTGTGATTACGAATTTACCCGTTGGTAGGACAAAATTTCATCTAGAACACCGTCAATTATATCAATCTTATCTACAATTCTTAGAAGCAAATTTTAATCCCAGTACGACAGAACATTTAATGTGTCGCAATGAGCTTTCTATTGATTATCTCGGCAATGTTTTTGATTGTGATTTTAACCAGATGGAAAATTTTCCTAGTCAAAACCGCGAGTCTCAAAAACTAACAGTCAGTCAGTTATTAGAAGCGGGAACATTAGATCTGATCGAAGAAATCCGAACGGCTCCGTATTGCTACGGCTGTACGGCGGGGAGTGGGTCTAGTTGCGGCGGTTCATTAATTTAGGCCGAGAAAATTGTATGATTCAATTATTTTTAGGATTCAAGGAAACGAATTTTTTGAATCATTCTAGCTCAACAAAATTAGCGATCGCACCCAAAAGCGGTAAGCGTAAATCATTCGCTTTTTTAAGAACTTTTTTAGCAGAGGAATGCTTGGTTTTATTAACTCCAACCACTAACAACATCCCATCCGTACAAGAAGTCATAAAATAAACATCCGTTGTTTCATTAAAATGGGGAAGATCATAAATGACTAAATCAAATCTTTCTTGAAGCTCCGACATTATATACTCCATTCTTGACCAGAGATGTTGGGAAGAAATTCTATCTTCTGTGGGACTCGCCACTACATAAAGATTGCTATTCTGCGGAACTTCTTGGATCACAGATTCTAAGTCAACATTATGGGTTAAAAGATAGTTAAATCCTTTCTGCCCCGTGAGATTCAATCGATGGCAAAGCGTCGATTTTTTTCCACTGGCATCCACTAACAGCACTCGTTTTCCCTTTTTCGTAGCGGCGATCGCCAAATTAAGCGCAATTAAAGATTGGCCGTCCCCTGGTTCAATGGAAGAAATGGTTATCGCTCGTAGGGGGGGAGTTCGATAATAGAAAGAAAGCTCGGCATACATATCATCAAAAACATTGACAAAGACCAACCAATTAAGAGGGGGAGAAGGATTATTCCAAGATTTATCGGCACTATTTTTAGGGAAATCTAATGTCGCGACACTTTCTAAGCGTTCTAGTGAATTTGATGTTTGTAATTTTTTAGGCTGTTTAGAAACCTTAGACTGTTGAGATTTTTTGACACTCAAAGGAGGCGACTTCGAGAAAACAGAGGCATCGTATTTAGGCACTCTTCCAAAAAGAGGTAGGGCTAAAACATCCTCAATATCATCTGCCGAAAAGAATAGATCTTTATATTTTTCCCAGCAAAAAACGAGTAACGTACTAAGTAGTAATCCCCCACTAAAACCAGCAAGAATTATATTAAGACGATTAGGGGCATCTCCTGAGGGAAATCCCTTTTCATCTAAGGGAATTTGCGGTTTTGATATCAGTTGCCAGGGCAGTTCTTGGGCAGACTCGACCTTTAAAGTTTCTCGTTGAACCAGTAATTTATCTAATACTTCTTCTGTTAATTTAATCTCTCTTTCTAAGGCAGTATATTGATTAATAATAGTAGGAAGTTTTTTGACAGTATCATCGACCTGTTGCCGCTCAGAAGAAAGAGATGGTAATTGGGACTCTAGGGCTTTGATTTGATTAGTAGTTTCAACAAATTGCTCAATTAATTTTAGTCGAATAGGATCTTGGAAGTCCGAGAGAATGGGAGAGTTAATAGAAACTGATGTAGAAAATTGTTTCAATAACTCCTCGGTTCTTTTTCTTAACAAATTACTAACATTACGAGATCTTTCTTCTAAATTTTCTACTCTGACGCTTTTATCGGTAAAAACGGATTGGGTGTTAATCAATTGAGATTGGATCTCAAGCAGCTCTTTTTGTAAGGATAATCTTTCAGGATCTTGATTTAATGAGGCAAGCACTAGGGCATCGGCGGAAGAAATACCTAATTGTTGTTGTAACGATGTAGATAGGGTCTTAAGAGATAAAAGTTGTCTTTCTATCGTTGATTTTTGTTTGGTTAATTCATCTACTTGCTCTAGTAGTAAGGCATTTTTAGCAGTGGGATCAACGAGATCATATTGCTGACGAATTTGTTTTTGCTTATTTTTTAAATTGTTTAAAGTTTGCTGTAAGGCGGGTAATTGTTTATCAATAAATTTCACCCCTGCCTTAATACTAGTTTCTCGGTCTTCCGAACTATATTTAACAAATGTTTCAGAGGCGATATCGAGAACTGTTTTGACTTCTGTTGGATCTTCTCCTTTGTAGGAGACTTTAAAAATTTTGGTTGGCCCTGTTGCTGCAGACCTTACCCATTCCACCGAAAAGTTTTCGCGTAAATCTTTCCAAATTTCATTAATTTGTCTGCGGGAAACTTTTTGACTAACATCCCTAGCAATGCGGAGAGTCATGCCAGGACTTTGTAAAAAAATTAAATTGGTGGGATAGTCCAAGGAAACTAATTCTTCCTGGGGAATGCCTTGTGTGCGAGTTAGGGTAGATGAGTTGCTTAATTTTCCTGCTGCGGTGATGGGTTCTACTAATAAATAAAAATTCCCTGTATAGGTAGAAGGTCTCAGAAAAGCAATCACTAATGCAACGGTTGTGGTGAAAAAAGTAAAGCCGCCAATCCACCAAACTCTACGCACAAAAAATCTCAGAAACATCTGCCAAAAATTATTTTTAGGCGGTGAGGGTAATATTTCTTCGGTTTCGGCGATCGCAGGGAATAAGTCGTTTTCTACCACGGTTTTTACCTAATGACTGAAATAAAAAAGCTACATTGTTTAGCAATTAATGAGAAAATGATAAAAAAATTAAACAACTAACTTGAATGGACAGCGACGGACAGGGTTGAAACTAATTTGACACCAAATTCTTCTTCAAAGATTCCTTTTTTATAATCTAAATTCCATAGCTCTAAAGCACAATCATCTTCTGACTGAGCAGGGACAAGATGAAGATGAAGCTTTTTATATTCTGGATCATATTTACAATCAAAATCCCGAATAGCTCCAATTTGGCGACGATCCAAGGCAACGGCAATGCGGAGGATCGCACTGAGCTGTCGAACAATCAGACGGTTAACCTCTGATAACTTCATATAGTATTCATGGCGTTTTTTAGGTTTACTACGTCGATGATAACGCGCAATATTCGCAATTAATTCTAGCTCAATTTCCGTAAAACCTAGCAACTCAGCGTTACGAATGAGGTAATAGGAATGTTTATGGTGGGAGGAATGACTAATATACACGCCGCAATTATGCAAGATCGCCGCCGCCCATAGCCATTCTCGCTCTATTTTTCCCCAGTGATGTAACGTTCCTTGAAGTTGATCAAAAAGAATTAGGGCAAATTGGGCAACTCGTTCACTATAGCCCAGATCCGCTTGATATTTATGGGCAATTTTCAAGACACTCCGTTGACGAATTTCTCCTTGAAAGCGAAGACGGCTTTCGATTAAACCGTGAGTTAACATCCAATCCACAATTACGCCCTCTCTCAAGGCACGCTCACAGATAGTAATCGTCTCCAGATTCAGCATATTCATGGCTTCTAGGAGAATCACTGCGCCCGCTAAAATAATTTCGGCCCGTTTATCGGACATCCCAGGTAGGGCAAAGCGTTGCTCATAGTTTAGGCTGCTCAATCGTTTTACCCAGTCTCGGATTTCCTTACGAGTGAGTTGATAGCCATGCAGAGGGTTGGGGATTTCTCGTTGTTGACTCAGGGCATTGAGAATGGCGAGGGTTTCAATGGTTCCCGATGTCCCCACGAGGATAATATTTTCCTTGGGCTTTAAATAATGGCGTAACTCATCAATGGGACGTTCTAGCATTCCCTTGGCGTAGGCTCTGAGGGCGACAAATTCCGTGGGACTAATGGGATCGGTACGGATAAAGTCACGGGTGAGACGGACGGCTCCAATTTTGGTGCTACTAAGAAAACGGGGTTCCTGGCTATCGGCCAGAATGATTTCGGTTGATCCACCGCCAATGTCAATGATAATGTGGGGCTGATTGCGGAAATCCATGCCCGATAATACGCCTAAATAAATTCTCCGCGCTTCTTCTTGCCCTGAGATCAGGTCAACCTGGAGTCCAACTTCGGCTTCAATGCGGTTTAAAAATTCGTAACCATTACTGGCTTCCCTGGTGGCACTGGTGGCGACGGCAATAATATGATCGACGTTGATGCTTGTGGCCAGATCCTTGCAGCGTTTGAGGGCCGCGATCGCCCGCTCCATCGCAGGTTGGGAGAGATTGCCCGTCTTTGGATCTCTTTCCCCCAGTCGAACGGTATCTTTTTCCCTGGCGATAATGGTAAAGGCCGCTAAAACTGGATCAATACGGACAATGACCATGTGGACGGAATTGGTTCCAATATCGATCGCCGCTAAAACACAAGGATCGAGAGAATTCGGGTTTGTCGGAGAAACAGCGATCGGATTAAGGGCATTATGAGAATCCAGCATCATGGGGGCTATCGTCAACCTTTTGGGATGAATTGAGATTGAATCTTCCTGAATAACGCATTTTCTTGCAAGCAGCTTGACATACCGCAGTTTACATTGGTGGAATGTAGAAGATCTTTGTAGGGACATAATATATTATCTTCTTACCTACACGTACCCCACGTTATAATTTTCTCCCCGTTTAACACTTTGAAAAGTCTCAAAAACATCCCACAGCACAAATAGGTTCATGACTGCGATCGCCAACAAAAAAACGTCGAAACCGAGGTTCCGATCACGCCCCCGACGGTTTTCATTTCAGGAAGATTTGTTTGAATAAAACTAGCTCCCAAAGCAATACCAATGGACATCAGGACAACAATGGTCGAATGCCCCAAGGAAAAGAAGCATCCGACGGAAATCAGCTTTTTGTCCTCCCGCATTAATTTACGGGAACGTTATCGATCGCAGCGATATGATCCGCATCCACCGCATGACGTAGACCCAAACTGTAGAAATCATTTATCAAAAAAACTCACCGAGATTCATCCCATAGAAGATCTGCCTAAACACGAAGCACTATTGTTTTTTCAACCAATCCTGTCCTATCCTAGTTTTAACCCATTCCGTTAATGTCAAGACACAAAGCAAAGCCAAAAACAATCTAAAATCATGCTGAGATACTTGCATGAACAGATAGGCTTAAGTTTATTCAAGGGTTATTTCTGGCGATCGCGTTAATCGCGTTAGTTAATCAAAAAAACATCGTTAAAATTATTTTGTCTAAAATATCCATGAAAATCATTCATTCTCTGACTTTACTGACCCTGGGTGTCATTAGTAGTTGTGTTTTAGTTCTGCCCCATCGGGTTATCGCGGCGGAACCTACTAAAACTTCTTCTGTCGAAACTTCTAGTAAATTAACGGAAGAAAATATCTCTCAGGCCATGAAAGCCATTGCCGAAGCAGAAAAAAAAGAAGATATTGATGCACTATTAATGTTTCTCGTTCCCTACGGTGTTTCTGAAGTGACGGTAGAATCCCAGGGCAATAGTATTACCCGAAACTTGGAAGGAGTTGATGCCCATCGACAAATGCTAGAGACAACTTTTAAACGGGTGAAAAATCGCGAGGTTCTCAATGAACGTCAAACCATTCGTTTTTCTCCTGATGGTCAATTGGCGATCGTCACACGGGCAACCATTGAAAAACTAACGACTGAAGACGGAAAGCAATTTATTTCTGCGGGGACGGATACTTTCCGCTTTGCTTGGGTTGACAATCAACCGAAAGTGATTTCTACCAAAAGCCAAGGCTGGCTCGAAGAAAGACCAGCTTCTGCCAAGTAATCCCCCAAATTCCTAACATTTTTTACTGAATCTAACATTCTGAACCTTATTATGAAGCGAATTACAGTTATTAGTCTGACCACCGCGATCGCGATCGGTAGCTTACCGTTTTTCTCTCGTCCTGCCCAGGCCAGTTGGGGAGACTTTTTTCTCGGAGTCGGCGCAGGAGTCGGAACCAGTGCGATTATTAATAGCAACCGACGCGCCCAGCAACAGCGTTATGCCCCCGTTTCGCCCGATCAGGAATTTTTCCGAGGCGTTCAAGATGGACTGAATGGCGCAAGATACGATAATCCCCGCAATTCTCCCGATTATGACCGAGGTTTTGAAGAAGGAGTCCGCAGACGGAATAATTCAAGGTAGTAAAAATCCTTGATAATTTGTAACAAGGGGCTTAAGCCCCTTACCTGTATCAACTTTAGACTGACAGCCTAACGAAGACCCCGACTAGCGCGGAATTGCTGAATTTCCTCAACCAATGCCTGGCTAGACTGTCCAGAGATGAGATAAATTTTGAATTCCTGACCCTGACTCAAATGTTGAGCATAGGAAGAATAGGACTCTATAAACGGCTTAAACTCAGAATTTTGAGAAAGATAAACCTCGAAAAAGGGAACTAATAGACCATCGCGGTAGGTATTGAGTAAATCTGGACTCGGAAGAGTCAACTCTCCCATTGAACCCAAAAGATCTGAGATTCCCGCATCTAATTGGGAAAAATCAACATGGGCCTGACCATCAGAAAGAACTAAATATTTATCCGCACTCGATAACCAAGGAAAAGTTCGCATTTGTTCCAAAACCGCAGGAGCCGCAGGATCAAAACTCCCCGCCAAAAGCACAACAGGAATTTTCACCTTAGCCAACCCTTCTCGGCCAAATAAAGCACTGGTGACGGGGTTGAGGGTAAAAACAGAGGTAATCCGTTCATCTCGAAAGGCATATTTATCCTGGGGCAAATCGAGGGCCTGACATTGAAGAAAGAGAGATGTATTGGGATAATTACCAGGCCCACAGTCCCGCTTGAGATTCTGCCAATCAATTTCTGCTCCTGCCACCAGCAAGGCCGTTGTTCCCCCAAAGGAATGGCCAATGATTCCCACTGAACTTAAATCTAGGCGACCTGAAAACTCCCTTTGATTGCGCCGTTCTAATTCATCTAAAACGTAACTAACATCCTTGGGTCGATCCAGAAATTCATTTTGATAAAAGACTTCACGGGATAAGCCACTCAATAAAGCCTGAGCTTGCTGAAAATCACTGCCAGGATGTTGGGGCATAATGACGAGATAACCGTAGGAAGCCAAATGTTCGCCAACGGTAGCAAAGTCTTCAGGACGGGAGGCTAAACCATGAGAAAAGACGATAACAGGCGTTTTTCCTGCCCGTTGACGTTGGGGTTGATAAATATCGGCATAAAATCTTCGGTTACGGCTTTTATCTTCTAATTTCCACCTTAATTTAGGTTGAACGCCGTAGGGGCCAGGTTTGCGAGGATCGATTAATTTTGCAAAATCCGCAGGTGTTTGGGTGGCCGCTTCCTGGGCAGACAGTTTAGCCATCCTCACAATAAATTCCTGGGTGGCATCCACAATAATTTTTGTCGCTTGTACTGCTTCTAAAACTAATTGCCCCTGAATTTGCATATCGGTGGGTAATTTTCTTAAGAAATTGATCGCAGTTAATCCTTCAGGATCGAGGGCGGCAGAAATCATGGCTCCTCGAATAGCCTTAACGCCATTGCGTCCTCCCTGAATGGTGACCAAACTGCCGATGCGCGCGAGAATACGCTCCCCCATTGAGGTATTGAAAAAGCGTGAAAGTTGAATGGGATCAATGTCTAATCTTTTATTGAGAGCTTGACGTAATTCGACTCTCTGCTCTGTCGTAGTTCCCAAAAGATCAAAGTAAAAGCGAAGATTGGCATCCACAACGCCTTCGTTAGCAAATCTTTCAATGGAGGCGGTTCTGATAGAAACATGGACAGGGGCGAAGGTAAAGAAGATTCTTTCGGCGGCTTTAACGGGAAGAGAGGTGATCAATGCAGAGGCAACAGCCAACACTAAGGGACGAAACCAGGGATTAAGACGGTGAGAGCGTTTAAGCATTATTCTGTCGATTAAAAGTAGGATTTTTGAATGATTTTCAAAATCATTGATTCTTTGAACAATTCTAAGCCTAAGATACCGCGTTTTCTACTTTTTGTTAGCTTTGTTCCCCAAAACGATAGCCTCTTCCGTAAACGGTGTGAATCAGGGGAGTTTCTCCATTGGTTTCTATTTTACGGCGCAGAAGACGAATGAGGGCGGCCAGGACATTACTGTTGGGCTGGTCGGTTTCTGTCCAGAGAGATTGATAAATTTGTTCGTGGGTTAATAATTGTCCAGGGTGCTGCATGAGAAAAGAGAGAAGTTTGACTTCTTTTTCCGATAGGTTAATGATTCGCCCTTGACGATAGGCGGTTTGATTATCTTCGTCTAGTTCAAAATCAGCGACTTTTAGGCGATCGCTGAAAGATTGGTTTTCTGGTGGAGAAAAACGACGCAATAAGGCTCTTACCCTAGCGAGTAGTTCTCTTAGTTCAAAGGGTTTAACTAGATAATCATCGGCTCCTGCATCTAGCCCTAAAACTCTATCATCTAGGGTGTCTTTGGCGGTGAGGAAGAGAACAGGCGGATTTTTGCGTTGCGATCGCGTACCGAGTGGACTTTGTAAATTTTCGGCTTGGGTTCGGAGTTTTTGACAAATTTCTAAACCCGATAGATAGGGCAACATCCAATCGAGGATTAATAAATCATAATCATTCTCTAGTCCCAAATTCAAGCCTTCTAGTCCATTATTTGCCACATCAACTTGATATCCCTCATGACGCATCACCTGACTGAGGGAAGCGGTGAGTTCTATTTCATCATCAACCAGAAGAATTTTCATAGGGCGATCGCGTTTTTATCTCTACTGTAAGCAAGTATTAAGAAAAGTTTCATAAAATGATAACCAGAAAAGGATAACTGTAGAGAGATTATAACTTTTGATACATTTTATACGGTTTTTTAATAACTCTTTACTTGAGTTCATCAAAAATTTTAATAAAGATTTAAGATTTATAACAACTTTGTTTAAAATAGCGAAACCCATCTAGAGTAAGTGTATCCAATCAGGGATTCACAGATCGCCTACTTGGGTAGTACAAATCGATCATAGAGATATTTGAATATGTCTAATTTACTGAGATCCCTTGCCCTAACCACTCTCTTTAGTTTTACAACCCCGATTGTCTTCCTGGGGGGATTATTACTGATGCTCTGGGTGTTAAGTTTGTTACCTTTAATTGCCTTTGTGGGTCAATTTGGCGAAAATCAACTCGTTGAATTTCTCACCATTTTTGGGAATGGCTGTCCTTTGACGGGCCTATTTATTATCGGGGCAACGTGCGGTTTAGTGGGTGGAGTGTTCAATCTGTTTAATTTTTGTCTTTATCAAAATATCCGTGTGCGGAATCCCTAACTGTCCTGCGATCGTCATAAAATTTTCCTTTTTTCGATATCGTTAATATAGAATTGAACCGTATTTAAGACCCTAGCCTAGTGTTAAATTCTGGGTTAAATTTTTAAAGGATTCTATATTGATGAGTGTTATGCAAGTTATTCCCTGGTCACGTTGGCAAAAACGTTTTATTTCTTTACTGTTAATCGCAACTACCACGTTTGGTCTCACTTTCGGCTTTTCCCAACCCAGCTATGGTCAGTCTTGGTTGAACCTCCTCTTTCAAGGGATTCAAGTTTTACAGCTTTCTAGTTTGTCCAATTCCCAGGAAGTACGTTTAGGACAGCAAATTAATCAACAATTAATCCAACAAGGTAAATTTCGGGTTTCCCGCGATCGCCGCTTGAATGCCTATGTGAATGAAATCGGTCAACAGTTGGCCCGAACCAGTAAACGTCCTGATATTCCCTACACTTTTCAGGTCGTCAATGATCGGGCCATTAATGCCTTCGCCACGATGGGCGGTTTTGTTTATCTTAATCGGGGAATGATCGAAGCGGCGGATACGGAGGCAGAGTTAGCGAGTGTGATCGCCCACGAAATTGCTCATATTGTGGCTCGTCATGCGGTAAATCAAATGAGAGATGTGGCTCTATCCCAAGGTTTGATGGGAGCGGCGGGTTTAAAAGAAAGTACCATTGTGCAAATGGGCGTACAATTAGCGGTGAATTTACCCAATAGTCGGGAAGCGGAATTAGAAGCGGATCAATTAGGGTTACAGAATTTACAACGGGTGGGGTATGCCCCCATTGGCATGATTAATTTTATGCAGAAGTTATTACAGGCAGGGGGCGGCGGCACTCCAGAAATTTTAAATACCCATCCCGATACTCGTAATCGAATTATTGCACTCCAGCGAAGAATTGATCGCAACACGGCCTATGAAGGTTTGGGATTAGATGAGCAGGACTATCGCGATCGCATTCAAGCTTCACGGTAGGTTAAGTTTTGATCTAGTTTAGGATGGAACATAGAGTATTTAGGAGATTGATAAGATTCAGTTATTTTAATTGATTAAATTGGTTTTCTGTAATCCCTAATTGTCTCACTAGCTGGCATGGGCTACCGTTAATTCAACATCGACAGGCAAGGCTTTTTTCTGGACTTGATATTCTTCACAAATCATTTCAAAAACGTTGATCAGTTCTTGACGAGCTTCTTCGGGGGTAGTTCCCCAGGCGTGACATCCTTCAATCGCGGGTACATAGGCAACAAAGGTTTTGTTATCATCAGGACGCAGGATAATGGTGTAGTCCAGTAGAGTTTTCATGGTTATAGTAATTGTTTTTATAATTTGTATAAATGAAACTAATTTAGTATAACAATTTTAAACCATTAAAGCACTAACAATAATATTAGTATCAAATACAACGCGATTAGGATTCATCGGCAAGAATTTCTGCTAAAATTTCTGGCGTTAGTCCTCTTGCTTGAGCCTGATAGCCAATCTCATCCATTACTTCAGCTAAAGAGCGATTATCAAGTTCTTGCTGTAGGAGTAATTCTAAGAGGGTTTCGATTCTAGCTTTTTTTTCAGGATTGACCCTTTGATAGGCTTGGGCAATCTCTGGTTTTACTTGAATGGTAATTGTTTCCATAATTTATATCAATAAAACTAATTTAGTGTAACAATTTTAAGCAATGCAGAGAGCGATTGTTTATGACAAGATTATTGTAAAGAGGCGATCGCTTTTTTAACTAAGTAAGTGGGCTTAATTAATTGTTAGATGGTAGAACAGGCTTCTAGCCTGTGGACAAGCCTATGGACAGGCAAGATGCCCATCCTACATTTTATATTAAATTGCAAGTAGTTACTTATTGCCATAGTTATCTTTGACTAATCCGATTAGTCCCATCACTTATAATTGCTTGAGAGAGTTGTTTGGTATGAAGCAAATTGCTAATATTCAACGGTCAGTGGTAGAAATTTTAGAGGTTCTGCCTCTAGATAAGCAACAAGAGCTTTTGCATTTTGCGGAATCTTTGCAAGCTCAAAATATAGCGAAGAAACCCCGAAAAAGTTTAAAAGGAATTTGTTCAGATTTAGAAATTAATTTAACAGAGGAGGATTTGGCTGAGGCGAGGCGGGAAATGTGGGGGAATTTTCCGAAATTAGAAGTTTTAGATTAAAATAGCTAACTAAGTCAAGTTAGTTAAAATGATTAATCACGATTAGAGAGGTGAACAATGGCAAACGATGAAGTTTTAAGAATAATTAAAGAAGCGGCTAGGTACAAGAGCAAAGAACTCCATTTAGGTTATCAGAAATTAACTGAGATTCCGACGGAAGTTTTTCAATTACAAAATCTGACAAGTCTTTATCTTCGGAGTAACCAAATAGTGGAAATACCCGATGCAATCATTCAATTACAAAATCTGACATTGCTTGATCTTTCCAGTAATCAAATAGTAAAAATACCCGATGCGATCGCTCAATTACAGAATCTGACATCGCTTGATCTTTCCAGTAATCAAATAGTAAAAATACCCGATGTGATCGCTCAATTACAGAATCTGACAAGACTTAATCTTTTTGGTAATAAAATAGTAGAAATATCTGATGCAATCACTCAATTACAAAATCTGACAAAGCTTTTTCTTTCCAGTAATCAAATAGTAAAAATACCCGATGCGATCGCTCAATTACAAAATCTCACATCGCTTAATCTTTCCAAGAACCAAATGGTAGAAATACCCGATGTGATCGCTCAATTACAAAATCTCACATGGCTTAATATTTCCAAGAACCAAATAGTAAAAATACCTGATTCGATCGCTCAATTACAAAATCTGGAAGAACTTGATCTGCGAGGAAATCCTCTGCTAATTCCTCCCGAAGTTATTGAAACTAAAAAACCTCAAGAAATTCTTAACTATTTGCGTCAACTACGTCAAAAGCAAGGTCGTCCTCTCCATGAAGCGAAAGTATTATTAGTCGGTCAAGGTTCCGTCGGTAAAACCTCCCTTAAAAAACAATTAATTCATAGCAAATTTGACAAAAATGAATCCCAAACTCATGGACTTAAAGTTGAATATTGGCCCATTGAAATTAACGAAAATAAAATACGCTTGAATGTTTGGGACTTTGGCGGTCAGGAAATTTACCATGCGACCCATCAATTTTTCTTGACTAAACGGAGTCTTTACCTTTTAGTCTGTAATTGTCGCACCAGCGAAGAAGAAAATCGCCTCGAATATTGGTTAAAATTGATACAAACTTTTGGCGATCAATCTCCCGTTATTATTGTCGGCAATAAAAAAGATGAACAACCCTTTGATATTAATCGTAAAGCCCTATTAGAAAAATATCCTAATATTAAAGCTATCCTCGAAACCTCTTGCTTAACGGGTCAAGGAATTACTGAACTTCGTAATGCGATTATGCAGGAAATTGGACAACTTAAAGAAGTCTATGATCCCTTACCTCTGCCTTGGTTTGAAGTCAAAGAACAACTAGAAGCCATGACTGAAGACTTCATTCCCTATAGCGATTATATCGGCATTTGTTTTAATAAAAAAATTCCTGAAGAAGAAAATCAAGAACAATTAATTGATCTGCTTCATCGTCTCGGTTTAGTTCTCAGTTTCCGTAATCATCCCCTCCTGCAATCAACTAATGTTCTTAATCCTGACTGGGTAACGCAAGGAATTTATGCCCTGCTCAGTGATGAAATTTTGAAAACCAAAAAGAAAGGTATTTTCAGCGTATCTGAATTGACCCGTATTCTCGACAATCAACGCTATCCCGAAAAACGTCATCATTTTTTAATTAGCTTAATGCAGGAATTTCAACTCTGTTTTAAACTTAATCAAAGCCAACAATATCTAATCCCTGGACTCCTTCCTAAAGAAGAACCCGAAAATACCGATCTGGGTCAAAATTGCCTCAATTTTCAATACCATTATCGCATTTTACCAGAGAGTATTATTTCCCGTTTTATTATTATTTCCCGTTTTATTGTTCTCAATCACGAAAAAATTCATAAACAAACCTACTGGCGCAGTGGCGTTATTCTGTTTCATCAAGAAGGCTCAGAAATTTTTAATCTAGCTTGCATCAAAGCCGACTTTGAAGACAAAAAAATCTTCATTACTATCAATGGCCGTGACCAAACTCGCCGCCTTTTTCTGGCACTGATTCGTGATATTTTTCAGAAAATTCATAACACCTTTGCCAATTTGGAAGTGAGCGAATGGGTTCCCGTGCCAAATTATCCCAATCATCCCCCCTTAGATTATCAAGAATTAATAGGTCTGGAAAAAATGGGAGTAACAGAGCTTCCTATTGGTAAACTAAGAATTACGGTTGATATCCGTCAACTATTAAACGGTTACGAATCCATTGAGAGCCGACAAAAACAACGTGAGGAAAATTCTATGTCAAACAGTTCTAAATACAACTTTCCCAATGCCAAAAATGTTTTCATTACTGAGACGAACCTTGGTGAAGTAATTGGTGAAAAATATGCGACCGATCCTGAAGTTAAAAGTGCCATCAACGAAGTTATCAAAATTTTAGAAAGCTTACAAACTAATCATCCCAACGTGACTGAAACCGAAGCAACAGAGATTATTAACGCAGAATTTATTAACCTGCAAACTGCAAACCCAAGCCAATGGCAAAATATTACTAGAAATTTACTTAATCCAGAACGCTGGCTACAAGGTGGAAAAGCCGCTTTAGTGGCTACGGCTGAACATTATGTTGATAACAGTGTTATTTATAAGGCAGTATTAGCTTTTCTCGACAAATTTAGTGAGCAATCCTAAAATAATCGACAAGATCATTTCATTTCCTAAACTTCGTTAATTAACAAGAGAAGATGCGACAGAGGGGTTAGATGGCTTGGGAACAAATACCTCGATCGCCTGGGGAACCAAAGAAAACATCGCAGGAGTTTCCGTCATAATTTCACCGTCAGTATTGATCTTTCGGGGTTTGTTGGTCAGAATTTCCACCGATCGCCCTTGAAATGTTCGCACCCAGGGTAATAATTTTTGTTGTCCTTGGGGAAGACGATAAATCAGAGGAAAAATTTGCCACCAATGTTTAACTTCCAAACTGTAGATATCCAAGCGTTGATCATCAATCAGGGCATCATGGGCGATCATCATGCCGCCGCCATAATAGCAACCATTTCCCACCGCAATTTGTAGGGTTTTCACTCGCCGAGATTCCCCATCAACGGAAATTGTGGCATGAAAAGGGCGGGTTTGGGCAATCACTTTTAGGGCAGTCACTGCGTAGGCCAGAATTCCCCAACGGCGTTTTGCGCCCCGTGTTAATTTTTGGGTGATTTCCACACTCAGCCCCACACTCGCCACATTGAAAAAATAATGATCATTCACCGATCCCAAATCGATCGCCTTTCGATGACCCTGAGCAATCACTTGACAAGCATCCGCGATCGTCGAAGGAATATTCAGCGTGCGAGCCAGGTCATTCGCCGTTCCCAAGGGAAGAATCCCCAAAGGTAGTTTAGATTCCACTAAACTATCGATAATACCGTTCAGAGTTCCATCTCCGCCGCCGATAATCACCATATCGAGATTTTTTGCATTCTCCCGAATAATATCACCTAAATTTTGAGACCGTTTAATCGGAACCGTCATCAACTCAAAATCTAATTCATCCAAAATATCGATCGCCTGAGCAAAGCCCTGTTTTCCTCGGCGAGCATGACGGTTAATGAATAATAAAGCTCGTTTCGTCATAAAGATTAGCCTAGTTAATCAGCGATGAGTAATATCACACAATGAATGCAAAAATCTGATAGAAACTCCTCAATAATAGTACATTAAGCCCTGGGTATTACAATTCATTGGCTAATATGTCACAAAAAATAATGTTAGACTGGCGGCAGGAGAAATTTAGTAAGCAGAGGAATTGAAAATATGGTATTAGAACTCAAAACAACCTCTAAAAAGCTATACGATACCGATTACCATCTCTGGGTCATGGAAACTGTCAAACATTTAGAAAATAAAGATTTTGACGCGATCGATTTAGAGAATTTAATTGAGGAGGTATGGGATTTGAGCCGTCGAGAGAAAAAGAAACTAAAAAGTTTATTGAGAAACTTATTAGAACATTTACTCAAGTTAAAATATTGGGAGTTTGAAATTATCCAAAATCAAGGACACTGGAAAGGCGAAATACGCACTTTTCGTAAACAAATTAAGGACGAACTAGAAAATAGTCCCAGTCTAAAACGCTATCTACTTGAAATATTAGATGAATGTTATCAAGATGCTAGAGAAATTGTTAGCGATAAATCCCAACACCCGATCAAGACTTTTCCTGAAGCTTTAATTAGGACGATGGAACAAATTTTAAATGAAAATTGGTTACCTTAATAATTAATGATTGCAAAATTTAATTAAGGCTTTATACTAAATATCTCTATAGGAGAAAGAATAGTCTATGCAAACTCTAACAAAACCCAAACTTACCTTTGATGACTTTTTGATTCAATGCCCTGACGAAGGACGTTTTGAATTGGTGAATGGAGAAATTGTAGAAATGGTCAACACTCGACAGCATAAAATAATTGCTGAACATATCCTTTTTACCTTGAATGATCAAATTCGGCGATCACGAAGTGTTCCTGCTGCATCGCAACTTGATTTTATTGTCACTACTCAGGCAGTGATTAAAACAATTAACAAAAAAGGTACGGAACAAGGACGAATTCCTGATGTTAGCGTGATTGATCGGACTTTATGGCGTTCTGCTCCTACTGATTATGCGGCCCTAACCGAACCGATTCAATTAGCGGTCGAAGTAGTTTCTACTAATTGGGAAAATGATTATGTTGATAAACTCTATGAGTATGAACAATTAGGGATTAAAGAATATTGGATTGTGGATTATTTGGCGATCGCCAGTCGTGCTTTATTAGGCGATCCCAAATTTCCGACTATTTCTGTGTATGTATTAAATGAACAAAGAAAATATGATCGATCGCAATTCAGAGGTGATGAAATAATTATTTCACCGAGTTTCTCTGAATTACAAATCTCAGCCAATAGTATTTTTCAAGCTTAATTATAGAAGTAAGAGTTAGGCTTTTATCAAAGATCCTTGTTTCCGTTCTTTAAGGTAGGCAAAAAACTCTTTCCCTTCCCGTAAACGTCGTACCAACATTTGCGGATCTCCCAACATTTCTTGCACAATGGGAATAATTGCTTTTGGACGGAAATAGAATTGACGATACATTTTTTCCACTGCATCTTCAATTTGTTTAGTCGAAAGATTGGGATATTCCAAAGTTGATAATTGGATACCCGAAGTATTAATTAAATCATTTTTCGTAAACCAGTTATTTTCCTGAGCCTGACGATAAAGTTCTGTTCCAGGATAGGGAGCGGCAATGGAAACCTGGATAGTATGGGGACTGACTTCACAGGCAAAACGAATGGTTTCTTCAATCGTTTCTGGGGATTCGTTGGGTAAACCAATAATAAAGGTTCCGTGAACGGTGATGCCCAATTTACGGCAATTTTCCATAAATTTACGAGCCACTTCTAGTTTAATTCCCTTACGAATGCCGTCAAGAATTTCCTGATTTCCTGATTCAAAACCGACTAACAATAAACGTAGTCCATTATCGCGCAGGGTTTTGAGAGTGTCATAATCCAGATTCGCTCTGGCGTTACAACTCCAAGTAATTTTGAGTTTCTTTAAATATTCACTAATGGCGATCGCGCGGGGTTTGTCAATCGTAAAAGTATCATCATCAAACATATATTCTCGTACCGAATCCCCAAACAAAGCCTTGGCTTCAACCATTTCTTGATAGACCGCTTCGGGACTTTTGGATCGATAATTATGGCCGCCGATAGTCTGGGGCCAGAGACAAAAACTACATTTGGCAGGACAGCCGCGACCTGTGTAAAAGGAAATATAGGGATGGAGGAGATAACCAATAAAATATTTTTTAATATCCAAATCCCGCGCATAAACGGGCATAACGCTGGGCATGGCATCCCAATTGTGGATCAATTCCCGTTCGAGATTGTGCTTAATGGTTCCATCGGCCTGTCGATAACTTAGACCTGTAATTTCACTGTAGGGACGATCTTCTGCTAATTCTTGGCAAGTATAGTCAAATTCATTGCGACAAACAAAATCAATGATCGGATTTTCTTTTAAGGTTTCTTCCGGTAAAACGGCAACGTGCGCTCCAATAAAACCAATTTGGGTATCGGGTTTTTGAGCTTTGATGGTTTCTGCACATTTGACATCATTGGCCAAAGACGGTGTACTGGTGTGCATAATGACTAGGTCGTAATCTTTGGCGATCGCCAGGACATCATCCACACTCTGATTATGAGGGGGGGCATCAATTAATTTACTGCCAGGGACGAGGGCGGCGGGTTGAGCAAGCCAAGTGGGATACCAATAGGAAGTAATCTCTCGTTTGGCTTGGTATCTTGCTCCTGCTCCACCATCGAAGCCATCAAAGGAAGGGGGACTTAAAAATAGTGTTTTTTTCATCGGTTTTTCTAACTCTTTACACCCAAGGTTATATTTCCCTTAGTGTATTCAATCCCTGTCGTTTTGACAATTTGAGGGAATTGGAGAGACCTCTGACAAAATTTTTTTAACGGTTAATATGAAAAATGAATTTAATCTAGAAAGTTTGCCTCGATTATCAAAAAGGTGGCTCTTCCCTTAACTGTGTGGAAATTGCTGAAGAATTAGATATTGATATTGCTTGATTCAATCAGTTTATTGCCAACCAAAATAATTAACGATTTAAAGAACCATTGAGTGGCGATCGCGTTTTTAAAATTGGGAAGAGTGCTATCTCTACTGCAATATAAAGAAATATTAAGTTTTGCGAAATCTTTGACTTTGGGACAGATAGCTAAATAGAAAACAATTATTTCTCAAGGAAAATCCAAGAATTTTAGAACTATGAACCAATATTGTTTTTCTCTTAAAAACTTAATCTGTTTAGTCACTGTGTTAATCACGATGAATAATACATTAGGATGTTCTCGCTTAGCATAGTGTCGCGTTTTTTCTTAATTGGGAAGGGTGATCGCATTTTTTCTCTTTTTGGGGGAAGATATCACAAATCTTTACGTTTTCTCCGTATTTTAACGGTTATGGAAGAATTAATTACATGATATTCTTCTAACGACTTATTTTTTGGATACATTCATGTTTATCTCTTATTCAAGTCTTGCGTCTGTTTATGCCAAGCTGACGAGTTTTGGCACTGGTTCAGTCTAATTATTAGAATGAAATCCTTACAAGACAAGGACTTAAC
>QBMS01000065.1 GCA_003249095.1 Snowella sp.
GTTAAGTCCTTGTCTTGTAAGGATTTCATTCTAATAATTAGACTGAACCAGTGCCATATTCTCCCATCACACGTATTTGATTATCATCCAAGCGAGTAAAGGGATATCCATTATGAAAGAAAATTTCTGCTCTTTTTTTTGTTGTATTATACGGTAGCCAATCAAGATAGTCTTTTCCACTTAAAATCACTAACTCTATCTGTTGTTGAGGAGAAATTTTAACCTTGCGAATACTATTAATATTTGTTCCTTCAATATAAATAAGTCCTTGAATTAGCCCAAAAAATAAATCTTCAAGAAATTTCTCAAAATCCGTAAATAAACTCAGAAATAATCCATCATAAATAAACAAAATATCCGTTTCCCCGATGTTTTGAGAAGCTAACAATCCTTCCATTTTGGAACGAACTAGTTCTTTTGACCTCACTTTTTCTTTAAGTTTATCCAATAATTTATTTGCTTTTTGAGGCATAGAATACTAAAAATAATATACAAGGTGACTTAAAGTTTAGATTAGATAATTTTATCAACTAAATGCTTGAAAATCTTTGTTCTGTCAGTAATTCCTTGTCTTCGAGATTCTACTGCTTTAATAACGCTGGAATCAATTACATTTTTATTATGTTGTAATTCATTACATACCTCCCTTATTTTATAAACATTTTCTTGAGAAAGTTTTTGATGTTGATTGCGAATCTTGGGATGGTAATTTAAACCAAAAATAAGATGATAAATCAGTGCAAAAAAGATGTATATTTTAGTTTGTTGACAAAATATTGATGAAGGCAAGAAATCTTTAAAATTATCATCAATCACCTTCATTGTTAAATGAAAGTTATTATATATTTCCTCTTGTCTTGGTAATTCAGAATCATATTGTTTGTAAAAGTCATTAATTTTCTTTTGCTCGCTAGATCCTAAATTATTAGCAATCATCATCATCATAATTTCAGAAGTTAATTGAACTTCTTTCATTCGGGAAATGTCATCATCATCATATACATTCCATGTCATCCAATAATCAAGACATTCTGCGGCCAAATCATATGCAAGCGTTTTAAATACACCGAAATACTGTGAATTTCTTAGTTCTTGGTCATTAAGCTTATAGTAAGTAGAGTTCATTCTGCGAAATATTTCAATGACTTCTCTATCATCCATTCGTGGTGACAAAATATGTACACTAAATTCATACTCAAGAATAGCTTGTTTGATATCATTATCAAGTTCTTCAAATGTTTTCCCCGCAATTTCTTCATTATGATTTTTTTGGACTGTAAAACCATCCTTAATTGGATTATAATCTTCTAATAATTGTGGTCTTACAAAGCTCAAAACTGTCCTTAGTCTTTGCTGTCCATCAACAACCTCACGCACTGCTTTTAAGGTATCGAGATCAACGGGTATATCCCGTAAAAATATAATAGGAATTGGAAGATTCCTAACAATAGTATCAATTAAATAAGATTTTGCCCCTGATTTCCAAACAGCTCTTCGTTGAAATTTAGGAGACAAAATTAGTGTCTTATCTTTTTGCCAAGACACAAAGTCTGCAATTTTAAAAAATGTTTTTTTATACTCAATACTACTCATTAAAGAAAGCTCTCATAAATTACTTAGATTAATATTTTCGGTTCTACCAGACCTATGAGGTAAGGATTTTCTAAAAGCCTTGCTATGAGAGGATTTCAGCTAAATTAACAGTTACTGTTAGTTTTAAATACTAAAGGCTTTACTCTATAAGGTTTTTAGAGAATTAAACTACGTAAACTACCTATCAAGTTTGGTAGAGCCATATTTTCAAAATAAAGCTCCTCTGTTAAAGTTCATTATAACCTTAACAAAGCGAACCTAAATCAAGATGATCTAGAACAGATTCAAATCCGTCACCGCTCCTAAACTACTTGAAGAAACCAACTTTCCATACTTCCCTAAAACTCCTCTCGTATAACAGGGTTGGGAGCTTGCCAATTAGTTTAATAGCACTACTTTGCTCTTCCCTGAAAAACGCAAAGGATTTCAACATTGTTTAAAACTTGCGCAAAACGTGCGGAATATGGGTTAGGAGCAAATTTTAAACAAACAATGTGCTACTCTTCTGAATCTAAATCTTGATTTGACTAAGATAAGCTTGAAATTGATAGGAAAGATAATAAATCGGCTCAATCTCATCAATCATCAACTTAATTATTCACAGGTAGAAATTTATTGATCCGCAGTAACCCCTGATCCACAAGTCATCTAGATTTGTGGACAGTTTATTGGGAATGGCGACTCAATCTGGTGATCAAAAGATTAACGTTCGAGTTCTTCCCTACGTTGCTTTTATTCATCGCCGCCGCCGATACCGATACCTGTATTATAAATTTCCGCATTCTTGATATTAATACCATCCATCGCAGCCCCCGTCACATCGGCATCGTAGAGCTTGGCGTAGGCAAAATCAGCTTTCTTCAAGTTTGCATTATTCAAGCTGGCATTGGTGACCATTGCATTTTGCAAACTAGCCCCTTGTAAATTCGCGCCTGTCAAATCAGCTCCTTCCAAATTGGCTTCAGCTAGATTCGCGTCCCGAAGATTGGCATCTCGTAAATCAGCCCCAATTAAATGGGCTCCTGACAGATTTGCTCCTTGCAAATCACAGCGAGCGCACTCTCCAGTCTCTAATAATTGTTTCACCTGATTTAGATTTTCCGCTTTAACAGGATTACTCAAGACGAGGGGGACAATCAGGGCTAACGTGGCGATCAGTGAGCGTTTCATAATACTTATCCTCTTGCTCCTCACGGTTTATATTTTTATACTATCGATCTTCTTGGGTCAAAACTTCACCCAGTTGGGCTATTTTCCTTAGTGTCAGAAATTATTCGCGTAGTTTCTAGGATTCACGCATGAACAAAGAACATGATCTAGGGAGTCTGGACGATAGCAGGATTGCCACAGCCTGAAAAAATATACTGACAGATAACTAACAGAAGGGAATAAATTTCTTTACTCATTGACTTTGCTTGCTGTATTTTCCTGTAGAGGCGATAATAATAGAATGGTTTATAGCTTGGAAATTTAACTTGAGAAAATATTTTGCGATAAAATTTTCTTGCTCCTGATTTTCCAACCATTAAAGCATCAGATGTGATCATGTCAATAGAATAATTAAGCTTCTCCTCTATTCAATTTTTAGACACAAATATCTTAGTCTCTAACTCAAAATATTCAACAATTATGAATTTATATCGCTTAGTTTATAGTAGTCAGGCGAGTTTGGAATTAAGCCCTGAAAATTTACAAGAAATTTCAACAGTTTCTCAGAAAAATAATCAACTTGATGGCATTACAGGATTACTTTGCTATAGTGATTTAATGTTTTTGCAAATTCTAGAGGGTGAGCATCAACAAGTTAGTAAAACCTATCACCGTATCGTAGGAGATAAACGTCATCACACACCCATATTAATAGAATGTGTCCCGATTAAAAATCGATTATTTGAAATTTGGTCAATGCAGACCATCAGCCTGAGTGATTTGGCCGATAGTCAGATGAGTACATTAATTTTAAAATATTCTGGTTCTCCTAAATTTAAACCAAACGGGATGAGTCCTTGCCAATGTCTCAATTTTATGCAGGAAGTTGCAAATATCTATCAATTATCTGATACTCTGGCAATCGATTTTTAGATTTTAATTTAGGAATGAAAAATCCCAAGAAACTTGACAGATTGTATTTACATATTGGTTCAAAAAACTTTTGAGTATTATAATATTGATAACTTAAACCTTAACAAGCCAGAGATCATGGAGCCATCGAAAATACAGAGTAAAAAAACAGCCGCAGGAATTTGCGCTATCCTCATTGGGGGTTTTGGTGTACACAAGTTTATCTTGGGTTATACCAATGCTGGTCTCATCACGATTCTTATTTCTGTGTTGACCTGTGGAGCGGGAGCCGCCGTCATGGGAATTATTGGTTTGGTCGAAGGAATCATTTACCTAACCATGACCAAGAAAATGGGTGCAAGCCCCGTCCTTTAGGACGGCTTTAACTGGTCTTTGATGTATTGCTTAAGGACTTCCATTGGTGCGCCACCAACAGAACTAGCGAAATAAGAAGGACTCCAAAGATGTTCTCCTACAGAGGGGTATTTAGAACGATAAATTCGACTAGATACCCCTTTTAGGTGGTTAACAATCTTTGATATAGAATGCTTCGGGGGATAGGAGATCAATAAATGAACATGATCTGTTTCTCCGTTAAATTCTAGCACTTCAAACCCCATTTTTCTAGCAACCTCTATCAAACTAGACTCAATAACAGCAAGTGATTCAGACGTAAATAGATGTTTTCTGTATTTTGTCACGAAGACTAAATGAACGTTAAGACAAGTAACGCTATGCCTTCCTCTCAATAAATTAGTTGTCATGATTGCAGACCAAGTGTTAGTATTATTCGATGAAAGTACGTTATCGCTACCGCGTCTATCCTACCGACCCACAAAAAATTGCACTCTCTCAACTGTTTGGGTGCGTCAGAGTCGTTTATAACGATGCGTTAGCCTATTGCCTTCAGCAATACCAAAATGGAGGGAAAAAGCCCAAAGAATCTGAGTTGCAAAAAATGTTTATTACCCAAGCTAAACGGTCAGAAAATAGGTATTGGTTAGCTGATGCTTCAAATATTCCATTGCAACAATCAGTTAGAGATTTAGGGCAAGCTTATCAAAACTTTTTTGATTCCTGTAGTGGGAAAAGAAAAGGCAAAAAACTGGCTCCTCCCAAATTCAAAAAGAGAAGTGCTAACCAATCGGCAAGATTTAGGGTTGGTGGGTTCAAGGTACATCCAGACAACGTTTATCTTGCTAAAATTGGCAAGTTGGAAATTGAATGGAGTCGTCCCCTACCACCTGATCCGTCTAGCGTTACCGCCATCAAGGATGCTTCAGGGCGTTATTTTCTCAGCTTTGTTGTAGAAATTAATCCTGAAAAATTACCTGATAACGGTCAATCGGTTGGGATAGATTTAGGGATAATCGATTTTGCTACTTTGAGTACAGGTGAAAAAATCAAATCACCTAAACCATTAAAAAAGCATCTCAAAAAACTCAAACGATTACAGCGCAAGCTTTCCAGAAAACAAAAAGGGAGTAAACGCCGTGAAGTAGCTAGAAAACGAGTCGCTAAACTTCACGCAAAAATCAAAGATACTCGTACAGATTTTCTCCATAAGCTGTCAACTAAAATAATTCGTGAGAACCAAACAATTGTTTTGGAAGATTTGGCAGTTTCTAATATGGTCAAAAACCGTAAATTGTCTCGTGCTATATCTGATTTAGGTTGGCGTAGTTTTCGGACTATGTTAGAAGCTAAAGCAGAAATGTATGGGCGTGATTTTCGGGTAATTTCACGATGGGAACCCACTTCTCAAAAGTGTTCCTGTTGTGAATTCAAAGGTGGCAAAAAAGAATTAAAGATCAGGGAATGGACTTGCTTAAATTGCAATACTATTCATGATCGAGATATTAATGCCGCTATAAATATCAAAGTCGCGGGAGGGCTTTCCGAGACTAAAAACGGACATGGAGGACGGCGTAAATCTAGCTTGCTAGTTGCTTCCGATGAAGTGTCAACCCGCCTTTTGTCCATTCAATTAAGTTTGTTTGGGTAGATAGGAATCTTCGTCCTTCAGGACGGAGAGGATGTCAAAGATACACAATTCTATGAAACCTATATTGTTAATAAAAAAGAGTGGTTTTAGAGCTTATTTGGAACCCAGACTCACAGATCAAATTTTAAATCGCAAAGAACGGAAAAATCGTTGGACAATTTTAGGTGTAGCTTCATCTATTCCTGCTTTTTTAATTTTCTCTAGATTCGGCTTGACCCAAAAATTCTGGATTTGTCCCTTTTTCAAATTCACAGGCATTCCCTGTCCAAGTTGTGGCCTAACCCGATCGCTAATTTCCTTGTCTGAGGGAGATATCCGATCTTCTCTGCAATATCATAGTTTTGGGTTGGTTTTAACCGCGATCGCGACGGTGACGATTCCCTCTATCTTGACGGAATTAATCCTAAATAGAAAAATTTCTAATCCCTTACTAAAACTGTTTGTTAATCGTCCTAGTCAATGGATATGGGGAACCCTTTTTTTTAGTTATTATTTGTATCGTTTGGGGATGGGATATCCTGATATCTTCTATGAAGCTTTTTCTTAAAAAAAACAATTCCTTCAATCTTATTTTCGCGCTCCTGGCTCTGGTTTATTATACGGAAATTTCTTCTATAAATCTTGTGTTTTGGCAAAAGGAAATCGCCTTTATCTTTCCGCTCCAACTTTCTGCGATCGCCTATATTCTTTGGTTTAATCGAAGAAATAAAAATAAACCCTAACAACAGAATACCCACCTACGGAGGCGGGTAATTAAGACCGATACAAACGATTTGGACTCTGAAAAAAAGATTCAAACAAAGTAACAGATAAAAGTTTACTGGACAGGGGCAATATCTTTGTAAATAAACCGAACACCAACATATTTACGCTGTAATCGTTATGGACTAAGCAAACCCTATAGAGCAGAACTAAAACTGAATCTATGGGAGCAAAACCATCGTGTTTAAGAGGTGTCGTCAAAAATATTGCGGTGAGTAGAGCAGGGAGGTACAGACTCTATTCTCTGGGGGTTTGTAGAAGATTGTGTTGACTTCTTTGTACCTATTCCTTAAGTTATCACCTAAAGATTTTCATTGGGGAAAGTGTTAAGTTATTGTTACTTTTTTGATTGTATTACTTAGGACTTGTCTTAAAAAATTGCCATCGCTAAGATAAAACTGAAAACAAAAGCGCGATCGCCTGATACGATACGGGATGAAAGTGTATTCTTATTTTTTGCCATGACGAACCCAACATCCCCGCTTTCTCGCTCCAAAAAACGCCTAGCCGTGCCGCTTTGGTTAGAAAGATTCATGGCAATCCTCATTTTAATCAATTACTTGTTAGTTATCTTTGATCTGAGTTATATTCCCCTACGGGATTTTTGGTTGCAAGGCAGAGTCCAGTTGACGGTAAAAATTGGCCCCTTTGAGAAAAAAATTCCCAGGCAAGCATTGAGGGTACTACCAATTTCTATCGCGCCTTGGTATGACTGGGTAAAAGGCATCGAACCCTATCGCAGTACCGAACAATATTTAGAGCGTGTGGAGCAATTAATTCAAAAAGTCGCTCTCAATCCCGAATTAATAGAAGGCAAACAGATTGTCCCTAAAAATAAACTTGCCATCAAACCTTCCGAAAAAAGTGATACGGTTGAGGAAATTTTAGCGGATTTACGAGAAAGAAGTGCGGATATGATTCAGACAAATCCTTTTCAATTAGCGAATAAAACAGGGGCGTTAGAGACGATTAAAAATAAAATGCGATCGCGGGTCTTTGGCAGAACCGATGCTTCGGCAACCCAAGCCTTTAATACGTTTTGGACAAAAGAGTATTTAATGCAAAACGGCTTTAGTAATGAATTGATGTTCTTTTATCAGGAGATTCGTCCTTTAATACAAACGAATTATTTCCGAGCCTGGGGAGAAAATGGGCAACCTATTAATAATTTTCCCCTGATTGATTTTCCGTTTTTTATTGTCTTTTTATCAGACTTTTTAATCCGAACCCGTCTGATTAGTTTTCGCTACGCAGAAGTTAGCTGGTTTGATGCCATGCTCTGGCGTTGGTATGATGTCTTTTTATTAATTCCCGTTTTTCGTTGGTTGAGAATTATTCCGTTGATCATTCACTTAGATCAAGCTGAACTCATTAATCTAAGGAAAATTAGAGGCCAAGCTGTTCAGGGATTTGTGGCGATTATTGCTCAGGACATGACGGAAGTTTTAGTGATTCGTATTATTGATCAAATCCAAGATCTGATTCGTCAGGGTAAACTCAGTGAACTATTGAATAAACAACAGCAGAAAGCTTATATAGATATTAATGAAAAGAATGAAATTATCGAAATCACTCGTATTGTTTCCCAGGTAATGTTAGAGAAGGTTCTGCCCCAAATTAAACCTGATGTGGAGAAATTTTTGATTTACAATATTGAACAAGTGTTGAATCAATCTACTCCCTATCAACAAATACAGGTTTTACCTGGAGTGCGATCGCTGCAAACCCAAATGATGAATCAGATTATTGGGCAACTCTATGAACGAATCCTAGACGCATTACAATCCTTACTTAAAAAAGACCCGATATTTGATGAATTGTTAGAAAATTTAGTGGAAAATCTGCGCCAAACGACTCATCAAGAAATGACCGCAAAACGAAGTTTCTCTACTATTGAAACATTATTAACGGAACTAATGGAAGAAGTCAAAATTAATTATGTCACACAACTTTCTCAAACGGATATTGATCGCATTGTGGAAGAAACCCGTGCGTTACGTCAGATCAATCGTTTAGATAAAAAATAAACATAAAAAAAGGGACTACTGGAGAACCCTTTAATAATTGAAAATGGTGACACAAACATTTTTAGATTAAGGCTTGAAATAATTCTTTCACCCGTCGAAATCGATCCGAATAACTCCGCAAAACTTCGATCGCAAACATGGGAGTTTGTTGCACCGCAAACAGGAAGTGTTCCCTATCCATTGGCCCTAAAATACAATCGGTTTTGGCGATCGCAGTGGAAGAACGAAGATGATCGGAATGGAGTAAAGCTCCCTCTCCAAAAACATCCCCCATTTCTAAGGTTTCAATAAGTTTACCGTTGAGGCGCATTTCCACTTGCCCTTCGATGATTCCATACATCACCGTTCCTTCCGTCCCCGTCTCGAAGATAGTTTCCCCCGCTTTGAAAGCGAGTTCTGGACGATTTTCAAATAATTTGACCGTATCAATGGGCTTAAGCATAAAATCAGGACTCCGAAGCATTGGCTGAAGGTTTGAATTCTTCGATCATTTTCTCAGTATGAAGTACGGTGTCGACGGTTGAGATCGAATTATTGAGGACATGGAAAAAGGCGATTTTCTCATTGATTTCCTTTATTTCTTCGTGCAATGCGTCTTTGGTCGATGAATCGGTGGTAGATTCTAGCCGACTGAGAAGACTACCGTGAGAAATTTTGTAGTAAGACTGCATATCCCGAAAATAATTATGCAGTTCCGTCACCAGGGATAAAACGGATTGATCTGCGATCGCTAATTCAGGCTTCTTGTTTTCCATGCGGCTTAATTAAAGGGTAAAATTGATTGTCTGCAACTATCCTATCGGTTTTTGGAATAGTTATCGCAGATCGCTCTTCTCTCTAGGGAGGCTTTCATTAGCGATCGCCGTTTGGTTTTTCTCTTTGGGTAGCAACATGAAGCGGGACAGAATGGGTTGTATTTTCAAGTTTAAAGAAAGCCCTTGTGACTAATCACATAGGCGATTATCGTACTCTTAATCGATAAAAATCAGAGTAACGATAAAAATCAATACACGAGAAAGATGGCAAAAAGTCTCGCTGTGCTCGCAAGAAGGTACAAATCTTAGCCGTAGAGCCATTGCCAAAATTCTGGGAATTTCTCAAAGTAGTGTCCAGCGTCATCTCACAACCCAATTCAGGCGGCAGAAATATCAAATTCTGCGAGTATTTTGCCGTTTATTCTTCCAGTTAAGTAAACTAACAAATTCTCTGTTAGAGATGGTTTTTCCTCGTAGTTTCTATCTATCTTCTGCCTAGAGTGATAGAACAGCGCTAACATATAATATTTATGCAAGAGGTCTATAGTTGGTGTTGGCATAACTTATTTTGTTAATCAGACTGACAGATTTATTTTAATCTAGCTTTTTACAGACGACCCCTTTCCACAATATCTAAAAAAAGGGCGATCGCCTCTTCCCATTTAAGAAATTCAAGAAAAAAGCGATCGCTGATTAAACCCAAAATTAACCGTGAGCCGCCCGAATCAACTCTGCCGCCACTTCAGGACGCGAAAACTCGGCTGGGGGAAGCTGTCCTGAGCGAATTAGCTCCCGCACCTTGGTTCCTGACAAATGAACCCGTTCTTCTGGCCCACTAGGACTGGTTTTTGTCGTTGCCATTTGTTGAGTGCGCTTACAATAAAAAGCGTGTTCAAACATCATGGGTATAATGCCCAACTCACCAGGCTGGAACTTATCGAAAATATATTGGGCATCATAGGTTCCGTAATAATCCCCAACCCCTGCATGATCCCGACCCACAATAAAATGGGTGCAACCATAATTTTTACGGATTAGGGCATGGAAAATCGCTTCCCTGGGGCCTGCATAGCGCATGGCGGAAGGATTAATTCCTAAAACAACCCGATCCTTGGGATAATAACGATCTAGCATAATTTCATAACAGCGCATCCGCACATCCGCAGGAATATCATCTTCCTTCGTCGCTCCCACCAAGGGATGTAAAAAGAGACCATCGACGGTTTCCATTGCACATTTTTGGATATATTCATGGGCGCGATGGATGGGATTACGAGTCTGGAAACCCACAATTGTCTTCCAACCTAATTCTTCAAAACGTTTACGAGATTCGGCGGGATCAATTTGATAGGCGGGAAATAGGGGATGGGGTTCTCGTTCTAGCAGCCAGATTGGGCCTGCTAGATTGACGGGGCCTTGATCGTAAACAACTTTAACGCCTGGGTGTTTCTGATCATCCGTTAAATAGACGTTAACCGCTTCATGGGCTTTCACGTAATGATACTTTTGAGTTAATTCTAAAACCCCAATAAATCTACCGTTTTGATCATCTAAACGAACCCAATTGCCTTCTTTAAGCGGAGCCGCCACTTCTTCACTAACGGACAGGGTGATGGGGATTGACCAGGGCAGTCCATTGGTGAGGTACATTTCTTCAACGACTTTTTCGTAGTCAGCCTGTTCCATAAAACCCTTGAGCGGACTAAAACCACCGATCGCGATCATGACCAAATCAGAAGTCGCCCGTTCATCTAAGGTCACACGGGGTAAGGTGTCAGCTTGGGCTAAAAATTCTGCCCGTTCGGCAGGAGTGGCAATGCGATTAATCAGTTGACCGCCGTGAGGAGCGATGCCTGGAATAGGAATACTCATATTTTATTAATTTAGAAGATTTTCTATGTTGAGAAGGGAACTCTTAGGGCTTAAAAAATTCCTTTAGGATGCGAGTTCAATTGTATCAAAAGCTGAGTCTCCCAAATGGTCGGTGCTACAGATTTGATGCACAACATTTAGAGCATTTTTAGACTATTTATTTCATTGCTTGTTTCTTTTCTGCCTTGAGGTCACGGTTACTGGAGGCGGCAATTTCAGCATCCATTAAAGTACGCCCTGTCGCCGCGAGATAAACATCATCCAAGCTAGGACGGGATTGGGACAGGCTAAAAATCGGTAAATCAGCAGAAATTAAGGTTTGTTCAATGGTGCTGAGGGGATTGCTTTGGGCTTTTACTACTAAATTGAGGGAATTGCCCTGGGCGGTATTAATAATCACGTCCTCCACAAAATTTAGGGATTTTAATAAATATTTGGCTTTTTCGGCTTCTTCTAAATTCGCAAATTCTCGGATTCTCAGGGTGACGCGATCGCCTCCTACTCGGTCTTTTAATTCTGACGGACTTCCTTCGGCTAAAACTTTTCCTTGATCAATAATCACTAGGCGATCGGCTAGGGCATCAATTTCTTCTAGGTAATGACTGGTAATTAAAACCGTCGTTCCCGCATCCCGTAGCTGACGTAAAAAATCCCAGAGGATAAAACGACTTTCAATATCTAATCCAACGGAAGGTTCATCCAATACTAAAACCGCAGGTTGATGCAATAATCCCGCCGCCAAATCCAGACGTTTCCGTAATCCGCCCGAATAGGTTCCCGTTTTTTGTTCAGCATAATCGCTTAATTTCAGGAGTTCTAGCAGTAATTGAATCCGTTCCTTCGATTGATTAGGGGATAAATGATAAAGGGAGGCTTGGAGTTGTAGCAGTTCCCGTCCCGTTAAAATTTTATCCAAAGCCACTTCCTGGGCGACATATCCCAATAGGCGGCGGGCCAGCTTGGGTTGCTCAATAACAGAAACCCCTTCTACTTCTAAGGTTCCACTGTCGGGTTTAGCCAGGGTGCAAAGACAACGAATGGTCGTGGTTTTGCCTGCTCCATTGGGGCCTAAAAGTCCAAAAATTTCTCCAGGCTGCACCGAGAAAGAAATATCTTTAACGGCTTCGATTGCCCCATAACGCTTTTTTAGGTGTTCAACACGAACGGCAGGACTCATAACGGTTTAGGGTTAACAAAGAAATGATACAAATTGCAACAATTCTTTTTATTCTAGCAGTCTAGGGAAGTCTGGACAGGGTCAACAAAACTCAAAAAAATCTGGATGTCGATTTTGCTGATTTTGCTTGGATCAATGTTTAAGGCGATCGCGCCAGTCCGATAGCATTATTTAACGGGACGAGCTATCAAGTCATTAAGACGCTTTTTATCCACCAGGGCGTTCAGCCTATTATATTAGGATTATCGTTAGGATAAGCGTTCAGGGAATAGATAGAAGATGCTCACCATTAAACCTCGATTTGAAACCTTTGAAGAATACCTTTTATATGACGATAATTCGGAAAAACTCTATGAATTATTTAATGGAGAATTGATAGAAGTGCCACCAGAATCAGGGTTTAATATTGAAATTGCTAATTTCCTATTTCTTACATTTGCACAGCTTGTAGGTTATCGCCGCGTTAGAGGACACGGGCTGGAACTAGAAGTCAGGGGTGAACCCAAAAATCGTTATCCTGATTTGACCATTGTTCGAGAAGAACATATTCAACAACTCTCAAAGCGTAATACAATTCGCTTGAATATGGCTCCCCCTTTAGTCGTCATGGAAATTGTTAGCCCTGGGGAAATCCAAAGAGATAGGGACTACATCGCTAAAAGAATTCAATATCAAGATTGTTGTATTCCTGAATATTGGATTGTAGATCCCCAAAATCAAACGATTTTAATCTTAGAACTGGTGGGAAATTCCTATATAACTTTCGGTGAATTTAAAGGAGATGATTTACTGCGATCGCCGACTTTTGGACAACTTGAGCTACGGATTGTAGATATTTTAAATGCTAATTAAATAGGAGTTAATCAAATATGGTTCAATTACTCACTAAAACCTATTCCTTTGAAGAATATCTAGTTTATGACGATGGCACGGATAACAAATATGAATTAGTTAACGGAGAATTAAAACTTATGCCGACTGCTAGTGGTTTTCATGCTTTCATTTTAGTTTTTCTCTATGATATTTTAAAAGCAGAAATTGATCGCATTAAACAGCAATGGAAAGTGATGCCTGGAACCGTAGGAGTAAGAACTGCCAAAAGAAAATCCAGAATTCCTGATCTCATCATTTTGTCCGAGGAGCAATGTCAAGAAGTCAGAAAAATGTCCACCGCCGTTTTGGAAAATCCTCCTCTCCTAGCGATAGAAATTGTTAGTCTAAATAACTCTGATGATGACTACCGCTATAAGCGTTCTGAATATGCAGTGAGAGAAATTCCTGAATATTGGATTATTGATCCAGAAATTGAAAAAGTCTCGGTTTTATTATTGGTTTCTGGTTTTTATGAGGTTACAGAATTCACCAATGAACAGGAAATTAAATCCTTACTTTTTCCTGAATTAAAGTTGACTGCTAAACAGATTTTTGATGTATGAAACTTTTATTCTAATTTTTTTGTTTGACAGTGCTTCAGTCTCATTGTTGGATAAATTTCGTATTGACTCACTAATTCGGACACCGTTTTTTCTCCTCGAATTGCTTCTAAGGCGACTTTGACTTTGAACTCGGCATCGTACTGTTTTTACTTGCTGCTCATAGATCTTCTGAGTTTCGATTTAGAGCTTATGCTACTGTCGGGTTTTGGGTTGCCACTTCAATCAACGAGCTAGTTTTCAAGTTGTTTAGCCGAGACTTCTATCACATCCACATCAATCGTACCAGGAGGAGTTAGCCGAGCAAATTTTCCTGCTTCAACTTTGAGTTCTTCCCCACAATTGGGACAGCGACACTCGCTCCCATTAAATCCAGTGAATTCGTAGGCGCAAACGGGACAGCTATCTTCGACTAAATTGCGTTTTAACCACCAACGGAATGCCCAAAAACCGATAATAGGAGTCACAAAGAGGAAAGCCAAGATAATCAGAACACTATTTACCACCCACTTGAGGCCAACGGCTCCGAGGAATAGGCTCACTAGCAAAATCGTCAGCCAGCAACCCAGTCCAGAGCCATTCAGCCAGCGTAATTGGGGGAAATTGTTATTCACTCCTAGTCTCCTTGTTCACTGAGGGGTTAATCGAGTCTTTTTTCTATGCTAATCGATTGATCCCTGGAGTGTTAAGACTCTAGGATGATCAATCTAAAAAGCTTATTTTTCTAAAAATTGTCCCATTTGACGGAATTTTTGGTAGCGCAGTTCACGCCGTTGGTGCGGGGTCATTTGGGAAAGGTGGTCTAGGTTATATAGCAGGGCATTTTTGAGCAGGGAGGATGCCATGATGGGGTTGGAGTGGGCGGCTCCAGAGGGTTCGGGAATAATATCATCAATGATTTTTAACTCTTTTAAATCCTTAGAAGTGATTTTGAGGGCGATCGCGGCTTTGTCGGATTTTTTGGCATCTTTCCAAAGGATTGCGGCACAGGCTTCGGGGGTGGCGACGGTATAAACGGCGTGTTCTAACATTAAAACGCGGTCTCCCACACCAATGCCCAAGGCTCCCCCCGATCCCCCTTCTCCAATGACGGTACAGATAATCGGCACTTCAAAACTAAACATTTGCCGCAGATTGTAGGCGATCGCTTCCCCCTGACCTAACTTTTCCGCATCGACTCCTGCCCAGGCTCCTGGCGTATCAATAAAAGTAATGATGGGCATCCCAAATTGTTCGGCGTGTTCCATCAAGCGCAGGGCTTTACGATAACCTCCAGGAGCGGGCATTCCGAAATTGCGAGCCACATTATCCTTGGTATCGCGACCTTTCTGATGGCCGAGAATAACAACGGGACGACCCTCTAAACGGGCAACTCCTCCCACGAGGGCGGGATCATCATAGCCACAGCGATCGCCGTGCAGTTCAAACCAATCGTCCGCGATCGCCTGGATATAGTCGAGGGTACTAGGGCGGCGGGGATGACGGGCTAATTGTAATTGTTGGGAGGGATTGAGATTGCCAAAAATTTCCTGTCGCAATTGATCCGCCCGACTTTCGAGTTGGGCCAATTGTTCTGAAACATCAACATTTTCTTCCTGGGCTAACTCTCGAATCTGGTTGATTTTTTCTTCTAATTCGTAAAGGGGCTTTTCAAAATCGAGTAAAAAAACTCGGCGTTCACTAGTTTTGGTCATTTTGGCTGGACAAGGCGGGAATCACTTGAGCAATACACCCAATGTTAATCTCCCATTCTACCGTAAACCTGATCCAACTTGGATTTTGAAGCTGATCACCCAAACCCTACAAGCCCCAAAATCAAGCTAATTAAAGGGGCCGCCTAAGATGATTTTCGCGATCGCATTGGTCACATCCTCTTCTTCCTCTTCCTTTAAAGACTCATACCACTGTTGGGTTAATTCCATTTCTTTGCCGTAAATCGTATCGGCCCGTTGGCGAGCTTTCAGGACTAAACGGGCGGTGCGTTCTTTTCTGGCTGATTCGTAGCGTTGGAGCGCGTCTTCCACACTAATATTCGTTGTGACTAAATAACGACAAAGAATTTCCGCATCTTCCATTGCCTGACAACCGCCTTGTCCCAACGTTGGTGTTGTCGCATGACCCGCATCTCCCACCAAGACGACCCGACCCCGTGCCAATTTTTCGAGAGGATCAAGATCATGAATTTCTAGACGATTAGTTTCCAGGGGATTAAGTTTTTGAATAAGATTTTGAACAGGTTCGGGCCAACCCTGAAAGAGTTTTGCCAGTTCATCTCGACGATCCTGGGGTTCTACGACTGTTCCTTTTGACATTGGCACACCGAAGAAATAATAAAAGCGATCGCCCCCCACTGGCATCATGGAAGCGCGTTTACCATCACCCACATAAATCACCCAGCGATGCTTATCCGCCAACTCAGGACTGGCATCCACTAACCCATTCCAGTTCACATAATCGGCATAACGGGGTTCGGGTTTTTGTTGGGTAACGTAATTTCGTAGGACAGAACGCACACCATCCGCCGCAATCAATATATCTCCTGTCGCCGTGCTTCCATCCTCAAAAATCGCCGTAACCTGATTATTCTCTTCCTTGGCCCCGATACATTTGGTTTCTAGGGTTACGTGTTCCTTTCCCAATTGTTCCAAGAGCATTGACTGCAATTCACTACGGGAGACGGGATAGGGTCTTTGTCCGACTTGATCAATCAAAGGCAGCAGATCAATATCATTCAATAACTCATTTTCCTTGCTCAGATAGGTCATGCGGTTCATTTCACCGCCAATTTTCTGAATTTCATCCCCTAAACCCAGCCAATTCATGACCTTTACGCCATTTGACCAGAGAGAAATTCCTGCACCGACGGGACGTAATTCTTTAACGCGATCGTAGACTTCAATCTGATAACCCGCCCGTTTTAAGGCGATACCCGTTGTTAAACCGCCGATTCCCGCACCAATGATAATCGCTTTTAAGTTATACATTTAGATTGGACTTTCTTCTTTGTAGAATAATTAATGGAATAGTTGTAAATTTTTCTGCTACTTTAGATACATTTTGTTGGATAAAACTAAAAAACTCAGGGAATTTGTAACATAATAAAAGCATGAAAGTTAATCCCCTTTATCAACAATTGCGATTTTGCGGATTGCTTAATGGATTTAGTTTTTTAGAGACAACTTTAAAGAAGTATACGGTATACAGCTAAATACAGCAAGGAGAAATCTTATGTCTAATTTTCCAAAATCTGCTGTTAAATCTTCTCAATTACTCTTAATGAATTTTTCTTCTCTAGCTTACGGATGTTTGCTGACGGCTTTAATCTTTAGTCCTTCTGCTCAAGCTGAGGCGTTAAAAGAGCAACTATCATTTTTTCAACATACTCCCTACTTAATTCAAAGCTCAGCAGTTAATATTTCCCCAGCAGCGATCGCATCAGTGACATTTTCGATTGAGGTTCCCGCCAATGCAGGACAATCCCTTAAGGCGATTACGATCAAGCCCATAACCAATGTTGAAACCATAGCCTTTAAGGAGGCGGATACTCGCGCTGTGATGGGAGAAGATTATGCAAGCGGAACGCCCCTAGCTCTCTCTTCTATTGGAGGAGAACAAGATGCCAACGACACATCTACGACCCTCGTGTTTGATCAGCCCATCGAACCAGGCAATACGGTGACGGTACGCTTAAAAGTCGAAAAAAATCCTCTTTACGGTGGGATTTATTTGTTGAAAGTCACAGCTTTTCCTGATAACCAAAATAATCACGGTTTACCGCTCGGTAATATCCGTCTCCATTTTCTAGGATCGGATTAAGCTCAAAATAGCGATCGCCAAATAATCAACCTAACCAAACTGTTTTTTGGCTTGCTCATAAACTTGAACCGTGATTTCCCGAATATCAGCATCCTGAGCAAATTTCTCGATTTTCTTACGGGCGGCAGGACGAACAAAGAAGGGGATTTCCTTTAATTTTGCCTCGGCTTCCGATGTCCAACTAACAGACTCACTCATGGGTTCTACTCACAAAAATGATTTTCAAAATTCAAAATTAAGGATGTTGGGATAATAGCTGTACCAACTGACCGACCTGCTGTTGACTAAAGACTTGTAACAAAATATTGGCCATTGCTCCTGGTTCTGCGGGAATCAGTAGTTGGGGAATTTGGGCGTTTGCCAATTGTTGTAAGGCTTGCCCCGTTGTAATTTTATGGCCCTGTTCCAATTCCAGATAATCACTCCCCTGTTTTAATTCTTTGATAATCACGGGGGCCAAAGTATGGAAAGAATGGCGGGGATTGGCGATCGCTGACTGGGCTGTTTTCAGGAGATTTTGCCAAGTATCTAATTGGGGAGCAAAACCAATTAATTCCGTGCAAATATCCTGTAACTTTTGCCGATTTTCTCCTGTCGCTTCCTGATTAAAAACTTTTAACATATTTCTGAGCAACGTCTTGATTTGGGCAGAGATATCAATTTCAGCGTCAACAGAATCGGTAGGGGAAGTAAAATGCGCCGTTTGAGTCGATTTAGCATCACCAGAAGACTCATGATGCAGTAAATATCCCAAATAATTCTGTAACTCAACAAAATTTTGATCCGCGCCTTCTACAATCGATTCCGCCTCTTCCTGTTGCAGTCCAAAGGGGCCCTGGAGCTTTTCGACCAAATCTTGAAGCACATCATAGCCCCGCAAAAAAAAGGACTCTAATTTTTGGTCAACCCCTACCCGATTTTCTTTCAGAACTTTAAACGCATCTTCCAAACGGTGAGCAACTTTTTGGATACTGGAATATCCCAGCATCGCCGCGCCCCCCTTAACCGAGTGAGCCGCCCGAAACATTTCATTCACCCGTTCTTGATCGTCAATTACAGCAGACAGATCTAAAATGCCGCGCTCTAGGGTTTCGAGGTGTTCTTTCGCCTCTTCGATGAAATAGCCAAGAATTTTTTGCTGATCCAAGGTCTTTTCTCCCAAATAGAACCCAAGTGTCCACTAAAATTTTTCTAAATACTCAGAGATTATAGCTTTAGGATGCCCTATTTTTTCTGAAAAAACATCACTTGTGATTAAAATTTTCAAAATGATTGGGCTTAATTCAATCCGATTCCCGACGAAATAATCCAATCATCAGGGAAACGACACCGACCTGGAGTGCAAAATTCGCCAGTCCAGCCATTGACCCCCTTCCTGCTAGAAGTTGGATAAAGAAAAATATCGCACCAATAAATCCCGATGCTCCTAATCCCAGATAGATAAATTTGCGTAATCCTTTATAGGGGGCTTGGGCCTCTGCTTTGAGTCGGGCATATTTTTCGGGGGAAAGTTTCGGATTGGGGGAATGGGTCATAAAAGAAGGATATTCGCAAAATTAATGATTATGGTGAAATTCTAACAAATCAAGATGATCGTTCTCAGTTGATCCTAACTGGAGTCGCAAATAAACAGAATACCTGAGTGGCTACGGGCGATCGCGTTGAGTGATAAAAGCTGTAAGAAAGGAATCAGCGAATCAAGGGATTCAAGCCAATTCCTGTGGGTTATCGAAAAAAACAATATAATAGAGCAACAATCAACGTCATCCCTTTAATTTTATTAACTGCAAAAAAAGCGATGAACACCTTAGAAAAGCTAGAATTACTCAAGGAAAATTGTAATGACCAAACAGAATTAGATAGAATTCTTGGGCAACTCCTGAGCGTTATCTTAACTCGTCATCACCAAAAATTATCAATTTATAATTCAGATATAGAAAAATTTGAGCAAAAATATAAACTTAATTCCCAAGACTTTGAAACTCAATTTAACTCAGGAAAATTAGGAGATGAAATAGACTTTTTTGAGTGGTTCAGTTTATGTCAGTTGCGTAAAGATATTTTAGAAAAGATCAGTAAATTACAACAAGCCGTATGATAAATGCTGATCATTATTTGGCTTGGATTAAGTCGGTAATTGCGCTTTGTCCAGTAGTGACTCGCTTGACCATCATTCGAGAAGAAAGCCAGTTTGATAAAGGATTATGGCGATATCGTCTTACCTTAAGCAATAAGAACTCATTAGAAATGTTTGAATTTTTCTCGATAGAATCAGGTCAAATAAATGTTATTAAATATAGTTACCATTGGCAACGAGAGGACGGACAATTGATTAAACGATGGGATAATGCAGCTCATCATCCTGAAATTGTAACCTATCCTCATCATTTGCATGACGGTTCCGAAGACTTCGTGGTTGATTACAGTCCTCTTGATATTCAGGAAATTCTCAAAATAGTTGCCGAACAAATTTGATTCAATTAGATAACAAAAGCTACAGCGATCGCTTCTTCCTGAATTAAGAAAAATGCGATACCGCACGTAACTTCGTGATCGCAATCGGAGACAGTTAGAAATCAAGAAAAGGAATCAGTGAATCAAGGGATTCAAGCCAATTCCTGTGAGTTGTCGAAAGCCCCCTAAATCTCTCAATTCTGGAGGACTTTGAGATTAAATTAGGCTAATTGGGGCATGGCAAAAACCAAAATACGGTTCAATAACCACGGAGCAAAACGTTGACACCAAACCGCAACATGACTCTGCCATCCGACTAAGATCTCATTGCGATCGCGTTGGAGACCATGAATAAAGGTTTTTGCAACCCGTTGGGGAGTCAAGGCTCTGACCCAGCGAAACTTTTGGAATTCCCGAATCATGTCGGTATCGGTCAACGTGGGGAGTAAGGTGACAACCCGAATATTATGGGGAGCCAATTCTCCCCGTAGGGCATCACTAAAGCCCAAAATAGCGAATTTTGTTGCCGAATAGGTAGACATGGTGGGAGCCGCGACTTTCCCCATTAAGCTAGATACATTGACAATCGTGCCTTCTCCCTGGGAAACCATCCGCCGAGCCACACAGCGCGTCATGGTATAAAGTCCGATCAGGTTTAGGGAAATCTCCTGATAGACATCGGGGAGTCGCGCTTGCAAGAAAGGCCGTTGATGGGCAACTCCTGCACAATTAACCAATAGATGAATCGGGCCATAATCTCGCCAGGTTTTCGCGATCGCGGTATTAACTTCAATCGCCTGGGTGAGATCCAGAGGGAGAATGACAACCTCAATGTCTGCATTGCGATAGGTAATTTCCTGGGACAACTCCTCTAAATGCGATCGCGTCCGTGCCACGATGATTAAACGTTCTAAACCTGCTTGGGCCAACTCTAGGGCGATCGCTCGACCAATTCCCCGTGAAGCCCCCGTTACTAACGCTGTTTTTCCTTGTAAATTCATAGTTCAAACCTCCTTGGCTTGAGGTCAAAGTGACCCGCCATCACCCAACAGCGCGACAAAAATAAATCCACTAGAGTAGATAGACCTTCGGATAGAGCAGAAAAGTCTAACATCTTTATCAATGAAAGATTTCTGTCGTAAAACCGTGTTGGAAATGGCAATAAAAGTTGTTCACACCCTTTGAGTTAAATTATTTCAATCCGTAACTCGCCCTGGGTAGAGGATATATCTGCAAAAAGACCGTCATCAACCAATGACTGTAGAGGGATAGGGGGTTGATTGATTTTGGAACATGGTATTACGCCTCCTAAAATGATTCAGCGTGGATTCAGTAGATGTTCAACATACACAAGTTAACACACAAATCAATAATCGGCAAAATTTCTTAATGTTTTAGTCCAGTTGTCTAGGTGGCACAGACAGAAAAAAATCACTCAATGCCCCATTCTAAAAGCGTTACGGCATTTTGACTGTCTAACCTAAGACGTACAATTTCCCCTAAACAGGTAGGGATAACTCGACAATGACAGGGGCGTGATCGCTTGGTTTTTCCCAGGCTCTGGGTTCTGTATCAATAATGCAACTGACTGCTTTTTCGTAGAGTTTGGGCGTTAAATAATGATGATCAATGCGCCAACCTCGATTTTGCTTAAAGGCTCCCGTGCGATAATCCCACCAGCTAAAGTGTTTTCCTTCCTTCGTAAATTTCCGAAACGCATCCTGTAAACCTATTGCCAAAATTTCCTGTAAAGCAGACCTTTCCGCAGGAGAAGCCATAATATCAGTCTCTTTTACCTTGCTGGAATAAATATCGATCGCTTCTAGGGCAATATTAAAATCTCCACAGACGCAAAATTCGGGAGTGTCGCTCGCTCTGAGGATTTCTAAATAGATTTTTAAAAGTTTGAGCCATTTTAATTTGTAGTCATATTTTTCACTACCGACAGAGGAACCGTTAGGAACATAGAGATTGACAATGCGGATATTATTAATTACTCCCGTAATGACCCGTTTTTGTTCATCTAAGTCATCAGTCAACTCTTTTCCCACAATTGCTTCAAAACCCGCGCTCACATCGTTGAGAGGTTCTCGACTTAATAAGGCGACTCCGTTATAGGATTTTTGCCCTGAAATATAGAGATGATAACCTGCATCTTCAAAGGGTTTTCTAGGGAAATCGGCATCAATCACTTTGGTTTCTTGTAAACACAGAACATCAACAGGATTTTTAGTTAGCCAATCTAATAAATGTTGTTGACGCGATCGCACTGAGTTGACATTCCAACTAGCAATTTTCATAGAAATACAATTTTTGAGATGATTACATAAAGACACAATAAAAATCACATAACGGACAAAAATTCATCAACCGTAATGCCAGCAGTACGAATCAATTTTCTTGACATACTCCCCACGCATAAATGCGGGGGATTCTTGTTCATGGCTCACAGAAG
>QBMS01000066.1 GCA_003249095.1 Snowella sp.
GTTAAGTCCTTGTCTTGTAAGGATTTCATTCTAATAATTAGACTGAACCAGTGCCTTTCATTATTACCTGATGAAAAATATCAATTCTCTGTTGTTGGAATAGACCAGTCAGATAATAGGATTGATATTGATTTTGACCTTTTTCCCGTTCAATGGCATTCTAGTAGGGGGGGTTCTATTAATGCTTCAGGGATTTTTAAAGGAGGCTATAGTAAGCGCGAGGTTAATGTTACAGCAACCGTTTGTGGTTGTTCTACCGTCGCTAAAGTAATTCTGCGCTCTACTCTGAAAAATTTAGTTATCAATCCTAAATCAGTTTCTCTTAAACCCGATCAAAGTCAACAATTTACAGTTAAAGGATTTGATCAGTATGGTTTGGCTTTTGATGTACGGAATATTACCTGGGAAGCAACTGGCGGAATAATTACTCAATCAGGCTTTTTTACAGCTAATCATAATACTAAAGGAGATTTTTCTGTTACAGCGATCGCTTCTGATTACCTGTTGCTACCTGAGACTTATCGTAAAATTTTCTATGCTTTAGGACTATCAGGATATTTGGGTAGTTTTTTACTCTCTTTTAATGAAGATTTTGTTAATCAGTTAATTGCTCGCATTCTAAAATCAATCTTGATAGAAAACAATACGGGTAGTCAATCCAAAATTTTAGACGATGATTCTAGTAATATCATCAATGGAGGATTAGAAAAATCTGGCGAAATTTTTGACCTTAGTGATGATTCTTTTTTATTATGGACAAGTGCAAAAATAGAAAGACTCATTGTTCGTTTCTTGGAAAAATCAGGTGATTTATGTTTAAAACTGTCTTGTGCAAACATTATTGTTTCAGCAAAAATTGAAATCGTTGGAGTCCCCAGAAGTCTGAGAGTTTATCCTTCTACAAGACAAGTTAGTGAAGGCGAAAAATTTGAACTTACTGTCGAAATTCTTGATCAATACCAGAGCGATTATTTAACGATTGAATTGAGAAATACAGGTTTGTATGAGTGGCAAAAATTAGGTCAATTAGAAGCTATTGGCGGTAAGTTTAACGAAAATGGCATTTTAATCCTTAATGATTCTAGTAGTGAAATCAAAGAGGTTGAAGTTATTTTAAATATTTCTATTGAAATTTCTGAAGGTGTTACTGTTGAAGATTTTACAAAGATAAAAGCTAAAAAACTATTAGCTCTAGGGCCAGTAATTCAAGAATCGGAAGAAAATATTAATGAGCTTACAGAAGAAGATAATAATTTAGACGACAATAGTGATGATAAGAATAGTAATGATAAGAATTTAGATGATAATAATGATACTTACTTCCCTGTATTGCACTCAATTAAAATTGAGCCATCTTATATAAAAATTAAAGTATGCAAAAACTGCCAGTTTACAGTTTATAGTTTTGATAAGTTTGAAGAAAAGATAAAAATTGACGAACATATTCAATGGGAAACAGATTGTGGGAGTATTATTCCCAATGGAGAGTTTTCAAATCAAGCAAATTTGCTAATAGACCAAGATTTATTCAATAATACAAAGAAAATAACTATCACAGCTTACGTTAATGGTTGTAGTGCTAAAGCTACAATTTTTGTCGAAAATAGTGAAAAAAAATATCTTAATCGTTTTGAATTTACAAAATTAGTAGCAAAGCGTGCAAAAGAGCAATATATCAATCATTCTCAAAACTCTCAACAAATAGATAGGGCAATTTATGAGTTAAAAAGTGAGTTTGAAACAGACATAGATTTATCAGAGTATGATTAATTTTAAATGTTCAGCGAGAAGGAAAATATTTGATAAAGATAACCTCATACAAAATGGTGATCGCATTTGCAATGGACAACTATTAATTGGCGATCGCTTTTTATCATGTGGTAAGAGGCGATCGCTTTTTTGTGAATTAATTTTTAATTTTTTTGCTCTGAACTTGGCGGTTTTTTTACCGCAGATCCACCTGTTGGGGGTTTTCCAGGGGGTTTATCAATCTTAGCCTGATAACCGCCACACTCCAACTCACCATTTTGTTTCTGTTCTTCTGACATCACACATCCTCCGTAGTATCCTTTAAAAATTCAATATAACGAATTTCTTCTGCTTTGATCAAAATCCCAGACGTTGCCGTAACTGGTTGCCAAGGGCCATTCTCTAAAACCTGATAAACACTTTCTATGTAAAGATCCCGTTCCGATGATTCTGATGAAGCAAAGGAGTTCTTCCCGAAACGACCTGCTACCTCACTTCCATCTTTAAGAGTTACTAAAACCCATAACGGCTCATTAATTCGACCGAATTTATAATCCCATGCTGAAGGAAATCCCGATAAGGTTCGGAAACCTAAGATCGCTAATCCTTGCTCTACTAACTGTTGTTGATTTGCGAGTCCGAATATCAATCCTAAAAAGAGAGGACTAATAAAAATAACAACCAGAAAAATAACAGCTAAGACAACAGGATTTTCTAAAATAATTCTGTCTCTAAATAGAAGATAGGGAAATATCCAAAGGGAATAATTTAAACAACTGAAGGTCAGAAAGCGTAACAAAATTAGAGGGACTTGCTCAGACTTTTTATAAAAAAATCGAGATACTGTCACATCCATCAAAAAACCAGGAACTAAAAAGCAAACCGTGTAAATGACAGCGTTAAAGGTGCTAAAGGTAAATCCAGTCAAGGATTGGGCAAGAACGGGAAAAAACATTTTGTTTCATTCTATTTTGGTGATTTTTTCTATCGAGGTTTCAGTTATTCAGCATTTTTATCAAGACAAACCAGCACTTCTCTCTGAATAACAATAGCGCGAATAAGCAATAATACTTATCAATTCTATAATCAAAAATATCTTGACATTGGGATGCCTAACCCTTATAGTGTCTAGGCTTTCTGAGCAAGCATTAAACAAAAAGAGATTCATCAGGGAAGTTAATCAGACAGTCTTAAAATTGTAATCAAAAAATCTGTTGTAGGAAGGGCGATCGGTGTAAGAAAGGATTCACCTGCGTGATAAGATAAATCTCGAAACATGAGATAAGTCGAATTGACAGTGCGCTTAAAAGGCTTCTGGCAAACGAAAATTTATTAAAAATTCAGTCTCTCGATGGTCAGCGTGGGCCTTGCCTCGCCGCTTGCCGATAAAAAGAGAACTCAAATTGCCAATTTATGGAGGAATGACTCAATGGTACAAGCTAAATCAGCAGGCTTCAAGGCTGGTGTACAAGATTACCGCCTGACCTACTACACCCCCGATTACACCCCCAAGGATACCGATCTTTTGGCCTGTTTCCGTTTTTCTCCCCAACCTGGTGTTCCCCCCGAAGAAGCGGCGGCGGCGGTTGCGGCTGAGTCTTCCACTGGAACCTGGACGACGGTTTGGACAGACGGTTTGACCGATTTGGATCGTTATAAAGGTCGTTGTTATGATCTCGAAACCGTTCCTAACGAAGATAATCAATATTTTGCGTTTATTGCCTATCCTTTAGATTTATTTGAAGAAGGTTCTGTCACCAATATTTTAACTTCCTTAGTTGGTAACGTTTTTGGTTTTAAAGCATTGCGTGCGTTGCGTTTAGAAGATATCCGCGTTCCCGTTGCTCTGATCAAAACCTTCCAAGGCCCTCCTCACGGTATCTCCGTTGAGCGGGATAAATTAAATAAATATGGTCGTCCTTTGTTGGGTTGTACGATTAAACCTAAATTGGGTTTATCGGCTAAAAACTACGGTCGTGCAGTTTATGAAGTTCTTCGCGGTGGTTTAGATTTCACCAAAGATGACGAAAATATTAACTCTCAGCCCTTTATGCGTTGGCGCGATCGCTTCCTGTTTGTACAAGAAGCCATTGAAAAAGCCCAAGCAGAAACCAACGAAGTTAAAGGTCACTACCTGAACGTTACCGCCGCAACTTCAGAAGAAGCGATGGCACGGGCAGCATTTGCGGCTGAAATCAAAACCCCCATTATCATGCACGATTTCTTGACAGGTGGTTTTACCGTTAATACTTCCTTGGCTAAATTCTGTCGTGAAAAGGGTTTATTACTCCACATTCACCGCGCTATGCACGCAGTTATTGACCGTCAAAAAAATCACGGTATCCACTTCCGCGTCTTAGCTAAGTGTTTACGTCTCTCTGGTGGTGATCACCTCCACTCTGGAACCGTTGTCGGTAAATTAGAAGGTGAACGCGGTATCACGATGGGTTTTGTTGACCTGATGCGTGAAGATTACGTCGAAGAAGACCGCGATCGCGGCATTTTCTTTACCCAAGATTACGCTTCCTTACCTGGAACCATGCCCGTTGCCTCTGGTGGTATCCACGTATGGCATATGCCCGCATTAGTTGAAATCTTCGGTGACGATTCCTGCTTACAATTCGGTGGTGGAACCTTGGGCCATCCCTGGGGTAACGCACCTGGTGCAACTGCAAACCGTGTTGCTCTCGAAGCCTGTGTTCAAGCCCGTAACGAAGGTCGTAACCTGGCTCGTGAAGGTAACGACGTTATCCGCGAAGCTTGCCGTTGGTCTCCTGAATTGGCCGCTGCTTGTGAACTTTGGAAAGAAATCAAGTTCGAGTTTGAAGCAATGGACACCCTCTAAATTAGGGAAAGGTTGATAGTGAATAGGGAATAGTGGATAGTGAACAGTTATGGTTTGAAAAAACTGGTAATTAATTCTACTAATCACTAACAAGATTTCACGCATCGCTAATCACTATCAAGATTGGGGGAGTGTTCATGCAACCAAAACAAGTAGCCCAAGCCAGTGCTAAGGTACTGCAAAGTTACCTGACCTACCAAGCCATCTGTACGATTCTGGATGAATTGTCAGAAACCAATTTACCCCAAAGTCTTTGGCTCAGAAATTATACAGCGAACCATAATATTCAAAATGGGGAAGCTTTTTTAGAAGAGCTAATGACAGAAAATAAGGAAATGGTTTTACGCATTTTGACGGTACGGGAATATCTAGCGGAACAAGTGCTAGAGTTCCTACCCGAAATGGTACAGACAGGCATTAATCAGGCCAACATTGAACATCGCAAGCATTTGCTAGAACGACTCACCCGATCGCCCTTAGAGTCTCCCCGACTCCCTGAGACCGCCGATTCAGAATTTAATCTGAATGATTCACCAGAACCGTAGTTTTTTATTCAACAGGTAAAGTAAACCATGAAAACCTTAGCTAAAGAGCATCATTACGAAACCCTTTCCTACTTACCCCCTTTAACTGATCAACAAATTGCCAAACAAATTCAATTTTTGTTGGATCAAGGTTACATTCCTGCGGTTGAGTTTGAACAAGATCCCAAGCCTGCTGACCACTATTGGACAATGTGGAAGTTGCCTTTATTTAGTGCTAGCACTCCCCAGGATGTGTTATCAGAAGTTCGGGAATGCCGCTCTGAGTATGCTAATTCCTACATTCGGGTGATTGGATTTGACAATATCAAACAGTGTCAAACGGTGAGCTTTATTGTTCACAAACCCAACCAGGCCCAAAGCCGTTACTAAGTTTTAAACTTTTGTTTAACTTTAAGTAAGTTTATCAGATGACCCACTTCGGTGGGTTTTTTATTGTCTGATTACATTCCATAAAAAGGTAATGCTTCTGACCAGATAGGACGGATTTCTGCTTGCCAATCTTGATACGCTAGGTTTAATAAATCGGATACATTATTGCCTAAATGATCAGGGGTTATAAAGATGTTTTCATTGGGGGCAAAATACGCTGATTTTTCTTGCCATTCTTCGGGTTCTAATAAACTGTCGGGTAAAATGGTGATTAATTTTTTCTGTTCTGAAATTTGATAGATTGCACCATAAATTTGCTCTTTTGTAGCAGACATTTGTACGGCAATCAGTTGATTAATTCTCACTTGATCTCTGATTGACCAGGCAAAAATCGCTAAACTGGAGAAAGCAAAAACGGGAATCTTTAATTGTTGTCCCAGGGTTCGGGCGGTGACTAAACCAATGCGAGTGCTGGTAAAACTACCAGGCCCTTGGGCGACGGCGATAAAGGCGATCGCATCCCAGGTTTGGGGGGAGATAAAGTCAGCAAGATGTTGATGTAAAACATTCGATAATTCCCGACCTAAATCCCAGACTTGACTGCGGGTTTCTGTGTCAAAATTGCTGATAGCAAGACCTAATTGGGAACTAGTGGTATGTAAAGCTAAACCATATTTCATAATTAAAATTTGTTAACAGAAAAACTTGTAGAGCGGTCTAAAACCGCTTTTTTGATCAGGGGTAAAAAGGTGTTTTATGATTGCAATCGGATTATTTAAGGAAATCAGAAGAACAAATATTCACGTCGCCAAAGTATAGCGTAAAGGTACTTCCTTGATCGACCTGACTTTCTAATTCAATCCGTCCTCCCATCATTTGGGTCAGTCTTTGGGTGATGGATAGCCCTAAACCTGTACCGCCATATTTGCGAGTGCTTTGACCATCATTTTGGGTAAAGGCTTCAAAAATTTTGGTCTGACTACTGGGCGCAATGCCAATTCCTGTGTCAGCGATCGCAATTTTTAATCCTGTTGTATTAACCTTTTTTGATTCGGTGGGATAGGCGGAAATATTAACGACGACCTGTCCAACTTCCGTGAATTTGAGAGCATTGCCGACTAAATTGAGTAATATTTGACGCAGACGAATGCCATCCATTTCAATAAAAAGAGGGACATTTTCTTCAATCTTAAAAATTAATTCCAGTTGTTTTTCCTTGGCACTATAGGTAAATGTCTGTTTAACGGATTCAAGCAATTCTTGCAGATTAACCTCTTCTGGTTGGAGAATCATCTTACCTGACTCAATGCGAGAAAGATCCAAGACATCGTTGATTAAGCCTAGCAAATTTTTACCGCTTGAACTGATGGCTTCTAAATATTCCTTACCTTCTTCATCTTCGATTAAATCTTCCAAAAGATAGCTAAATCCTAGTACCGCATTGAGGGGAGTACGGATTTCATGACTCATATTAGCAAGAAATTCACTCTTGGCTTTGTTGGCGGTTTCCGCTTCTTGTTTGGCTAAAATCAGTTCTTGGTTGGTTTTTTCGAGTTCCTTGAGTCGTTGTTTTTCCTGTTCTAATAATTGGGACTGGGCGATCGCGATTCCCACCTGGGCGGCAACAGCTTCGATCAGTTCAATTTCATCTGCTGTCCATGAGCGATAATTATCACATTGGTGAAGAATAATTAAACCATTGAGTTCACCTTGGTAAAAAGTCCCCACACCTAACATGGATTTTATTTCTAATGCCTGAAGAATAGCCTCCGCATTCTCTAAAGCGGGATCTTGATAGACATTATTGGACGCGATCGCCCTTTCCTGGGAAGTCAATTTTTCGAGATGAGGATTATTCTGCACGGGAAGCTGACAGGACAGAATAGAGGGAAAATCACCGTTCAAATATTCCGTCACAAATAAACAATTTGAAAAGTCCAAAGGCTGGGGAGTCGTGGTCATCGTATGCAATAAACAACGATTGACCTGAAAAACTCTGCCAATTTCTTCGACTGTTGTTTGAAAAATTTCACCATAATTCAGATTTTGACGAATCTTATCCGTTAATGTCTGTAACAGTAGGGTCTTATTTAACTGATGTTCGAGGGCTTGTTCTGCTAAAACTTGACGAGTCACATTCTGCACCGTGCCATACAATCGACTCGGTTGCCCTTCTGCATTAAATTCCATTTGACCGATCGCTTTAACATAACGAATTTCACCATCAGGCAGAGGATGCCGCAAAACAATTTCGTAGGATTCTCCCGTTGCGATCGCCCTGTCCACCATTTCCTGCAATTTTTTTGCATCTTCAGGGAGATAAAGCTCTAAATTTTCTTCATAGTTAGGTTCACCCAAACTCGGATTACAATCCAAAATTTGATACATTTGTTGCGTCCAGGTGATTTTTTTGCTCCTCAGATTATATTCCCAATTCCCAATCTGGGCGACTTGTTGAGCATCAATGAGCAGGGCTTCCCTTTTTCGTAGAGCTTCTTCGATTTGTTTGCGAGCATTGATATCCCGATGAGTCCCCGACATTCGCACAGGCAGACCTGCTTTGTCCCACTGAACGACCTTACCAAAATTAGAAATCCAGACGTATTCCCCCGATTTAGCCAAGACTCGATAATCAAAATGATAGGGAATCTGATGATCCTGAAGATGTTTCTGTAAAAGATCAACGACCCAAAAGCGATCGTAGGGATGAATTAGGGTAATCCAAGCTTCCATACTTTTTGGGGTATCGTTTTTTCCATACCCCAACATCTGTAACCAACGAGGACTGGTATAAATTTCTCCCGTTACAATATTCCAATCCCAAAGGCCGTCCCCCGAAGCGTCTAGGGCTAATTGCAAACGTTCTTGTTTTTCTCGAAGAATCACTTCTATTTCTTGACGTTCTTGTAATTCAATCGTTCTTTGCTCAACCCGAAACATCAAATCTCGATGGGATTGTTTTAATTGTTCTAAGGTGATCGCCTGTTCCATCGCCGCTTCTACATGACTAATTAAATTATGTAAATATTCTATTTCTGTAATTGACCAGTTACGGGGATATTTACAATCATGAATATCTAATCTTCCCCAAAGACATTGATAAATATAAATAGGAATTTTAGCGATAGTTTTAATCTGAAATGATGCTAAAAAAGCTCTTTGTTCTTCACTGAAAATAACCTTATTAATATCATTAATGACTTCCACTTGGTGTTGTCGATAGGATGCTACATCCACTGAGATTAAAGAAATATCCCTATTCAACATAGAAGGATAGGGGTCTTCGACCGATTCCACTAATCCTTGTTGATGGCCATCAGAGTGAATACGAGAAATAATCACTCGCTGTCCTCCCAATAAATGGCGAACCTCATTAACCGTTGTTTGAAGAATATGGGAAGAAGTGAGAGAGGAGCGAATTTTTAAGATACTTTTCGAGAGAGCTATTTTCACAAAATCCCCCTAGTAAATTAATTGAATAACAATAAAATCTTTTAATAAACAGATGGGAAAGGAACGGTTAATCATTGTTTTTGAGAAAAGAACAATCAAGAAAGTCAAAGATTTAATTCCATACCATCCTATCATAAATATTTTGAGGAAGTTTGTGATCTAAATCTCATTTTGAACTTTAAAATACCTCCCGTAATTCTAAATGGGACTCAATCGCTTGACGCGATCGCCAAGGGGTACGTAACTGATTTTTAGCATAGAGAGGAAGTTGATCGCCGACATGAGGCGAGTGGGGTTGGCTGGCATTCCCATAGACCGTCAAAACCTTAGCTTGAATGGGATCAGAAAAGGCGATCGCGGCAATAAAACTATCTCCAAAAATCGCTTGGGATTGTCCGTTTGGAAGGGATTGCAAATCCAAAACCCGAAAACTTCCCAACTCCCCTGGCCCACCATTAGCAGGGAATTGGTATTTTCCTGTCTTCATTTTCACGACATCTCCCCAAGCAACATCCAGGGAACCATAGAGATATTTCATTTGAGCCGCGACTCCTTCTAAAACCGCGAGAGCCGTATTGATATCGGCCAAACCTGTTGGAGTATTGAGGGTATCATCTGTTTGCCAAGGTCTAGAAAAAATACGATTTTGCCCAAGGGTTGATGCCCATAGAGAAAATAAAATGGCTCCGCGACTATCGGGATTGGCTTGATGATCCCATTTTTTTAAAACTTTTACGGCTTCTAAACCCAGGGGATTCGCTAATAATTTCGCCGTTGGAATCAGGAATTCTAGAATGCGATCGGCCATTTCAAATCGGGACGAAAATTTATCCTTAATCATGTCTTCAAAACTGATTTTTTTCTTTCCCTGTAATAATTTAATTGATCGTTGAGTACGAAAAATATCGGGTGCATCGGCAAGGGAAGATCCTGCTAAATTCTTGGCATAATTTTGGGGCTTTAATTGGGGCGGAAAAGTACTTGTCCAGGGGGGATCATTGGTATTTTGTAACCAGCCCGTGACGGGATTACGCAATTTGGGTAACTCTTGGTAGGGCAAATAATCCGTCCAGAGTGTTTTAGCCGTATTTCCTGCGATGATTTCCCGCCAAAATGACCAATCTTTCTGACGTTTGGGCGCGATCGCGTTGTAGAGATAAAAAATTTCTCCTTGTTTGTCGGCATAAAGCACATTAAACATCGGGATTTGTAACTTTTGCCAAGCCTTTTCAAAACTCGATAAATTAGTCGCCTTTCCCATTTCCCAGAATTGTTCAATAACCTGAGGACGATCCAAACCCGCCACTCTCAGGGCATAGGCGTGATCGCTCTGTTGCGAGACGACAACCCCATGTACAGAACGTTTCACATCCCATTCCAATTCCTGATAATCGCCGCTCGCTTGCTTAATTTTTAAGCGATGGGTTTCAGTTTCAAATTCCTTTACGTTTCCGTCCCAGAGATAGCCCTGATCCTGGAGCGTTAATTCATAGAGATTGACATTGTGGGGATCATTCACTGTTAACGTCCAGCCCAACTGGTCATTGAAGGCGATCGCAAGCATGGGCATTCCCACCAAAGCGGCTCCATAGAGATCCAGTCCAGGCGCACGTAATTGAGCTTCATAGAACAAAAAAGAATCCGCCCAGGGTAAGTGGGGATTGGCCAATAACATGGCCTTGCCTGACGCTGATTTTTTGGGGGCGATCGCCCAGGCATTCGATCCTGCATTAGGTCTAGTCAGTTTTAACGATTCAACCTGTTGGGAATTGGTTAAAAATTGAAAATATAACACCCGTTGCACATGGGCTAAAACATCCACTCCCGTAACAGGTAAAACAACCTTTAGGGATTGATCAATTTCCTGGGGATGTTGTTCGACATATTGATTAATTCCCTCCGCAAAAGCCTCTAAATATTTTTTCATTTCTGGGCTTTGTTCCTGATACCAACTGACTGCCCGTTGGGGAATTCCCATCGTTTGCACAAACTGATCCGTTGATAACTCATTAATTCCCCAATATTCTGCCGCCCTTCCCCTAGCTTGACCGTAGAGTTTCAGTATTAAATTGCCATGACTGTGGGTCTGCGCCCAACCAAAGGCTCGAAATAGGGCTTGATTATCCTTTGCTTCAATATGGGGAACTCCCCAGGTATCCCAAAGAATTTCTGTTTTAGTCGCTCCGACTGTTGGCATTTTCGTCATCATTAATAGGGTAAAAATTAATCCTAAAATCAAGATAATTTTTCGTGTTACTTTTCGTGACTTTTGATAATATTGATTCATTATTAATTTGTCTTAAATATTTTTAAATCGAAAATTTACAATAATTTTATGCCGAAAATTACTAGATCATTAAACAATATTCTTCCCTACTCTAACAGCATCAGCCAGAGCAATTACCATCTTTTTTACTTCCGCAAGATTTATTTTGGCACGATCAAGAGCCAGCGATCGCCCCCTCCGAGCAAAACTCAAAAAAAAGTAAAGTTCCTTGCTTTTTGTCAAGTACATTTGATACCAAACCTAAAACACCTTACTTTTAGTAGGATCTTTTTTGACGGAAGTAACTTTGTAAGGTAAATCAGTTTATGGTAGAAAAAAGAAATCCCCGATACCTTGGATTGTATGAAAGTAAAAACCTCCAAGCTGAATCTAAGGATGAATCGTTCTTCCGCTCTAGGATCGCCATAGACCATGCCTACCCCAGAAAACAAATCAACGACTCCCAACGGTAAAAATAGTGAGACTCGTCAATTGCTGAGTCCCATCAGGGAAAAATTAAAAAAAGGAGTCAATCCCAATCAAATCATTCAAGAGACAGTCAACCCTCTTAATGAAAAAATGAAGGAACGCTATGAAGGGGTTGTTCCTGGCGCGGAACTTAACGGTACGCTCAATAAATTCCAGTCTGACAAGTTAATTCAACATTACGATAAATATGGCACCTTTGATGGGGCATTACCCAATGGAACAATACCTAAAATAAAATCTGCTACCGTAGGAACCGTTAGCGATACGGAAAATACTTTAACGAATTATCTGAATGATTATAGTGGTGTCATTGCGATCGTTGTCTTCGGTGTAGGGTTAGTTTGGCTGAAAGCGGCTGATGCTCATCTGAAAGTCTATGAGTTGGTGGCAGGGGAAGAGGGCCTCTACCGAAAATTTCTTGAAAAAATTGGTCAGGGAAAAGAAACCATCTCGGACAGTAATTTATTTCTCTATAACAAGGCCCTAAAAGAAGTCGAGGGATTGGCAAAATTAGCTCTGAGAATCGATAACGAAAAATTTGGTCAACGGGAATTTTTATTGTTTGCAAAAATTCAATTTTGTTTGAGTAATAATATCGGTGAATATGATGGTTTACAAGGAAATATTGACCTCCTCCAAGCCGCTCTCCAAGCCCAAAGTAGCTATATCACGATTCATCAAATTGAATTAAGTTCCCAGGGAAGTAAACAGCAAGAATTTTATCACTACACCTATACTCAACTCCAAGAAGATCCTGATGCTCAATACTTAAGAATAAATATTCAAAATAAGTTGGCAGAGGTTTTACCCCAGGTTAAAACGGAAGAAGGCAGAACAACCTTAGAAGCCTATACTAAAGCCATTAGTGAATTAGCGGATTCTCCTTTTGCCTTGAAATTATTGGTTAAATTTAAGGCGTTACACCTGGACGATTTTTCTAACCTAAGAAGAATTTCCGAGTTAATTAATAGTTTAAATGGTAAAGAAGTAGAAGATTTAAAAACAGTAACTTATTTAGTTATGGCGAATTATGATGACTTTGAAGCGATCGCGGAAATTATTGGTTTAACAGAAAAAAAACGTAGTCCCGACATCTACGCCCGCATGATTCAATATATTGCTTTAATCTATCGTTACCAAGATTCTTTTAATAAATTTCAGCAATTAATTCAAGTCATGCGTCAGTGGTATAAACCCTACAGAGTAATGCAAGAAATTCGCAGGGAACACCGCCCTGAAACCCATTGGCAACCCAAGGATTTTGAGAGGGAGATCCCAGGATTAGCCCTTTATTCAAAATATAAAGACTCCCTAACGGATCAAAAAACGGGTTATTCCTACATTGATTTTGGGGAAGAACTGGAAAATCTAACAACCCAAGAGCAAGGGCTAACTCTTAAGCAATAGGATTATCAAAGGAAGGAATAACGACAATATAGGTAGCTTTTCCGTCGCGATCGCGCTCATATTTTTGAGTGGATGGCGATCGGCGGCTCAAGCAGATTTTTATGGGAGCCAATCAGGGTCAAGAATTTGTTCAACTCGATAGGGACAATTGAGGGGAAAGAGATCGGCAGATAGCTGGGATTTCCGAATCGCATTTTTTCGTGCTTTTTGATAATTTTTATCCACAACGGTTAGTAAATAGTTATACAGAACTTTAGATTCAAGCAATAAATCGAGTTCTAACCTGAAGTTATCAATTTCATTTTTCCAACCCCTATCCGACCAAGCTTTTTCAGTTTCCCAATATTGATAAAGGAGAAGATGGATCAGTAGTTTCAGCAAATAACTTTCGACTTTATGACGTTGTTCACTTCCCAACGCTTCTACCTCCTCAATTAAATGCGTCCAGTCTAAATCTTCGAGGTCATGATTTTGAAGTTGGGCAAGAGTCAGGTCTAACCATTCAACATAGTCTTTTTCGTAAAGTGACGAGAGAGAAGTAGCCAGCATCAGGGACGATCCTCTTTTTCTTTGAATCCTAACACAGCAAAAGTTTGAGGACGCGATCGCGTTTTTTTAACCCCAACGAAAGGCTGTTGCGCCCCAGGTTAATCCTGCCCCAAAACCAGAGGCGACAACTAAATCTCCCGTTTTAATTTTTCCTGCTCTTACCGCTTCATCGAGGGCAATGGGGATGGAACCTGCTGAGGTATTACCGTATTTCGCCACATTACTAATCACTTTTTCTGAAGGGATCTTGAGGCGATCGCTAACGGAATCCATAATGCGTTGATTTGCCTGGTGGAGAATGAGCCAATCAATATCTTCGGTAGTGATATTCGCCTTAAATAACACTTTTTCAATCACTTCTGGCACTTTTGCCACTGCAAAGCGATACACTTCCCGACCATTCATGGTAATGGGTTGATAGTTTCCCTGACCAACGGATTTTTCCGTCGTTAAATTTTTCGTTTCTCCCTGATAGGCCAAATTTAAGCAATGATTAAGACTGCCATCACTATACATTTCAAATCCTAAGAGGCGATCGCTCTCGTCATTTCCCTGTAAAACCACTGCCCCCGCCCCGTCTCCAAACAAAACACAGGTAGCGCGATCGCTCCAATCCACCCAACGAGAGAGAATATCTCCTCCTATTAAGAGAACATTGCGGTAAACTCCTGTACGGATAAATTGGGAAGCCGTCACCAATCCCACCACAAAACCCGAACAGGCGGCTGTGAGATCAAACGCCATTGCCCTGGTCGCGCCCAATTGAGATTGAACCTTAACCGCGGTGCCAAATAAATCATCGGGGGTAGAAGTCGCCAGAATAATTAAATCCAGATCCGTTGGAGCTAATCCCGCCATTTCTAAGGCCCGCATTCCCGCTTGAGTGGCCAGATTGGCCAGGGAATCATCGGCAGAACAAATATGACGTTCCCGCATTCCTGTGCGACTTTGAATCCACTCATCCGAGGTTTCTACTATCTCGCTCAGATCGTCATTCGTCAAAATCTGATTCGCCGTCGCTGAACCACTGCCGATAATGGTAATACCTATCCCAACGCTATTCAATCAATTTCTCCCTTGTGATGGCAATAAAGCAAGGATAAGACCAAAATCCAAGGTCTATCGCTCACTGTTGGTTACGCTTGTCGCTTCTGGGTTCATAGCGTCTTCCGTCCAAGCTTGAATTCGGGTTGAGACTTGATTATCAAAAGCCTCTTTGGCCAAACGAACGGCATTAAAGATAGAAGGTGCGCGGGAACTCCCATGACTAATAATACAGATCCCGTCCACTCCAAACAATAAGGCTCCCCCATGTTCGGCATGGTCAATGCGTTGTTTGAGGTTTTTGAGATTGGGTTTGAGGATGGCTGTTCCTAGCATTCCCCGCCATCCCTGGGGCAATTCTTCTTTCATAATGCTGAGAACAATTTCTCCCACGGCTTCCGCAAACTTAAGAACCACATTTCCTACAAAGCCATCACAAACAATCACATCAAAATTTCCCGACAAAACATCCCTACCTTCAGCGTTGCCAATAAAGGGAATGTGGGGATTGGCTTCTAATCTTTCGTAGGTCTGGAGGGCTAAATCATTTCCCTTGGTCGGTTCTTCCCCAATATTGAGCAGTCCCACCTTGGGGTCTTCCGTTCCCATGACGTATTTACTATAAACCGTTCCCATGAGGGCAAATTGTTCTAAATACTTGGGCTTACAGTCCACATTCGCGCCCACATCTAGAACGATGACTGATTTATCCGCCAGTAATGTGGGAAAAACCGTCCCGATCGCGGGCCGATCAATGCCTTTGAGCCGTCCTAAGCGCAATAGAGCCGCCGCCATTGCTGCCCCTGAATGACCCGCCGAAACGACGGCATCTGCCCGATTTTTTTTGACTAACTCCATCGCCACATTAATGGACGCTTTGGGTTTGCGACGTAGGGCTGTCAAAGGTTCTTCGTCCATTGAAATGACCCCTTCTGCATCCACAATTTCTAGATTTTGGGGACTGGCGGGATGGTGCTTGAGATAGGTCTCGATTTGTACGCGATCGCCCACCAGGAGAACTTCCACGTCTAATTCTTCACTAGCACGGATGGCTCCCGCAATAATTTCATCGGGGGCGTGGTCTCCTCCCATTGCGTCTAAGGCGATTCTGGCGCGAGTTGCTGTCATGGCTCAAGGTAATAAAAGCTTTCCAGATTTTAGCAGATACTCCGATCAATTCCGCACTTTCAAAATGCAGTGAATGGGTCACAAAGTCGGCGACTAATTACTCAATAGTGTAAACAATTCTGGGAAGGCTGATCAGCCTTTTTTTCTTAAAACCACTCTTCCGTTCCCATTTGCTTTAAAAACGCGATCGCCTGATCGTAGAAACGGAACTTTTTTTCACTCCGACGAAATGCGGGGGTATGTACCATGCGTTTACCCTTAAGCCATTCTACCCCATGATGCTTGTGCAATAATTCGTGATATAGCACAAATTCCACCACAAAATGGGGAATATCTTTGCGATCCAAACTAGGGCTGAGAACAACTCGGTCTCTCGCGCTTTCGTAATGGCCTAATTTACGAGTTGTTAAAATTGAATTCCAACAAAGTCGGGGTTTCACAAAAGATGAGTTTAAATATTCCTGACTGACCACCGTAAATAATTCGTCCAAATTGTAATGATTGCCCTGGGCATTTTCCGAAAAAACTTGAGCAATCAGGTCAAGCTCCAAAATAATTTCACGATAGGCTTCCGAATTAGCAAAGCGACGAATCAGGTTTTTCGTTTCTGGGGTTTGTTGAATCAGAACAGATTCCATAACAGACCGAATTAGCTCCTTTTCGGCAGCAATAAATCCTTCACTCAGTTGAATATGGGTCAATTGGGGTGTTATTTTGGCTTTATACACCGCAGAACAGTGGACGAGTTCAATCAATAAGGAAGAGGATTTGGGGGAATGAGATTTTGTAATGCTATCTGCAATTTCTAAGGCGCGATCGACCACTTGACAATGACGACGGAGATTCTCCTCATCAGTCAAAAAACACATCCAGGCATAGGCCGCACGGGAAGGAGCGGGCAGATCGGCAGGGGTAACTCGATTTTTTTGACAAAGCTCGTTTATTTCCGCAACTTCTAATTTTAAAATTGTTTCTAAACGGTTAAAAATAATTTTTTTTGTCTTTGCCTGCTGAAAAATCATCTGATTAACCAAAGACTGTTGCTTGAGAATGTTGGTAATTCTAAATTTATCCATTGAAAAATTGAAAATAAAGAATGATAATCAGAAAAAGAGAGATTTAGAAGTATTCTAAACGCTTTTGCGGTATGGTGAATTTACATAATTTTTAGGAAACGTTATGGTCGCTCAATCCCCCACAGAACCCACTTGGTTAACGATTATCCGCCTGCTCCGTTGGGATAAACCCGCAGGTCGATTAATTTTGATGATTCCCGCACTTTGGGCAGTGGTTTTAGCCGCGAAAGGTTCACCTCCCTTGCCCTTGGTCGGAATTATTATTTTAGGAACCCTCGCAACCAGTGGTTTGGGTTGTGTGGTGAATGATCTTTGGGATCGGGATATTGATCCCCAGGTGGAGCGCACGAAAAACCGTCCCATTGCCGCCCGTGCTTTATCGGTGAAGGTGGGAATTGGCATTGCAATCATTTCTCTCATTTGCGCGGCAATTTTAGCTTTTTATCTCAATACCCTCAGTTTTTGGCTTTGTGTCGCGGCGGTTCCCGTGATTGTCGGTTATCCCCTCGCCAAACGAGTATTTCCTGTTCCCCAATTGGTGTTATCCATTGCCTGGGGTTTTGCGGTTTTAATTAGTTGGTCAGCCGTTAGCAATTCCCTCGAACCTGCTACCTGGGTTTTATGGGGTGCGACGATTTTTTGGACATTGGGATTTGATACGGTTTACGCGATCGCGGATCGGGAAGATGATCTCCGCATTGGTATTAATTCGAGTGCGATTTTTTTCGGTAAATATGTGGGGGAAGCGGTGGGAATCTTTTTTGCTGCGACCATTGGTTCACTTATTTATCTCGGTACAATTTTGCCGTTAAATATTCTTTATTGGATTAGTTTAGCGATCGCGATCGTCGGTTGGGGAATCCAATATATTCGTCTTAGTCAACCCGATATTCCTACGTTTACCTATGGTCAAATTTTTGGACAAAATGTTTGGTTGGGTTTTATTTTATTAACTGGAATGATCATCGGATGGTTATAAAAAAATGTTAATGGCGATCGCCGTTTTAATCGGAAATGATTAGATCGACGATTCGCATTTTGATACTTTTTTTTCGGAGTAAAATATTTGTTGCGCCCGATCTCAAACATTCTGGAGAAGAAGAGCGATTTCTTGCGGTAGGTTACTCGTTAGACGGAAAACCTATGTTTGTCGTTTTCACGATACGAAGCAATCTTATTAGACCTATTTCTGCTCGATATATGCACAAAAAAGAGACTCGAAACTATGAAAAGAATTTTACCCAAAATGATGAGTGATGAGGAAGCTGAATCTCTTCTTTCGGCTGATCTTTCTGAATACTTGACTCCAGAAAACTTTCAAGCAAACTTCACACCAGTATCTTTCGAGTTTCCTGCTCATGAAGAAACGATAAGCATACAACTTTCTCCTGAGTTGCTCGACGCAGTAAAAGTGGCTTCTGCAAAAAGAGGAATAGGGGATCAGAAGTTTATATTGGCATTAATTGAGTGGGCTGTTAGACAGGATTCAACAAGCTTTCCTATTTGATAGCGATCGCGTTTTTAAATTGAAACGATCAAGGGCGATCGCGTTTTTTCTAGTAAAATAGCAATAATTTCGTTTTTTCCAATTAACGGAGACTACAAATGACAGTTTTAACTCCTAGTCCGATTCATTCCGATCCTGAAGTGATGGGCGGTACTTTGGTTTTTCGGAATACCAGGGTGTCGAAAAATCCAGAAAAATGATTACACCAATATCATTAGATTTTCCACTGGCTAAGGCTGAATATTTACTCACTCGTGTTGCTGAACCTGGGAAAGGAGGTGATAAACGTAATTACTGGCAGAATATTTTGGGATTTCGATCAGCAGAGGAGATTCGCAAAGCTATTTTAGATGAAATTACTGTTGAAAAACTTAAACCTCAAGGTATGCATCCCTATGGCGATCGCCTAGTTGCGATTATTCAAATAGACACCCCCTTGGGTCGTTCGCAATCAATTTTAACTATTTGGCTTGTTCCTTTTGAAGCTAAGATTGCTCGTTTTATTACTGCGATACCTAATCATCAGAAGAGGTAAATATGAAGTCTTTTAATTTGTTTGATACGGTTAAAACTATCGAGGTAATTCCCCTTGCAAATGGTGATATTGTGCCGATTGATACTATTGGTGTGATTGTCGAGATTTATAACGATGGTGAAGCCTATGAAGTAGAATTATTTGGAAATTGGGTTGAATATAATCAAGAGGGGGAATTGATTATTAGTCACTCAAATAGTTCTAATGCTTTTGTTGAAACGATCGCTGTAATTACGCTTTATCCTCAGCAAATTAGTTTTGTAAAACCAGCGAGGGAAACGGTTGGAATTCGAGCGCAACTTTTAGGGTTATTGGATGAACTCAGTGAGGAAAAATTAAATCAGGTTAAGGATTTTGCGGAAACTTTACGATAAATTGTTGCGTTTTATTCTGCTAAAAGTTTAAAATATTCCTTTTGTTTTTAAAATTTTAAATGAATCTGGGAAGTACTTATTTTCAAAGAATAGGAGGCGATCGCGTTCTAAATCTTTAAGTTGCGATCGCTACTGACTTGAAAATAATTAAGGTATTAGGCGGTCAATAATTCACTAATGGTTTCGGTGGAAATTAAACGGCGAAAGTCTAAAATTTCAACTAAGATTAATTTATCATCATGTGAGTAGTGTAAAATAACATCTCATTCGTTTTCGGAATAGGCGATCACCGAAGCTTTTCGACCCGACATTCCGCAGATCGACTCTACAGATAGAGTAATACATTTGTACTACACCGTTACTAGTAATCTGAATCAGTGAACTACACCACTTGTGGGGGTGTATAAGTGGTCTGCAACACTACTAACAGTAACTACGAAATGTGGGTTTCGACACATAATAGAACCTAATGTTAATTAACCCGCGAGGAAATTCAAGCGATATTTTTACTGAGTGATATTAAGCAAACAAGAGTCTATCAAGAGACTAAACAAGAAGGCCGCAAGGAAGGTGAAGTTCGGTTAGTTCTGCGTCTTTTATCTAATCGTTTCGGCAATATTGATGATCACTGCCTTCAAGTGATTGGATTGATAGTTTGATGCTTGAGCAATTGGAGGATTGGCGGGAAGCTCTATTGGATTTTGGTGAGTTTGCCGATTTGTATAATTGGTTAGGATTTCCGATTGGTAAATAAGGCTATCATAAGTCTAAATACCAGCAAGATCATCTTGAAAAATTCAAAGTTAAAACTTCTGCGAGTTGATTATATTGCATTGGTTCACTGTTTGATTTAAGCCGAGGAGTAAGCTTAATTACTGAGGGAATTTTATGCTCGAAGAAATTACTAGGTAAACCAGCACAATCTTCAATATCTGAAAAATAGAGTGCTAATTCATCATGTATATCAGATGGTGAAAGTATCCCTTGATCAATAGCAATTTCAACTGCATCTTGGATTAATTTTGGAATTTCTAATTCGATAACATCATCGTAAGGCTCAGTTCTTTTCCATCCTCGTCGCGCATAATTTCTCCAAAAAAGTTGAGCTTTTTCTAAACTAATAATTTTTAAGTCTATTGCTCGATAAATCATCATACCAATAGACAATTTCCATCTTTTTTTAAGAAGACGAAACTTTTCTAAGCTAGGAGTTATAACCTCTTGAGCAAACGAGATTTCAGGAAAATGAAACGCTCCTGCAAAACGATTAGCTTGGTTTTCAATTATGTCAGAATAATCTGAGTTTTCTTTTACCTCTCTAGGAATATTTCTATGAAGGATAAGATGTCCAAGTTCATGTCCCAAATCAAATCTTGAGCGAACAGCACATTGTTTTTCATTACTCAGAACAATATAAGGACGCTCGTGTATCCAATCAGAAAAAGCGTCAATATGTGCTGATTCTAATGATCGCCGAATGATTATAACGCCATTATTTTCTAATAGCCAAACAGCATTACTGATCGGGCCATCACGAAGGCTCCAGAAACGGCGAACTCTAGTAGCAACCTCCTCAATAAATTCATTAGATATTTTATCAGGATCAGTTGGACATTCAATATATGGAAAATTAAGAGGTGGAAATTCAATAAATGTTTCCAGTAAAAAAGTTAAATTTAACAACCATCGAAACTTTTCATTGGCCATTTCACGCGCTAATTTAGTCGCAGAACTTCCAGAGCGATAAAAAGATAGAGTTTCAACGTCAAGATCAATCTTTTTCCCTTGCAGAAAAAATGACATTGGAAAATTTAGAATTTCACAAATTTTTTCAGCTATTTCTGGACTTGGTGATTTGGAACCAGTTTCATAACTTGAAATAGCGGATTTTGTCAAACCCAACTGTTCTGCTAATGAGGTAGCAGTCATTTTTCTCGCAATTCTTGCTCTTTTTAAGTGTTCTCCAAGGTATCCTGGTGTTCTTTTCATTCCATTTGTCCTCCTGCTTGTTTGGGGAGACGACGAATTCCTGGCTTTTGAGGTTGTGGAATATTTTCTTCAGGTAGTTTCTCAATGGAAGGTTCTTGCATTTCTTCGATAGGAGCAACTTGATGAATTATTCCTGGATATTTTTTTAGTAAATCAATCGATTCAATATATTTAGACCAATGACGACATGGAAAGGCAACTCTGACAAATGATGGGATATAAGCTTGAGAGGGGCCATAGAGTAAAATGGCATAGATAGAATCATTTTCTCGAAAATTTTCTCCTGTTTCAAAAAGTTCCAGTTGTCCGTTACTTTGATTGAGATAAATATCCCTAAAAACACCAAATCTAGGTTTATCACTAGGTTTATGAACAGGGCAATGGTTCAGCCTGATTAAAGGCAGAAAGGATTACTGGGCAAAGGATTAGAGAAACAAAGAAGCAAATATAAGCTTGGAAGTAATGGTTATAACTTTACAGGGGTGTTAAGGGTAATAATACTATAAATAAATCGGTAAAAAAAGGAGAGAGAGTATGTCAATCCAAAAGATAAAGCCAATCCAAGAGTTTAATGATTCTATATTTTGCAATGGGAAAGAAAAAGAATTATTTAAACGAGACTGTCCTCATTGTCACAGCGAGGAAGTGAAAATTCATTCTCATTACAAAACGAAAAATAATGGAGAGAGAAAAATATTTATCTGTCAAAAATGTGAGTCACTATATTCAGAAACGTATAATAC